>NZ_CFQRNQ010000026.1:0-43203 GCF_986071375.1 Paraprevotella sp. | reverse complement strand
GACGAAAAGCCATAAACCCGGGAGGGAACGCGAACAGCACGTTTATATCCCGTATACCACGCAGCCTCTCCCAACCGAACAGAAAAGCACACCCGGCTGAAAGCGGTTTCACAACCGGCGCACAAAATGGAGACCGACGGAAAAGGCAAAAGACAAGCACGCAGGGAAAGGGCCAACACACTCGGAACCGCAGCCAGGAATTATCCGGAAGAAAAACGGGGCACATCCCGAAAGGCAACAAATATGCTGAAAATAATGTTTAACTCGTCCAATTTTTGGAGGCACTTCATTCTGACAAATGGGATAGGATAAAAGGCCACCGGTCCCAACGAGAGAAACAACACAACATAAAGCGAAAAACACAAAATGCCCCGCAACATTCATTAAAAACAGAATACGAAAGCTCAAACTGCCCTCTACTCGCCATACAAAAAGCACCGACATATACATCGGGTAGGAGGAACGGGATTAATTCCCACTACGACCTCTCACACCACCGACGTGCCGTCCGAAATACGGTGGTTCCTTAATTAACCTTTAAACCCAGATGGCAGTACATCTTAAAAGTAGGATAACCGGCTCGGAGCAAACGTTCATCCGACAAAACCTTATGTACAGTGAGATGACTTGCCAACTTAAAATAGTGGATACCAAATCAAACGTTGTTTACGATATTCGTAGCCCCAACCGTTATTACGGCTAGTGAGCCCACGTATCTTACTTTTCATCTTCTTGATACTATCGCCATGAATGTAGAATTGGCATTTGCCATTACTACGACCAAAGATATAGGAAAGGAATTTGATGTCACGTATATAAGCTACATGGGGCTTCTCCTTATTCACCTTTAAAAAAAGCTTCGTTTCAATAAAGGGAAGCAGATTATCCAATGTACGCTGCGCGGAACGACGGCTTTCACAAAAGATGACCAAGTCATCAGCATACCGAACGAACAAATGCCCGCGTTTTTCGGGTTCCTTGCCTAACTCATTAAGAATTATATTGCTTAACAAGGGACTCAATGAACCACCCTGAGGGTCCCCGACTGAACTCTACTCTTTCTTGCATCCTATAAATACACCGGAGTTCAGATATTTATGAATAAGAGATATAGCACGACCGTCTTTGATAGTACGCGACAAAATTTCTATCAATTTACTATGACAGACTGTATCAAAGAATTTCTCCAAATCCATATCGACCGTGAACACATAACTAGCAGAGACATATTCGCCACACTTTAATAGCGCATCATGAGCACTACGATGAGAACGAAAACCATAGTTGGTTGGTGAAAATTGGGGGTCATAAAGAGGTTGGAGCACTGATTCCCACTATCAGGACTCATTCGGGACTTCGCCCTATAGCGTACGCCCATGCTAAGTATACCAATAAGAGGACGTGTCATCGCGACACATCCTCTTTCCATAATCTCATATAGGTATTAGTTTTTTTTAAGGTAAAAAGATTGTTTTCAGAATAACTTTTGCAAATATCGGGTTTTCTAGCCAACTACACAAATAAAAAAGGATGTTTCTTAGCATAAAAAAGAGCATTTACTTTATTCTCTTTAAAAAACTCTTCTTATACCTTATTATTATAGGAAATACGAAAGTGATTTCCATTTTTTAATAGTATCTTTGCAAGCATTATTGATAATTACGCAAAACAGATTGGTTATGACTGAAACAACTCATGCTGAATCATCAGAAAAGAAAGGACTTAATTTCGTAGAAGAAATAGTGGTGGAAGACCTGAAGGCAGGCAAGAACAACGGACGACTGCAAACCCGCTTTCCACCGGAACCTAACGGGTATCTACATATCGGACATGCAAAAGCGATTTGTATGGACTTCGGCATCGCGGAAAAATACGGCGGTGTGTGTAACCTAAGATTGGATGACACAAACCCTATCAAGGAAGACACGGAATACGTAGAGGCCATCAAGGAAGACATACAGTGGTTGGGATTCAAATGGGGAAAAATCTATCATGCTTCAGACTATTTCCAACAACTGTGGGACTTTGCCGTCAGATTGATTAAAGAAGGCAAAGCCTACATCGACGAACAAAGCAGCGAACAGATTGCCGAACAAAAGGGGACACCGACGCAACCCGGTACGCCGAGTCCCTATCGTGACCGTCCCATAGAAGAAAATCTAGAGCTGTTTAACAAGATGAACAGCGGCGAGGCTGAAGAAGGTTCCATGGTGCTGCGTGCCAAGTTGGACATGGCCAACCCGAACATGCACTTCCGCGATCCCATCATTTACCGTATCATCAACAAAGAGCACCATCGCACGGGCAGCAAGTGGAAAGCCTACCCGATGTATGACTTCGCGCACGGGCAAAGCGATTATTTCGAAGGAGTGACCCACTCCATCTGTACGTTGGAGTTTGTCCCCCACCGTCCGCTCTATGACCACTTCATCGACGAATTGAAAGAAGGAAACGACTTGGCAGACCACCGTCCCCGTCAGATAGAATTCAACCGTCTGAACCTGACCTATACCGTCATGAGCAAACGCAAATTGCTTGCGTTAGTAAAAGAAGGTCTGGTAAACGGATGGGACGACCCACGAATGCCGACCCTCTGTGGGTTCCGCCGCCGTGGCTACTCTCCTGAAGCCATCCGCAAATTTATCGATATGATCGGCTACACCAAGTTCGATGCCCTGAACGACTTTGCCATGTTGGAAGCAGCCCTACGTGAGGACCTGAATGCGAGGGCAACCCGTGTCTCGGCCGTACTTAATCCCGTAAAGCTCGTGATTACCAACTATCCGGAAGGGCAAGTGGAAGAACTTGAAACCGTAAATAATCCAGAAAATGAAGCTGACGGAAGCCATATCATCGAGTTTAGCCGAGAACTGTGGATAGAACGCGAAGACTTCATGGAAGATGCTCCCAAGAAATACTTCCGCCTGACTCCCGGCAATGAAGTCCGTCTGAAAAGCGCTTACATCGTAAAGTGTACGGGATGCAAGAAAGACGAAAACGGAAACGTGACGGAGGTCTACTGTGAATACGACCCCATGTCAAAAAGCGGCATGCCCGGTTCGGACAGGAAAGTGAAAGGCACGCTCCATTGGGTGAGTTGCGGACATTGCCAACCGGCCGAAGTGCGCTTATACGACCGACTTTTCAGCATAGAGAACCCAGGAGCCGAAGAACGCGACTTCCGTGAGTTGTTGAACCCAGAGTCACTGAAAGTCCTGCCCCAATGTTATGTGGAAAAATATGCAGCGACCAAAAAGCCGCTTGAATATCTGCAGTTCCAACGCATCGGTTACTTCATGATGGACAAGGACAGTACTGCCGAACATTTGGTATTCAATCGTACCGTAGGCCTGAAAGACACATGGAGTAAGAAAAACAAATAACATGTCGACAGAAGACCTCTCGTATTTTCAAGAAGAAGAATTCAAAAAGAATCTGGCTCTTTACGAGCAGATGTTACAAGGCGGTCAGTCGGTTTATCTGGAAGCAGACGAACTGACTGACATCGCCGAGTATTATCTCGTGCAGAACGACACGGACAAAGCTATGGCGTGTATCCAATACGCCCTGAACATCCACCCCGGTAGCATCGACCCTTTGATTTTTCTGGCCCGGCAAAAGATGTTCAACGGTGACATCGAAGGTGCCAAAACCATACGCGACTGTATTACGGATCCCAATGACCGCGAAGTCATATTCCTTAACGCAGAATTGCTGTTACGCGAAGGAAAAGAACAGGAAGCCACCACATACCTGTCCGAAAAAGCCGAAACAGAAGAAGAAGATGCCGCTTTGTTTGCATACGACACGGCCACACTGTTTTTGGATTACGGCTATTTGGAACAAGCAGCTCAATGGGGACAACGGGCACTCGATATGGAACCGGACAACGAGAAGTTTTTGAAGTTCAAGGCAGACCACCTCATCTCTTCCAACCGTCCGAAAGAAGCCATCGAGATATTAAACAGTTTGTTGGACATCAACCCATACAACCTCAATGCATGGCACTCATTGGGCGAAGCCTATTTCGTATGCGAAGACTTTTCCAAGACCATGGAAACGGCTGATTTTGCATTGGCCATAGACGAGCACGACGCCCAAGCTCTTTTGCTGAAGGCCAACAGCCTGCTTCAACAACAGAATCTCGATGAAGCCCACCAACTTTATCTCCGATATTTCAAGGAACATCCGTCCAATGAAATTCCCTATCTTTTCGACGGGGTGTGCCTCTCCGCACTTGAACGCTACGACGAAGCTTTAAGCCAATTACTTAAAGCAGAAGAATTATCCCAAAGTTACTCTCCGGAGCAGCAACATATATATGCCAACCTTTCGGATGTGTACAGCAAGCTGTATGATACAGACAAAGCCTTTGAATATATCGACAAGATAAAAGAAATAAATCCGGATTACGACACAGACTTATACAAAGGGCATATCCTGATGCAAAATGCGAGAGAAAACGAAGCCCTCGAATGCTACAACACGTTTATCCAAAGCCACGAAGACCCCTCGGAGGCTCATTTCCTCGTCGGCTTGTCTTTAGTGGAAAACAAACTGTACGAAAAGGCAAGGGAACATTTCTTGTATATGCTGAATCGCGATGCTTCACAAGACGAGGAAAGCCAAAAAGCATACGCTTATTTGGCCTATTGCGCGCTGATGCAAAACCGTTATCAGGAATTCATTGCTTTTCTGAAAATTGCTTGTGAAAAAGCCCCCGAAGCATTGGAATACACCGTGGGACGATTCATCCCGGAAGAAGTGGAAGCCAAGGATTTCTATCAGTACGTCTTAACTCACAGCGACGTATTTACACACTTCAACCCGGATTCATCTGCCCCTGTAAAACCCATGTGAAAAGAAGCTTTTGCACCGTCTCTCCACATGGGTATATTTCCTCTCATTCGCTGAACTGCTTGATGCGTTGCTCTTCCGATAATTTGCAGATGAGCAAAGTATCGTTCTTTTCTGCCACAATGAAACCATCCAGACCTTGTATTACGACTTTTTTCTCCTGAGTGGTATGAATCATACAGTTATGCGTGTCATACACCGAAATGTTCTTTCCGATACAGGCATTACCATAAGCATCTTGCGGCGTATGCTCATGCAAAGAGCCCCACGTGCCTAAATCACTCCATCCGAAGTTGGCCGGAAGCACGAATATCTCTTCCACTTTCTCCATGATGGCATAATCCACCGATATATTCTCACATTTCGGGAAATCACGGTTGATGGCTTCCTGTTCCTGCTCGCTGCCATATATGGGCATAAGCTGCTCGAAAACCTGCGCGATAGCGGGCTGATACACACGGAAAGCATTGACAATCGTGCTGACGTTCCACACGAATATTCCGGCATTCCAGAAATAATTATTCTTTTGGATATATCGGCTTGCCGTGGCAAAATCAGGCTTTTCCTTAAAAGAATCCACCCGATAAATCTCCTTGTTACGTGCCGATGCAAAGCCCAAGTCAGCCTGAATATATCCGTATCCGGTTTCCGGACGGTTCGGCTTCATTCCCAAAGTCAAAATAGAGTCCGTCTCCGAGGTAAAGACCAAACCGGAAGTTATCACACGTTCAAATTCAGCCACATCCATGACGATATGATCGCTCGGTGTGACCACCACATTGGCTTTCGGATTCAACTTTTTGATACGCCAACTCACGTAAGCAATGCAAGGCGCCGTATTCCTTCGGCAAGGTTCCTTCAATATGTTAGATTCCGGAATTTCCGGTAACTGTTCACGTACAATATCCGCATAAGCTTCGGACGTCACCACCCAAATGTTTTCCGGAAAACAAATCCTTTTAAAACGATCAGCAGTCAATTGCAACAACGTACGTCCGCATCCCAATACATCGATAAACTGTTTCGGGCACTCCGGAGTACTCATCGGCCAAAAGCGGCTACCTATGCCACCAGCCATAATTACCAAATGATTATTACTTCTTTCCATGGTTCTATATTCACGAGAATAAGTTAAGTCACAAAATTACAACTATTTTTCTAAATCCATGCATAAATATACACGATATTTTCATCTTCTTTTTCTTTGTTTTATTTGCACGCAGCCAAACATTCGCGTACTTTTGCACATACAAATGAAATATACCACCATTTTAAGCATCGCCGGTTCCGATTGTAGCGGAGGAGCCGGCATTCAGGCAGACATCAAGACGATTTCCGCTTTGGGATGCTATGCTGCCAGCATCGTCACAGCCGTTACCGTACAAAATACATGCGGAGTGAAAAACATATATCCTGTTCCGGCTCAAATTGTCAAGGAACAAATACAGGCCATAACCGAGGATATGCAAATAGATGCCTTGAAAATAGGAATGGTGACGGACGAAAGCATCATAGCGGTCATTGCGGATTTCTTATCAGCCAACTGCTTCCCGGTCGTCTTCGATCCAGTCTTAGTCTCAAGTAGCGGCTACTCTTTGGTAGCCCCCGAAGCGTTGCATGCCATGTGTGACCGTTTAATCCCCCATTGCACTTTAATGACCCCCAACCTGCCGGAAGCCGAAATACTGTCCGGTATCCCTATCCGGGACATAGAAGATATGGCAAACGCCGGACGGCATATCCTTACTTACGGTTGTCGGTCCGTATTAATTAAAGGAGGACATTTGGACGGGGGCGATATGACGGATATTCTGGTCTGCGGCAATACTCCGGAAGACATTCACCGCTACCACTCCGCCAAAATAAACTCCGCTAATACCCACGGAACCGGATGCACGCTTTCTTCTGCTATTGCGGCTTACATCGGCCAAGGCGTCTCCTTACCGGAAGCTGTCGGTTTAGGGAAAAAATACCTCACGGATGCCCTGTTTTACGGAAAAGATGTCACCATCGGAAAAGGACACGGCCCGTTAAATCACTTTTTTAATCCCAAAAAGCTGATGATTAAGTAAGTTTTTATTAAATTTGCAACCAGATTGATGAACAAACATACATTTAGATAAGATTTAAATTATATGAAAGCATTTGTATTTCCCGGACAGGGAGCACAATTTGTAGGTATGGGCAAAGACCTGTACGACAACAATCCGTTGGCAAAAGAACTATTTGAAAAGGCAAACGATATTTTAGGATTCCGCATTACGGATATCATGTTCAGCGGCACGGACGAGGAGTTGAAACAGACAAAAGTGACGCAACCCGCCGTATTCCTCCATTCTGTCATTTCAGCTTTGTGTATGGGAGAAAACTTCACTCCGGACATGGTGGCCGGTCATTCATTAGGAGAATTTTCTGCGTTGGTAGCAGCCGGTGCCCTGAACTTTGAGGATGGTCTGAAATTGGTTTACGCCCGTGCCATGGCCATGCAAAAGGCATGCGAGGCTGCCCCTTCTACGATGGCGGCCATTGTAGGCTTGGATGATGCCACGATTGAGAACGTCTGCGCGGAAATCAATACGGAAAACAATGTAGTGGTTCCGGCCAATTATAATTGCCCCGGACAGTTGGTCATCAGCGGCAATGTGGAAGCTGTCAAGGCTGCATGTGAAAAACTGAAAGCAGCCGGTGCCAAGCGTGCACTTTTGTTGCCGGTGGGCGGTGCGTTCCACTCGCCTTTGATGCAACCGGCCAAAGACGAACTGCAAGCAGCCATAGAGGCAACTACGTTCAATACGCCTAAATGTGCCGTATACCAAAACGTAGATGCACAGGCTCATACGGATGCAGAAGAAATCAAAGCCAACTTGATTGCCCAACTCACAGCTTCTGTTCGTTGGACGCAAGAGGTGCAGAACATGATTGCAGCCGGTGCCACGGATTTCACGGAGTGCGGTCCAGGCAAAGTCCTGCAAGGCATGATCGGAAAGATTGCTAAAGGAAATGATGCCGTGACAGCACATGGTATCCAAGCATAAACCAACTTGAACAGCTATCCCCTTGCCTTGGAAAAAACGGCAAGGGGATTTTCATTAACGACTAATCCATTTGATATATGAAAAACAAGATGATTATTTATCAGGTGTTCACCCGCCTTTTCGGAAACGACAAGACGGCATGCACCCCCCACGGCAGCAAGACAGAGAACGGATGCGGGCACTTCGCTGATTTTACCCAAAAAGCATTAACGGAAATCCAAAAGCTTGGAGCAACGCATATTTGGTATACAGGGGTCATTGCACATGCCACACAAACCGACTATACCTCATACGGAATTCCGTCCGATCATCCTGCCATTGTAAAAGGAAAAGCCGGTTCCCCATACGCCATTAAAGACTATTATGACGTAGACCCGGACTTGGCCATAAAACCCGAGAAACGGATGAAGGAGTTTCAAAACCTGATATACCGTACGCATGATGCCGGTTTGAAAGTCATCATCGACTTCGTGCCCAATCATGTGGCACGCCAATATCAATCCGCCAACAGACCTGAAGGCGTGAAAGATCTCGGGGAAGAGGATGACCAAACCCTATCCTTTTCTCCTCAAAACAACTTTTATTATATTCCCGGACACCCGTTTCAACCTGGCTTCGACCTGCAAGGCAGTGCACCGTCCCCATACGAAGAATGTCCGGCCAAAGCTACAGGCAATGATAATTTTTCCCCCTCTCCGGGACGCAACGACTGGTATGAAACGATAAAGCTGAACTATGGAATAGATTATTGCAATGGAGGAGAACGGCACTTCGACCCGATACCTTCCACGTGGTTTAAGATGCGTGACATCCTGCTGTTTTGGGCCGGAAAAGGCATAGACGGCTTCCGTTGCGATATGGCAGAGATGGTTCCTGTAGAATTTTGGGCATGGGCCATTCCGCAAGTCAAGTGCCACTACCCTTCTCTTGTATTCATTGCCGAGGTATATAACCCGAACGAATACCGCAACTACATCTATAAAGGAGGATTTGACTATTTATATGACAAGGTCGGATTATACGACACGCTCCGCGGAGTCGTTTGCGGCTATGCCTCTGCGCGTCAGATTACAGGATGTTGGCAAAACGTAGACGACATCAAAGACCGCATGCTGAACTTCCTCGAAAACCACGATGAGCAACGATTGGCCTCTGATTTCTTTGCAGGAAATGCAGAAAAAGGCCGTCCGGCCCTATTGGTCAGCGCATGTATGGGGAAAAATCCCATGATGATTTACTTCGGACAAGAATTAGGCGAACGGGGTATGGACGCGGAAGGATTCAGCGGCAAAGACGGGCGTACCACGATTTTCGACTATTGGCATGTAGATACCATCAGGCGGTGGCGTAACAAAGGTAAATTTGACACCGGTAAACTCACAGCCCAGGAACTTGCCTTGCAGGCATTCTATACCCAAGTGCTTAGATTATGCAACAGAGAAAGAGCTTTGAGGGAAGGGGATTTCTATGACCTGATGTACGCCAATAACGGCTCGGACCTGTTTAATGCCGACAAATGTTATGCTTTTGTCCGGCGTAAAGACAAAGACCTGCTGATTGTCCTTGCCAACTTCGAGGATTCCGAGAAACATACAGCTGTCAACCTTCCCCACCATTTATTCGAATTTTTCCAAATCCAAGAAAAAGGAGAGGTCATAGCAACTGAACTTCTAAGTGGAGATAAAGAATGTATCACGTTCAATGCTAATCAATGCGTACTAACGGACATACCTGCATATAGTGGCAAAATCTTAAAAATCAAGCTATAGTAGCTAAAAAGTAGCCGACGGGAAGTCCAAGGTCATTATTATAGAGTAAAGCGGGAACCTGCAAAATCACCAAATCCGGCGATTGCAGGTTCCCGCTTTACGTTCTACCTTTGCAGTGACAGAAGAAAACAATATGCCATTAATAAACGATTAAACAAAACTACAACAACGAGATGAAAAAAATGACTATTTATTATGGTTCCACCACAGGAACTTGCGAAACCTTGGCCTCCAGTATCGCACAAGCACTGGGCATGAGTAACGACAACGTGCACAACGTAACAGAAATGACCAAGGAAGATCTGGAGAATAACGATGTGCTGATTCTCGGTTCGTCCACATGGGGATGCGGAGACCTGCAAGATGATTGGTACGGCGGAGTAGAGATTCTGAAGAAAGCCGACTTGACAGGTAAAAAGGTAGCCCTTTTCGCTTGCGGTGACGGAGAGTCATACGGCGACACATTCTGCGAAGCCATGACCCATATCCACGATGCCTTGGCTGATAGTGGCTGTACCTTCATTGGGAAAGTCCTGACTGCAGACTATACGTTTACTTCTTCTACAGCCGTGGACGGCGATGATTTCATCGGTCTGGCACTTGACGACGTGAACGAGAGTGACAAGAGCGAAGCCCGAATTGCAAACTGGGCTAAGCAAATTGAAGCGGAAATGGCTTAAAGCATACTTAAAAACAAGTAAAGGGCTATAAGGTTGCGACCTGGATAATCATAGATTTTAGCTATTGCAAGACTTTAAATTATCACTTAATTTTGCAACCACAAACGAAACATTCACCCATGGACGCATTATCCGAGAGAAACAGACATAAATGTATCATAATAACCACTTTTCATACAATTTCTTTATATCGTTTTGGATTTAAATTTGGGATTAGGCTCTCGTGAGAGAGCCTTTTTCTATACCTGTCCGTTTGCAGGAACTATTCCCAAACCGCATCCAACAGTTTGAACACAATCCGGAATTGTCCGTCCTTGTAGTTCGTGCTGTTGATATGGAACCGGCCAATCTGTGCCGTATGTTCCACATGGGCACCAATACAGGCGCAGACATCATAATCCCCAACCCTGACCAAGCGCAAGGTATCCTCCGCAGCATCGGGTAATTTGTCGAACGGAACGTTGTTGGGAACAGCATCACGCGATACGTAGGCGTATGTCACCGGTAAATCAGCCGCAATGACTTCATTCACTTTCCGGGCTATCTCTGCAATCTGCTCTTCCGTCGGCTCATCCGCCAAATCATAGTTAATCTTACTTTTTTTCCGCTCAATATGTGCATTCCCCGACCGTTCGCAACCGAACATCCTGACCATCGTTTGGTTCAGGATATGCTCACAAGTGTGCATCGGAGGGTATTCCAACTTGTTATGGGCATTTAAAGCCACTTCCTTTTCTGTTGTCATTCGTTTCTTTTAATATATTTGTTGAATAAGTCCATACGCAGTCCACCACATTTCACCTTCACGACATGATGTTCGTCCGTCAAGAAACAAGTAGGCGTACCTTGCGCCCCGTATTTTATTTTCATGGGGCTGTCGTCCAACTTAAAATCTGACACAAAAACAAAATCAAAAGGATATGCTTTTTTAACCTCTTGCAAGTCTTTCAATGAGCTGCATGGCCAATAGACCACAATCTGCAAATCTTCCAAAGATGTCTGCCTCCGTAAAAGTTCCAATTCCTTACGACCGCCTTCTCCCATGCACCCCAATCCACCATAAAGCAGCAACACTTGTCGCCCCTTCAGTCCGCGCCAATCAAAGACATTCCCGTCATCCCGATAGCAAGGAAACTCCCATAGGCTATCCTTTTCCTCAATCTGCCGCATACGGATATGTTCCTGAATGTTCCTTCCATAAAAAGACTCGCGCATACCCGTGCCCAACGTATCCAAGATATGTACAAGCACTTTTTTAGGAATATCCAACCGGCACATGTACAGACGCTGCAAACCACTGGGCGTAGAAGCATATTCCATAGCCAACTCCCGGTTTCTTTTTAACGTAGCATCATAAAAGGAATTAAATGCAGCCTGCAAACTATCCTGCATCTCGGGATATTTGTCCCATAATGCAGCCATCTCCTGATGACGCTGTTCGTACGCTCCCCACAGCATGCTATCCTTTCGCAGATACTCTTTCTCCCTCTCCATGTCCTGCGCAACCGAATTTCCAACCGAGAGACCCAAAAATCCCCAAAGGAACAACAAACTTTTTAACTTTATGATACCACGTTTCTCCATCAGCATTACAGTTTCCCCCGTTCTTCCAAATAAGAATCCTTGAATCCTAAGAAGTACAGCACCCCATCAAGCCCCATTGTGTTGATGGACTGCTTCGCATTCGCCACCACACGAGGCTTGGCATGGAATGCAATTCCCAACCCGGCTTCAGAAAGCATGGGCAAGTCGTTGGCTCCGTCGCCCACGGCAATCGTCTGAGCCAGATGCACATGTTCCACTTGGGCAATAAGCTTCAACAATTCGGCTTTACGGCGACCGTCTACAATTTCGCCCACATAACGTCCCGTCAGTTTACCGTCCTCTATTTCCAACTCATTGGCATACACATAGTCTATGTCATATTTGTTCTTCAGGTAATTGCCGAAATAAGTGAACCCACCCGAGAGAATGGCTATTTTGTAACCATACTGTTTCAATACAAACATCAGACGGTCGACTCCCTCCGTAATGGGCAAATGCTGAGCGATATCTTCCATGACCGACACATCCAACCCTTTCAGCAAAGCCACCCGTTGGGTGAAACTTTCCTTAAAGTCTATCTCCCCACGCATGGCCCGCTCGGTAATGGCCCTTACTTGTTCACCTACTCCGGCACGGTCGGCCAGTTCGTCGATGACTTCCGTCTCAATCAAAGTGGAATCCATATCAAAACAAATCAGGCGGCGCATGCGGCGGTACATGTTGTCCAACTGGAATGAGAAATCCATCTCCAGTTCACTGGACAACTTCAACAGTTCCGATTGCATGGCCGCACGGTCTTTCGGTGTACCCCGTACGGAAAACTCGATGCAAGCCCGTATGTTTTCCCGCTGTTCGTCCAATGGAATACGCCCGGTGAGACGCTTGATGGCATCGATGTTCAGCCCCTGTTCGGCCAACACCGAAGTGACGGCCTGTATTTGCAAAGCCGACAGTTTGCGTCCCAACAGAGTCAGGATATAACGGTTCTTGCCCTGCATGTTCACCCAATCTGCGTATTCTTCTTTCTTCACCGGATAGAAACGGATGTTCACGCCCAATTCCGAAGCCTTGAACAGCAAATCCCGCATCACATGCCCGGAGTATTCCTCTGCCGCACGAACCAACAAGCCCAAAGTCAACGTATTGTGTATGTCGGCCTGGCCGATGTCGAGTACCGTCACGTCATACCGGGCTAAAATCCCCATGATGGAGGAGGTCAGTCCGGGACGGTCTTCACCCGTTATTCTTATCAGTATCAATTCCGTATTCGAAGATTCCATAGCTTTATATCCATTTAATACCTGCAAAACTACACAAAAAAGGAGAAAACACAAAGGATACGGACGGAATGCCGGAAAGATTCTGCCCCATTCACCCATCTAAAAGGTATAAGCCACTTTATCCGGCTACAAGTTGGCATTAAAGTAAAGGAAAACTCCCCACCGCTTCAAAAATCCAATTCTGCCCCTCGCGGTTCTTTATTTTTGGTGTAACTTTGTAAACGAAAACAAGGTTCCGAAAATGACAAACAAAGCCTGATCGGGACACGAACCAAGCCACAATGAAAGAAACAGCCTCCATATTCCATCCCTTTACGCCCCAACCGGAAATATCGGACATTCCAGACATGTTTACCTGTCCGTTCCACTACGAACCGCACCCTTTATCCGTATGCGCGGCCGAAGAAGTGTGCCGCTATCTCACGCTCCGCACCGACTGGAAAACGGAACTGAACAAAGGAAAAATGTTTGGCGTATTAGTCGTGCAGAAAGACGGAAAGACAGGCTTCTTGGCGGCTTATTCCGGCATTCTTTGCGGTCGCAACGACCACGGCTTCTTCGTACCGCCCGTTTTTGATTTGTTGCAGCCGGACGGTTTTTTCAAGACAGAAGAAGCACAAATATCCCAAATAAACCACCGTATCGGAATGTTGGAACATAGCGATATGCGTGTCGCACTGCTCCAACAGGCTGCCGACAGGAAAGCAGCCGGCGAACAGGCATTGAAAGAAGCTCGCGACGCATTGAAAAAAGCCAAACGGCAAAGGGATTTGTTACGGGCATCAGACCGCAACGACTTCACGGAAGAACAGCTCACCCGTGAAAGCCAGTTCCTGAAAGCTGAATACAAACGGTTGGAAAAGCAATGGAAAGCCAAACTCGAAGAGGTTGAAACTGCCCTGAAACGGTCCGATGAAGAAATAGAGGCGCTGAAAACCGAACGGAAACACCGCTCCATCCTGCTGCAAAATTGGCTTTTCGCCCAATTCCGCATGCTGAACGCACGGGGGGAGGAGAAAGACCTGTGGCAAATTTTCCGGGAACACGGGCGGACCGTACCGCCATCGGGTGCCGGAGAGTGTGCCGCCCCCAAATTGCTGCAATATGCCTACCGTCACGGCTACCGTCCTTTGGCCATGGCCGAATTCTGGTGGGGGGCTTCGCCGGAAACGGAAATACGCAAACACGGTTACTACTATCCGGCATGCAAAAGCAAATGCGAGCCGATACTCGGCCACATGTTACAGGGGCTGGATGTGGAACCCAACGCCCATGAAAGCAGCAAGCACCTTGACCACGAACCGGAACTCGTCTACGAAGACGAATGGATGGTTGCAGTCAACAAACCGGCCGGCATGCTTTCCGTACCCGGCAAGGGCGATGCTCCTTCCGTATGGAGTTGGGCGCGTGCGCATTTTCCTGAGGCCACGGGGCCGCTCTTGGTGCACCGTCTGGACATGGACACCTCGGGAGTGCTCCTCATTGCCAAAGACCCGGAAACGCACCGGCAGTTGCAACAACTGTTTGAAACGCGGCACATCAAAAAAAGGTACGTCGCTTTGCTCGACGGTACGGTAACGGACGACGAAGGCTTTATCCGTCTTCCCCTCTGCCCCAACCCGGACGACCGCCCACGGCAAATGGTGAGCACGGCACACGGCAAAGCCGCCGTCACGCGCTTCGAGGTCTTGTCGCGCAGCTGCGGCCAAACCCGCGTGGCTTTCTATCCCCTCACGGGGCGCACCCACCAGTTGCGGGTGCATGCCGCCCATCCGGAAGGATTGGACACCCCTATCGTAGGCGACAACCTGTATGGCCGTCGGGCCTCCCGCCTCTTCCTGCATGCCGAGACCGTGGCCTTCCGCCATTTCAAGACCGGACGTTGGGTCAGCATTACGGCACCTGCCCCGTTCTGACGGGAGGAAAGGCACCAACCGGTGCTCACTGCCCGCCGTCAGGCGTATGGCAAATGGCTTCAATCCGATCCAATTCCTCTTTCGAGAAATCCACTTTCCGCAAGGCCTTCAGGTTGTCTTCGAGTTGTGCCACGGAACTTGCCCCGATAATAACGGATGTAACCAGTTCGTCCTTCAAAACCCAAGCCAAGGACATTTCGGCCAACGTCTGCCTCCGCTCTGCGGCCACCCGATCCAAGGCTTTGATTTTCCCCAAGACCGCTTCTGTCAGTACCTCGCGTTTCAAGAAACGCCCTTGTGCCATGCGCGAATCTTCGGGCACGCCTTGCAGATAGCGGGACGTGAGCAAACCTTGTGCCAACGGTGAAAAAGCAATAAACCCAACCCCGTACGCCCGGGCCTGTCCCAAAATGCCCTCCTCTTCCGGAGCGCGGTCGAACAGGTTGTAACGCCCTTGATACAACAGGCAATGCACGTCGCGCGCTTCCAAATAACGGTAAGCCTCTTCGGCCTTGTCGGCCGGATATTTGGAAAGCCCCACATAAAGCGCCTTGCCTTGTCGCACGATGTCAACCAAAGCCTGCATCGTTTCTTCCAACGGAGTCTCTGGGTCGTAACGATGGGAATAGAACACGTCCACATAATCCAACCCCATACGCACGAGGCTCTGGTCGAGACTGGCCATGAGCGACTTGCGGCTTCCCCAGTTCCCGTAGGGGCCGGGCCACATGTCGTAACCGGCCTTGGTCGACACAAACAGCTCGTCGCGATAAGGCTTGAAGGATTTCTTCATGATGAATCCGAAGGTCTCTTCGGCACTGCCATACGAAGGGCCGTAATTGTTCGCCAAATCGAAATGCGTGATGCCATGGTCGAAAGCATAATGCGCCATCGCCAACGAATGGGACAAAGGATTGACGTCACCGAAATTATGCCACAACCCTAAAGAAACTTCAGGAAGGAGCACGCCGCTACGCCCGCTGCGACGGTAGCGCATACCGTTTTCATACCGGTCGGATGCCGGAGAATAAATGGGATTCAACATAAACCTTATAACTGTTTTAGAAGTGTCTGGCGCAAAAATAATGAAAAAACCATAAATCCGCCTGACTCTCCCGGTAAAACTTCCTATCTTTGTCCATTATTATCACATAATAGATTTATTTCACATGAAACACACTTTCAGCGCATGTTGTTGCGCCATCCTGATTTCAATTTCCGCACAAGCGCAAAAAGGCGCTTCCCATTTCGAAATAGATGCTCGTACGCCACTACAGACGATGGACGGTTTCGGGGCTTCGGATGCCTGGAGCATGCAACACATCGGCCTGTGGCCCGACAGCGTGCGGTTGCAAACGGCCGACTGGCTATTCAGTACCGAGAATGACAGCAAGGGGCAACCCCTCGGCATCGGGCTTTCGATATGGCGTTTCAACATCGGGGCAGGCAGCCATGACCAAGGACGCGAAAGCGGCATCGGCTCACATTGGATGCGCACGGGATGCTTCCTCCGGCCAGACGGCACGTACGACTGGACGCAGCAGCCCGGACAACGCAACTTCCTGCGCATGGCCCAAGAACGGGGCGTAAGGACTTTCATCGGATTTTTCAATTCGCCCCCAGTGTACTTTACCCAAAACGGACTGGCTACCAACACCGGGCGGGGCGGGACGCTGAACCTGAAAACGGAACATTACGGCGATTTTGCCCTATTCGCAGCCAACGTGGTGAAAGGGTTGGAACAGCATGACGGCATCAAGCTCTCCTACGTCTGCCCCGTCAATGAACCGGACGGCCACTGGAATTGGGTAGGCCCGAAACAGGAAGGCACACCGGCCACCAACCGTGAAATCGCCGGACTGGCACGGGCATTCAGCCAAGCGTTTACCCGGAAAGGGTTGGACACGAAAATCCTCATCAACGAATCGTCGGACTACCGTTGCATGTTCGCCACCCACATGACCGACTGGCAGAGAGGGTATGCCATCCAGTCGTTTTTCTGTCCGGACAGCACGGACACTTATCTGGGCGACACCCCGAACGTGCCGCGCCTCATGGCCGGACACAGTTACTGGACCAACACTCCCTTGGAAGCCCTGCGCGGCATCCGCATGCAACTGAAAGACACGTTGGACAAATACAACGTGCAATTCTGGCAAACGGAAACCTGCATCATGGGCAATGATGAAGAAATAGGCGGCGGAGGCGGTTACGACCGTACGATGAAGACAGCCCTATACGTGGCACGTATCATACATCACGACATCGTCTATGCCGGAGCGCGAAGTTGGCAGTGGTGGCGTGCCGTGGGCGGGGACTACAAGGACGGGCTCTTGCGTGAGTTCAGCAACCGCGAGGGGACGGACGGGCGCGTGGTGGACTCCAAACTGCTTTGGGCTTTAGGCAACTACAGCCGTTTTGTCCGTCCGGGCGCCACCCGTATGGGCATTACCGCCACCGACAAGACGGGACGCGCCGTGACGGAAGGCGACACAGACCGCACGGGATTGATGTGCACCGCCTACCGGAACGCAGACGGCTCGTGGGTCATGGTCGTAGTGAATTATGCCACCGAAGAGAAAAGCATGACCTTCCACGTGGATGACCGGAAAGTAAAAAGCTGGCAACCCTACCTGACGGCCGAAGGAGCGGGAAAAAACTTGCTGCCTATCGGCAAGGTAGGCAACGGAAAACAAACCGTCATCCCTGCACGCTCGATTGTAACGTTTGTAAGCCAGTAAGACGAACATTTTGTCAGTTTTTCAAGAATCGCCATCAGGCAAAATCCGGCATTTTAGACGGTAAAAGAACAATATGCCTGAATAAAAATGCACCTGAATTGCATATATGCGCTGCCAATCCGCATATATGCAATTCTTTTGGCTGAAAGCGATTTTTCATTCACAGCCAAACGGAAAAAAGTTCTCCGCAGATTGAAACGCCTATGGCTTCCACCTGCGCCAAAAACAAGAAGAAAACGGAAATAAAACATGCCGAAAACACTCCATTTTCGTCTGGCTGAAACTTTTTTGCCTACAAAAAAGAAAAACAAAAGGACAAAGAAAAACACTTTCCGCTTACAGCCATCTGAAAACACGGGCGGCAAACATGCCGTTCCGCCCCTCTTTGTAAAGTGCCAAGCGGATTTTCCTGTCCATTTGCCCGAAAGCCGATGCACGAGATTCGCGTATTCCGGCGCGACTTCCCTGCCGGCTGTATATAACGGATTCTCACACGGACAGGTTTGTCATTTTGACAGCCGCCGCCTTTTCCCGAACCGTCCGCCGATTTTTCTTTTCAATTCGGAAAACAAAGTAATCTCCTTACGAATCGCCGAAGCCGAAAGCCACACGCTGACACCTAATACGCATCCGCCTGCTGCGACCTTGAGCCATATTTCGGGCTGCATGCCCAAATACAAAGCCGCCGCCACGCAAAGAAACTGCGCCGCGATGAACGAACGTGCCGCCTTGTCAGACTTGAAGCCGTAGCGTCGCCCGTATACGGCATAAATCATCCACCAATCGAACACTCCGGCCAAAGCCAAGGCAATTCCCGTGCCCAAAATACCCGCGTACACAAAACCGACCATCACGCACACGGCCATAAAGATGTCGTAGGCCGCCTCCATGCACAAATACATGACGGCATCGCCTTTGGCCAACGAAGTATAAGCCACGGGGAGCGTCATCGATTTGAAAAACATGTGCATGGAAGCACACACCGCCATGCCTGTCATCGGTAAAAAAGAAGAGGTATACAACAACCTGACAACCAACGGCATGGATATCATGAATAAAACAAGAAAAGGCGACATGAGCAACACGCAGACTTTTATCTGCCGGTTGATGGCCAGATTCATCCGCCCAGCATCGGCATGTACCGACGACAAACGCGGAAAGTAATCGGCCTCTACTGCCGTGAACACCACCCCGGCGTAGGCAAACACCAGATTATAGCCCATGCCGTACAACCCCACGTCGGACAACGAGCCCCAATTGGTAATGAAAAGCGAAATCCCCATCCCTACCGACATGTTCACCACCATGGCCATGATATAAGGCACGCCAACGCGTACCATGCTCCATCCCTTGCGGAAATACTCCCGGCTCAGCAAGTCCACGCACCAAGGAAAAACAGGCAAGGAAAGGCACAGATGGACGACCATTATCCCGAACGTGCTGACAACCAATGCTGGTACAACTCCCGAAATTCCCCAAAAGCAATAAAAAGGAATCGTCAACAACAAAGTGGCCGCAGCCCCCAACACGGAAATCACAGCCACGCGCTTCAACCGCCGGACGGCTTTCAAGATAGAGATTTCACCCACCGTAACGGCCATAAACCCCATAACGGGAGAAAGCAAACAGAGAGAAAGGATATGGGATGCATCGCCAAAAGCCCAATAACTTATGGCAGGCGACAACAGCAGGCACAACAGCAGGCCGGCCCCCCCCGTCCATACGCTCCACGTACGCACCACTTCTACCTGCCGGAGAACTTTTTCCGGATGGTTTCCTCCGTAAAATTCCGCAATCTCCTTAATGGAACTGAACGAAATGCCCAGATTCGACGTGTTGTGCAGGAAACCGATGACGCTCTGGTACAAAGCCGAAAGTCCCACTCCGGCTGTACCGAGCAGAACGGCCGCCAATTTGTTACGCACCACGTTGACCAATATCGTAAGCACCTGTATGCCTCCCAGAAAACCCGTGTATTTTACGATGTGGTCGTAAGTCGCGTCTTCCCGGGCTTCCGTTTCTTCCGAGGCCGTCAAACCGTCTTTTATTTCTTGTGTCTCACTCATAATATAGGAGACAAAGATACGGCATTTCCATTTATTTTCCGTACCTTTGTCTAAAAATATCATGAAAGTCCTATTACTTGGCGAATATAGTAACGTGCATTGGACCTTGGCACAGGGTCTACGTGCCTTGGGGCATTCCGTCACAGTAGTGTCGGACGGTGACGGTTGGAAAAACTATCCTCGCGACATCGACTTGCATCGGAAGTCTACAGGAAAAATGGACACGATGGATTTCCTTTTCCGTGTGGCCCGGGTTCTCCCTTTCATGAGAGGATATGATGTGGTGCAACTCATCAATCCTATTTTTCTCGAACTACGCGCGGAACGCCTGTTACCCATTTACCGTTTCCTGCGCCGGCACAACCGGAAAGTATTTCTCGGGGCATTCGGCATGGACTATTACTGGGTAAAAACAGGGTTGGACCGCCAAGTATTCCGTTACTCCGACTTCAACATCGGAACGGAAATCCGAATGAACCCCGACAACGACCGGTTCATCGCCGAATGGCTGAACGGCCCCAAAGGCAAACTGAACCGTTTCATAGCCGACGATTGCAACGGCATAGTCTGCGGCCTCTATGAATACGACGCTTGTTATCGGCAGCACTTTCCGGAAAAGACGCAATTCATCCCCTTCCCCATCAACTTGTCGGAAACCACGCCACACATCCCCCATCCCGAAACGGAACGGACGCGTTTTTTCATCGGCATACAGCGCAAACGGAATGCTTACAAGGGGACAGACATCATGTACAAAGCATTGGTGGAATTAGCCGCACGTTATCCCGACCGGATAGAAATCGTGAAAGCGGAATCCGTACCGTTTGCACAATATAGCCGGATGATGGACCACAGCGACGTGTTGTTGGACCAACTTTATTCCTACACGCCGGCCATGAACGCCCTGTGCGCCATGGCCAAGGGTCTGGTTGTCGTAGGAGGGGGTGAAGAGGAGAATTATGACATACTGAGGGAAAAAGAACTGCGCCCTATCGTCAACGTACTCCCTTCTTTTGATGACGTGTACGCTAAACTGGAAAGACTTATACAGCATCCTGAGGATATCGCCCGACTGTCTGCGGAAAGCACGCAATACGTCCGTCGCCATCACGACCACCTGAAAGTAGCGGAACAATATGTCGAATTCTGGAAGAGTAGAACTTAAAACATTGAAGCCTTAAAAGCGAAGCATGAAACTCACCATCATAATTCCTGTATACAAGGTGGAAGCCTACCTTGACTTCTGCCTGAAAAGCATCGTCCGGCAAAACGTGGAAGACTATGAAGTCATCCTCGTGGACGATGGTTCGCCGGACGGAAGCGGAGCACTTTGTGACGCATGGTTACGGAAAGACAGACGGTTCCGTGTCATCCATTGCCTTGAAAACCGTGGCCTGAGTGCGGCGCGCAACAAGGGACTGGATGAGGCACAGGGAGAATATGTCACATTCATTGACTCTGACGATTATATCTCCCCGAATACACTGCAAGCCAATATGGAATTGTTGGCCTTACACCCCGAAGCGGATGTCCTGGAATATCCCGTATGCGTTTACCACGGTACGGCAAAAGCCTACCGCTACATGCCCGGAGCATGCGAAATCACGGACTACACCGGATGGGCACGCCGCAAAGGTTACATACATAGTTATGCTTGGAACAAAATTTATAAACGCTCGTTGTGGAAGTCTCTCCGCTTTCCGGAAGGCAAATGGTATGAAGATGTCTTCACCATCCCGGCCGTATTGCGCCAAGCACGATGCATCCTGCGTTCGGACAAAGGGTTATATTATTATTGCAGTCGCCAAGGTTCTATCTCCAACACTTTCTGTGACAAGGGTATCAACGACCTTCTTCAGGCCAACCTCATGTTATATCACACTTTGTCGGACAACACTGACCTAAGCGAACAGGATTTGGACGAGGCTTACTTACACTTGTGCGACCACCAAATCATGCGGATACAATTCGGAGGATACTTGTGTATCCCCGAACGCAAGATACCATTACACCGCGCCTTGTTTACCCCTCGTCCGCTGAACTACCGAATTAAAGCTATACTGAAAGCACTCAGCGGCAACCATTATTGCAGCATTGTGGCACGAACCCGTAAAGTACTAAAGCGATGAACAAACCGTCAATCAGTTTCATTATCCCTTATTACAAGGTAGAGCTTCCGCTGCTTGCCCGCGCCATAACAAGTATCTTGCGCTTGGGACAAAAGGCCGATTGGGAAGTTTGGGTCATAAACGACGGTACGCCCGGACACGAAGCGGAAGACTACCTCGGTTCACTGGACGACCCGCGTATCCATTACTATGCCCAACCCAACTCAGGATTAGGAGGGGCAAGGAATACGGGCATTGAAATGGCTCAAAAGGAATATATTCAATTTTTAGATGCGGATGATTTTCTATTCCAAAAAGCTTTTTCCAAAATCTTGGATGTTTTAGGAGAAAAACATCCGGAGCTTTTGTCATTCGAGTTTAAAAAAGTCTATCATACGGGATTATGGGATACGAATGTCCCGACTTGGCAAACAGTCTTTCAAGGAAGCGGAACTGATTTCATGCTCAAACACAATTTGCACGGTAGCGCTTGTGGCTATATATTCAAAAAGTCTGCACTCGGTGACCTGAGGTTCACATCCGGAATTTACCATGAAGACGAAGAGTTCACCCCACTCCTATTCCTAAAGGCACGGCATGTCATCATAACCAACCTGCCGGCTTATGCCTACTTTCAGCGACAATACTCGATTGTACACCATCCTGACCGAAAAATCATAAAAAAACGTTATTCCGATTTGCAGCATATCATTCTTTGCCTCACAGACAAAGGCCGACAAATGGAAGGCAATGCCGCCATAGCCTTGAACAGACGAATTGACATGTTGCGCATGTCCATGGTGTACATGCTGTTAGGCGACAGTCCAGACACGGCTTTCCTGCTCGAAACACTGGAAAACATGAAACGGGCGGGACTGTACCCCCTTACCCCACGTTTCTACTCTTTCCCTTACACCATCGTACGTTGGTGTACTTTTAAACCATTATGTGCCGTCGTCCTCAGTAAAATGTTTCGTCTTCTTCAATTGCGCCATGCAGGACATGCCTCATAGCTGACCGATTGTTTGCACAACAACAAAATAACATAAAAAGAGTTTATGAAAGAAGTATATCACAAAGTATTTGACTATCTTTGTACTGTTCTAATTATAGAACTTTAGTTTAAAGGTATTAGAAAGGTATTTGGCAAGTCCTCGTACGTGAGTATAGGGACTTGTTTTCTTTTTTATAAATCATACAACCCACACTCATATTCTTAGTTCAGCAGAATAAACAAACAGAAAAGCGGTTACATTGAAATGTAACCGCTTGATTTCCAATTTGTAGCGTCTACGGGAATCGAACCCGTGTTGCATGCGTGAGAGGCATGTGTCCTAGCCGCTAGACGAAGACGCCTTGGAGCGGAAGCTGGGGGATTCGAACCCCCGGTACGGTAACCCGCACGTCAGTTTAGCAAACTGGTGGTTTCAGCCACTCACCCAAACTTCCTTGCTTCCTTGGATTGCCCCTGCCTTTCAGCAGGTGTTTTCCTGAATTGCGATGCAAAGGTAGCTCCTTTTATTTAAACTTGCAAGCCTTTGGAGCACTTTTTTCCAATAAAACTCAAAAAGTTTTCTCTTTCCTCTATGTCTGATGAATCAGATAAGCCAAATAAACCAAATAAACTGCCACCATGACTCCACCTTCCCAACGCTCAATCGTCCGTTTTGTATAAGAGAAACACCAGAGAATCAGGATACTTAAAAGCATAAGCCCTAAATCGAAATATGAAATACTCCCCACGGGCATCGGGGATACGGTCGCACAAAAGCCCATCACAAAGAAAATATTGAAGATATTGCTTCCTACCACATTCCCTATTGCAATGGCAGAACTTCCCTTCTTGGCTGCCACAATAGAAGTGGCAAGTTCCGGAAGCGACGTCCCGGCGGCCACCAAAGTCAACCCCACTACCGTTTCGCTTACTCCCATACTGAGCGCAATCTCTGTAGCCGCATCCACAAATAAGTTTCCCCCGAACACAAGACCGGCCAATCCCAATATGACATAAAGGAATATACGACCGTAAGACATCGGAGCTATTTGCAAGGCCTGCGGCTGCTCGCCTGCACCGTCTTTGTTACGGGCGATGGAAAACGTATAGAACATGAATACGGCAAAGAACCCCAACAGCATCAATCCGTCGGTACGCGAAATCAGGTTCTCAAATTGTCCGCCGTCCAACACCACATCCAATGATACGACGATGAGGGAAGACGTAGCCAAAATAGCAAAGGGAATATCTTTGTGAATAGTAGACTTGCTGATGATAATGGGACTGGCTAAAGCCGAACACCCCACAATCATTAACACATTAAACGTATTGCTTCCCACTATATTACCGATAGAAATCTCACTGCTTCCTTTCAATGCCGACATAAAACTGGTCACAAACTCCGGCAACGACGTCCCAAAGGCCACTACCGTCAAGCCTATCACCATTTCGGTCACGTTGAACCGCCGCGCCAAACCGGTTGCACCGTCCGTCAACTTGTCGGCACCGAGCAATACAAGCGCGATGCCGACTAAAAGTAATACTACTGTTAAAAACATACCCCCGGCTTTTTAGTCCCGACGACCGAGGAAGATCATGACATAATATAATAAGGTGGCCAAAGAACCTAAAGCCGCTACGACATAAGTATACGCGGCAGAACGAAGAGCCGATACGGCAGCCCCATAATTCCGGTTATTCGTCACGCCGGCCTCACTCAACCATTTGACGGCACGACGGCTTGCATCGATTTCTACCGGCAAGGTTATAAAGCTGAACAAGGTCGTGGCAGCAAACAAAATGATTCCGAACAACATGATTTGAGGGAACACATTCAGCGTAAACATCCCGATGAGCAATACCCACATCATCCAATTGGAAGCAAAAGAAATGACCGGCACCAGACTGCTCCTCATCTTCAACGGAGCATAAGCATGGGCGTGCTGCACGGCGTGGCCGCATTCATGTGCCGCCACAGCTGCCGCTGCCACACTGCACGTGCCATATACATCTTCACTCAAATTGACCGTTTTGTTAGCCGGATTGTAGTGGTCGGTCAGCGAGCCCGACGTACTTACCACTTCCACGTCATATATCCCGTTGTCATGCAACATCTTCACAGCGATGTCACGTCCGGTCAATCCTCCGTCGATAGGAATTTTCGAATACTTTTCGAACTTGTTCTTCAAATTAGCCTGTACCAACCAACTGGCCAAGGCAATACCGATAAAAAGAATCCAATACATATTATATTTATTAAATGGTTTTATAAAGTAATAATTCAAACATCATGCCAACGCACGCAAAAATAGCGAAGAAATGTTGAATACGATAAATAAAACAAGAATAAGACCGGTCTTTTTTGAATAATTAGTATATTTGTAAGTCAGTATTCACAAATAAGCATAAAACACATGAGAAAAGGTCTGATATACCCCTTGCTTTCAATGGCGGCCGCAACAAGCCTCTTGACGGGATGTACCGGTGGGCAACAAAGCAAAGACTATATGGAGGAGAATGATTCTGTGACGGTTTATCCGCCCGACACGGCTTTCTACGGTCATTTGGGAGAAGGCACGGGGATGAGCAGCCTTGAGCTTATTACCCACGACGGCGACACATTGGCGTTAAACAAGACCAACGAAAAAACGGGGGAACCGGGACGTATATTGGGCGAAATAGCGAACTACACAGACCAATATGCCATTACGACGTGCGATGACAACCAAAGTGTAAACGTGGCCTTGAACATCAACCAACTCACACAAAGAAACTGGCAATCGGACACTGACAAACAACACGGATTCCAATTGGAAATGAACGGTAAAGCCCGGTCTTTATCTGCCGGCACATACCACTACAACCAATGGAGCCTGTACAACTGCAAATTAATTCTGTTACAGGAAAGCGAAGGCGTACACGGAACAGCAACGAGAAACGACACGTTGGATATTTTAAAACTGACACCGGACTCCTTAATACTACAAAGTAGCCGCAAGAAGATTCCCGAGAAGTTCCATCGCATATCATAAAAGAAATATTATGGCTGGCAATAAAGACAAAATGGTAAAGTGCTACGACTGTAAGCACGGCAAATACATGCAATGGATGAAAAACCCCATTATCTGTGAATGCAACTGGACCGGCGAACGCTACGTGGCCGAAGCCAAACGGCTGTGCAGCCGCTTCGAAGAAAATACAAGTCGGGAAACTCCCGAGGTCACACATTATGACCACTATTAGAAAGTTTCCCGGTTGTAATGAGCAGTCAGGCTTATTTGGCGCCCACGCATTCCACTTCCACCAACGCACCTTTAGGCAATGCCTTCACGGCAACTGCCGAACGTGCGGGAAAAGGTTCCTTAAAGAATGTGGAATATACCTCGTTCATAGCGGCAAAATCTGCCATATCTGCCAAAAAGACCGTAGTCTTGACCACGTGCGACAAGTCGATGCCGGCTTCCGCCATGATATGGGCGGCATTTGTCAATGCCTGACGGGTTTGTTCTTTGATACCGCCTTCGACAAATTCCCCGGTAGCCGGATCAATAGGTATTTGGCCGGAAGCAAAAACAAATCCATTCACTTCAATGGCCTGACTGTAAGGGCCGATGGCAGCTGGTGCCGATTTCGTGTGTAAAGCTTTCATAAAATCCTTTTTTATTTATATTAGTTTTAAACCTGCATTTTTCAATGCAAGCTGGAGTTCCTGTACATGTTCCGCATTACGAGTTTCCACCTGGACCCGCAACCAACAGGCCGTGACGTTAGACGTGTCATCATTCCGCTCGTGATACACGCTTATGATATTCGCTCCCACCGACGCGGCAATCTGGCTGACCACGAACAACTGCCCCGGCTTATCGTCCAGTTCCACGCAAAAGGTGTATATCCGCCCGCTTTTGGAAAGCCCGCGGTTAATCACGCGGCTCAATATCGTCACGTCGATATTGCCGCCGCTCACGACACAAACGGTCTTGCGCCCTTTTACGGGCACCTTGTTGAACATGGCGGCAGCCACACTGACGGCTCCGGCTCCTTCCGCAATCAGTTTATGCTGTTCTATCAATGCCAGGATTGCGGCACATATCTCATCTTCCGTCACCGTCACGACCCCGTCGAGATACTGTTTGCATGTCCGGTAAGTAAGTTCCCCCGGCTCTTTCACCGCTATCCCGTCTGCAATCGTAGACACTGCGTCCAAGCATTCTATTTTCTGGTGTTCGAGGCTCCGCAACATGCCTGGTGCCCCACAGGCCTGTACGCCATACACCTTTATCTTCGGGTTCAAAGTCTTGATGGCAAAGGCGATTCCACTGGCCAATCCTCCGCCTCCTATCGGCACAATCACTGTATCCACGTCCGGCAACTGTTCAATCAGCTCCAAACCAATCGTTCCTTGTCCGGCTATCACCTTCTCGTCGTCGAAAGGATGTATGAAGGTGTACCCGAATTCATCACGCAGTTCCAAAGCCTTGCGGTAGGCGTCATCGTACACGCCGGGTACCAAACAAATGTCGGCCCCCAACCGACGTGTAGCTTCCACCTTACTGATTGGTGCCCCCTCTGGCAAGCATATCAGAGATTTAATGCCATATTTGGCAGCCCCGAGTGCCACCCCCTGGGCGTGATTCCCGGCCGAGCAGGCAATCACGCCCTTAGCCTTCTCCTCATCGCCCAACTGAGATATCTTATAACAAGCTCCCCTCAGCTTGAAAGAGCCGGTCACCTGCAAATTTTCGGGTTTCAGGTAAATCTCACTTTCCTGATTGATTTTGGGCGCATAAATCAAATCCGTCCGGCGCACCACATTACCTAAGACGTATCTTGCCCTGTAAAAGTCATCCAAATTCAACATAGTCGTATTTTTATATGCAAAAATGCAAAAAAGAATTCAAACAACCTCCTTCATACGTGTTTTTATGTACCTTCCCGACAAGTATTCTTCCCGAAAACCCGTAATTAATCAGAAAATCCATTTTCAATCATTGTTTTTTTTCTTTCAAAGCGTTTTCCATGGCACATTTTTTTGTATTTTTGCGCAGGATTATTTTACCCGAATCAAAAGAACGGAATTTGTTGAATCAACTAAAGAAAGGATAAAAATGAAATTTACAAAAATTGCTACCGTCCTGGGAATGGCTGCCGTTTGCACACCTGCACTGGCCCAATACGAGGGGACAAGAGTATACGACCGTATCGGTCACGGGCAAGACAGTATCACGACCTTAGGAAATATCGTAGCCTACAAGGACAGCTACAAAGCTCAAGATTATGCCGGTGCATACGAACCATGGAAAGCCGTGCTCACCAAAGCCCCTTGCGCGGAAGTCAGCACGTATGCCTATGGCGCCATGATTTTGGCCAACGTATTAGTCAAAGAACCGGATTTGACCAAGAAAAAGGCTTACTTCCAAGAACTGATGGACATGTACGATACGCGCCTGAAGAACCTTGACGCACTGAACTCCTTTACCAAACCGGACAAGCGCGCCACTAAAGGCGACATTCTGGCCCGTAAGGCTTTCGACTATGCTTATTATGGCGCGGGCGTGGCCGACGGTTATTCGTTGGACAAAGCCTACACCATGTTCCGCGAGGGCATAGACCTTATTAATAAGGATGGCGCAAAAGAGGTTCCCGGTTTCGTATTGGATAAATTCTTTGAAATCTCATATCAAAGATACATGGCCGACTCCACCGCTTTCCGCGAACAGTTCCTGAAAGATTATATGGAAAGTCGCGAGGCCTGCCAAGGCATGTTGAGCTTGGCCAACGAAGCGACAGATTCCGTGGCAGCCAAAAAGATTGTGGCACAGTACGACCCGACGCTGAACCGCATCGAAACCTTGTTCGCCCAATCCAAAGCAGCCGACCGCGAACAGCTCATTGCCATCTTCGGTCCGAAAATCGAAGAGAACAAAACGAATCTGGCTTATCTGAAGTCTGCGCTTACCTTGCTTTCGGCCAACAACTGCGATGACACCGACATTTATTTCAAGGCAGCCGAATATGCCTATAATATTGAGCCGAGCTACGAATCGGCCATCGGTACGGCACAAAAGTATTACAAGGACGGAAAAGTGGCCGAATCAGTGCAATATTATGATAAAGCCCTTGAATTATGCCCTACCGACCAGACCAAAGCGGCCATTGCATTGAAGATTGCCAATGCCGTGTCTAAAACGGGAGACTCAGCCAAGGCATTTTCATATTTGGACAAAGCCGTGCAATACAATGCCAAAATTGCCGGAAAGGCTCATTTGGTACGCGCACAGATTCTGGCCTCATCCAAAAACTTCTCAGAGGCTATCTCCTATTGTACGAAAGCAGCCCAGGAAGACGTCAGCATCTCCGGATCGGCCAACCGTCTGAAAGAGAAGATTCAGGAAGTACAGCGCAAGAATGCAGAGTACGAGAAGGCCAATGCCGAATATAAGGCCCAGAAAGCAAAAATCGAGAAAGAAGAAAACTTCTGGAAAGCCGGAGGCAAACAATAATCTACGGAACATCCATCAAAAAACTCCGTAAGAAAGGATATGGCAGGCAGAGGGGGCAGCAGGACCTTTCTGCCTGCTTTCGTTTTCGCCCTTAAAGGAAACAAGTACACAGCCGGACATACACTTCGCAAGGGATACGGGACGTAAATATTTCAGACAAAAGAAGTGTATTCCGCATAGTACTGGTTTTCAACGGTTTGAGATTGGAGAAAAAATCTCCTGAGAATGAAAAATCAATCTCAGCCAAACGAAAAATCATTCGGCTGAGATTGATTTTTCGTTTGGCGCAGAAAAGGGAACCATTCTTCGTTGTAAAATAAAACGTAGCCCACTACCCTATTATTCCCCTCACCGTCTACTGCCCACCAAAGAAAACAGCCCCAAGCCTCCTTGTCTTAACTTTTTTTAAAATACAGGCTTATTGTAATTCCCTTCCCGATGGAAATACATGTTGTGTTTCTACCAGAGGAAACTCTGCCCCACGTTCCAAAAGCAAAATGACGAACGATAAAAAACTGATTTCCTGTATACAAGAAAAAAAACTCCCGAATTAAACCGTACGACAGACATACCCCGTATATTTCTCCAAAATAAGGCGAAACCCCGCACCTTATCATACTTAATATGAAAAGTATTCCCGAACAGCCCTGATTACATGTTATATAACATAAAACAGGAAGCTCCCATTCCCCTCCCGCCATACTATCTTTGTATGCAAAATACGACAATACGATGAAAAATCCCCTACGCGTCGACGAAATGATCAATCCTCACGTCTCTGTTGACTGTGTCGTATTAGGTTTTGACGGCGAACATCTTAAAGTGCTTCTCGTAAAGCAAACCGGCCACGAAGAAAACGGCTACTATAATAACATGAAATTGCCGGGCAGTCTGATTTACAATGACGAAGACTTGGACGAGGCGGCACAGCGGGTCCTCTATGAACTGACAGGGCTGAATGAGCTTCACCTCATACAGTTCAGGGCGTTCGGTTCCAAGAACCGGACCAACAACCCGAAGGACATCAAATGGTTGGAACGCTTTCACCAATTAAACCAGAAAGTGGAACGCATCGTCACCATCACCTACCTGACGATGGTAAAAATCGACAAGAAACTTACCCGTTTGTCCGACCGCTACGAAGCTTGTTGGATGGACATTGATGCGCTCTGCCCCTTGGCTTTCGACCACAACCTGATTATCGGTGAAGCACTGTGGTTCGTGCGGCAATACGTGCAGACGCAACCCGCAGCCTTGTTCGACCTTCTCCCTAAAAGATTCACAGCAGCCGAGCTCCGCAGACTTTATGAGACGATATATGACCGGAAATTCGACGTTCGCAATTTCCACAAACGGATTGCCCAAATGAAATATGTGCTTCCTCTGGAGGAATTCCAGACCGGCGTAGCCCACCGGGCCGCGCGGTACTACAAATTCGACCGTAAGCTGTACAACAAGCTGCACGGCATGGGCAAGTCGTTCAACCCGGACGAGCATAATGAAATTTATTAATTTAACATCAAACGAATCATCATGAACTTGACACAAGAAGGAGACAGACTGTATTTGTACTCCATTACCACCGTAGCCATCTTGGGTGGACTGTTGTTCGGCTACGACACGGCAGTGATTTCCGGTGCCGAAAAGGGGCTTGAAGCCTTTTTCCTCACCGCGACGGATTTCCAGTATGACAAGGTGATGCACGGCATCACCTCGTCCAGTGCATTGATCGGTTGCGTCATCGGCGGCGCCATATCCGGTTACCTGGCCTCCCGCCTGGGGCGGCGCGATTCCCTCCGTCTGGCTTCCGTCATGTTTTTCCTCTCCGCATTGGGTTCCTACTATCCGGAGTTTCTTTTCTTCGAATACGGAAAGGCCAACTGGGACTTGCTGATTGCCTTCAACCTCTATCGTGTGTTGGGCGGAATCGGTGTCGGGTTGGCTTCTGCTGTCTGTCCGATGTATATCGCCGAGATTGCCCCTTCCCACATCCGCGGCACACTGGTGTCGTGCAACCAGTTTGCCATTATCTTCGGCATGCTCGTAGTCTATTTCGTCAACTATATGATTATGGGCGACCATCAGAATCCTGTCATCCTGAAAGACACCGTAAGCGGTGTGATGTCTGTCAGCCCCGAATCCGACATGTGGAGCGTGTACGAGGGTTGGCGTTACATGTTCGGATCCGAAGCTTTCCCGGCTGCCTTGTTCGGCCTGTTGCTGTTCTGCGTCCCCAAGACTCCCCGCTATTTAGTGATGTGCGGTGAAGACGACCGTGCGTTTGCCATTTTGGAGAAAATCAATGGCCGCAATGTGGCCGGAAAGGTACTGGAAGAAATCAAACAGACGTCCAAGGAAAAGACTGAAAAGCTGTTCACTTACGGCGTGGCAGTCATCGTCATCGGCATTCTGCTCTCCGTCTTCCAACAAGCCATCGGCATCAATGCGGTGCTTTACTATGCCCCCCGCATATTTGAAAGTGCCGGTGCCGAAGGAGGCGGCATGATGCAGACCGTCATCATGGGTGTGGTCAACATCCTTTTCACTCTGGTAGCCATTTTCACCGTCGACCGTTTCGGACGCAAACCGTTGCTCATCATCGGTTCCATCGGTATGGCTGTCGGTGCTTTTGCCGTAGCCCTTTGCGACCAGATGGGCATCAAAGGCATCGTTCCGGTTCTGTCCGTCATCGTGTACGCTGCATTCTTCATGATGTCATGGGGGCCGATTTGTTGGGTTCTCATTGCCGAGATCTTCCCCAACACCATCCGTGGAAAAGCCGTAGCCATCGCCGTAGCGTTCCAATGGGTGTTCAACTACTTGGTGTCTTCCACCTTTCCGGCTTTGTACGATTTCAGCCCTATGTTCGCTTACAGCCTGTATGGCATCATCTGCCTGCTTGCAGCCCTGTTCGTCTGGAAGAGCGTGCCCGAAACCAAAGGCAAGACATTGGAGGACATGACGGCACTCTGGAAGAACCGCCTGAAAAAGAAAGCATGAACCTAACGGCGGCTTCTGCCGCAAGGTCCATCCCGTAATAGGAAACTCCTCCGGCCGACTACCGCAAAGCGATGTCAGCCGGAGGAGTTTCCTATTTCAGTTTCTGCTCGGGCTGTCCTCGTTCAGGAGTTCCTGAATTTCGCTACCACCCGTTCGTATGTCGGAGCCTCTATCCCCTGCTTCCGGCAGGCATCCAACATGTCGAACAACTGCCCTTGTATTTCAGACTCCCGTCCTTTCTTCAAGTCTTTCTGCAAAGAAGAAGTCGTCTGTGGGTCTAAGGCATCTATGACTCGCAGGTTAGCCGCCACAGGGTCTTCCCGGAAACGGATGCCCAGGCTCTCTCCCAACGCCTTGCTCTCTTTCGTCAGGCCGATGAACACTTCCCGTTCCTCACCTTCTCTCTGTACGGCTCCCATCGGTACGTCAAAGAAAGCCCCTGTTCCGGCCATCGCGCTGATAAATCCCCATTTGGCAAAAGTATCCCGGTCTATGTCATCCGAAAGAATCGCTTTCACTCCCGCGTCCGCCAACACGCGGCGGACTGTTTCGAGCTCTTCCGGAGAAACACCGTCCCCGGGACGTGCCCCGAACACAAGTTTGCACACCTGGCCGCTCTGTGTCACCTCGCCCGGAGCCTGGATATATCCTACGATATAAATGCAACCGTCGATGACCCGTGAACCGGGACAAGCACGGGCAATTCGCGGCCCCGAACCGTACACATTCAGGATGGGCAGCACCACGGTATGCCCATCCGAGGCACGGATGATGCAATCCGCCACGGAATCGACGGAATACCCTTTCACGCAGACCAATATCAGCTCGGCCTTCCCCCGATAAGTTTCGGTCGTAGCCACACCTATCTCTCCCGGACGTTCCTCTGCCCCGTCGTAAACATAACACGGGACAACCTGCTCTCCTTTGATTCCCGAATGGAAACGCAACCCATGCGCCAACATTTTTTCCTTGTGCTCCCCGCGAGCCACACACGTTACTTCATTCCCGGCCAAGGCCAACAGAGCTGCCAAAGAGCCGCCCACGCCTCCGGCGCCTATCACTAAACATTTCATAATCTCAAACTTACTTTTCCGTATCTTTTATTTCCGTCAATACACGTTCTATCTCGTACGTCAAGTCCTCCGACGTTGCCAAAGGAGAGTCCGTAAAAACCGCCCGGACGACCCGCGACGCATCCACGACGTAGATGCGGGGTATGGACGAATAAGCAAACAAATGGTAAACCGTGCGGTCGGTCTGTGCGGAAAAAGGTATCGTAAGTCCGTTGTCCGCCCAATACTCTCCGACAGCTACCGCGTCCTGATCCCGGCTGATGGCCATAAAAACCATACGGCCGTCCGCTCCGTACCTTTCGTACATTTGTTGTACGAGCGGAAATTCACGGCGACAATCCCCGCACTCCGTATTGAAGAACAATATGAACGAAGGTTGCCCTTGCAAACTTCCGCTCTCCACCACCCGTCCGTCATTCATCACTACGGTAAATTCCGGCAACACGTCTCCCACTTCCACCGCATCCGGCTGCATGCCGGCATCTTCCTTTTCATTGACGCAAGAAGAAACCAGGGACAGTAATCCTATAATAAAATAACGTACGTCTATTTTCATGTCACACATCCTCACAAAACCTATCGGCAAATATACTATTTTCCGAAAGAAGAAAAAAGCTTTGCATGCAGATATTGAAGAAGCCCGCCCGACAATACCGGGCGGGCTCACCTGCTCTTGATGTGTCCATTCCGTCCTACCGGACGAATTTCACACTCCTTACCGTATTTCCGTCCGTCACGCGGACGATGTAAATGCCCGGAGCCAACGGAACGGTATTTATCGTATGCGTACCGGCTCCTAACCGGGTACGCATTACCGGACTACCGGCCATCGTGCAAACCGTCATACCGACCTCACTCCCGGACGTAACAGCAATGCCTGAACGCGTCACGTCTACCGTGAATGCCGCATCGCGCACCACAGTCTCGGAAATGTCTGTTTCGCCTCCGTCCCCAGCCACCTTTTCCAATACGAACGGGAAGTCGGAAGGCATCTTGTCAGCCTGGTCGCAAACCAACGTCTCGCCGTCGGTTTCCCAATAATAAGAACCGTAACGCTCCGGTGTACGCACGAAGCATTCCAAATCTTCTCCTCCTACTAACGTATATAAATAGAAGCTACTACGCGCTTTGCTGTAAACGCGGTCGGTCAGCGCCCCTTCGTTGTTCAGATAAGCCGAATCATTGTGATTCTGTATTTTATATCGTTCCATGTCGTCCAGCCAAGTGTAATGCCAAATGAAAGCAGTAGAATCCCCTTCTCCTTCCAATGTCTCGAACTTCATCGTACGGCTGTTCAGGTATTTCCCCGTAGAACGTTCTTTCATACGATAATAACCGTCGTCCAAAGAACGGCCTTCTTTATACACCTTGACTTCAAAATCAAAATGAGCCTCGTATGTCTTTATGGAAGATGAAGTGTCTATCCAGTCCAAATGGCGGTAGATGGATGATTGTACGTTCTCAAAAGAAACGGATTCCGTATGCTCGCCGGAACTCCAAGTATAGACCCCGTCCCGATAACGGACGGAAGTTATCTTACCTTTCATTACCACATCATGCCCTTGTGTGACGATAGCCCGCAAAGTTTCCTGCTCTTCCCCGTCCACCGTTAACGTGGGTATTACCACCGAATTCTTAATCGTGAATTCCCGGCTTATCTCTACGCCGGATTCGTTGGTCAGCACGACCTTGAATGTCTGGTCGGAATTCCCTTGCCGGAATGTATAAGACCCACCGGATCCCAACAGCTTGCCCTGACTGTCATACCATCTGGTGGAAACCACATAGTTCCAATTGGCATAATCAGCCCCAAGGGTCACGTCCCTTCCGTTTACGGCACTGAACTCGCTCGTCTGGTTCATGCGCACCCCGTCGTACTCCACCCATGGAGTCAACGTGGCACGAATGCCCTCTCCATATACGGAAATGCAAAACATCTGCACACTCTTCACCCCCTGCGTATTGGTGTAAAACAAACGATAAACACCCGAAGCATCGGCCGTGATGTCGCGGCTCGCTCCTTTCATGCCGTCTTCCCATTCCCAGTTTCCCGTATCGGTTTCGCCGTCAGGTAAAACAGCCCGCAAGGTTAACGGCGTACCCTTCTTCACTTCTTTCATCTCGGCGTATGGGCGTACAGCGCCGTCTTGTACTATTTCCGGAGAAAGCACGGTGGGCTTCGTCTCCTCCGTCACCGTCTCGTCCGAATGCATCAGCGTCCCGAATCCCGTATGGTCGAAACCGCCGCTATTCGTTCCGTAGGAACCACCTCCGGCCTCTACCCCTACAATCTTGGACATCCGCGTGCAGTACTCCATCGGCATTCCCATACGGTTCTGATAGTGATTGATGAACAACTGCCATATCGGCCGCCATTGTCCACGCCCCGTACCGTTCAGTCCCCCCATCCACCAATTCTGCGTGTAAGGAATATCGGCGGGGTCTACTTGATTACTGTTGTACATAGCCACATATTCCGCCGCACCGGCCACCATGGTCCGCCCCGCCTCACCCGGAATCAAAGGGTTATATAAGTTACAAAAGGCATTGTCTCCCTGATTGTAAGCCGACTGAAGGGCGTATGACAACAAGCCCAACGCCGCCATGGCATGTCCCTGGTCGCGACCGCTCTCTTGCATCTGATTCAAGTATCCGAACGGACCACGGGCATCTTCGTGAAACCAAGGAATAAGTCCCCAACCGTAACCGCACATGCCCTGGTCTTGCTTCACAGGATGACTGTCGCCCACATAAAGCGATTCATTGCCCGGCCCTTCTTTTATCCAGTACATACCGTAATTATAAATGTCCGGCAAATCGGCGAAGATGCCCAACGACACACAGAAAAGGGCATTTCCCAATCCCCAATTACTGTGGTAGTGATACCAGTTGCCTTCGCGCACTACGGTATCGTGCCTACGTTCCAGAAAGTCTTGTGCCGTAGTGAACCACACGTCGATCATCCACTGCTTGAAGCGTTCGAAATCCTCTTTCTTCCACTTCTCGTAATCACGCATCAGCTCGGCTGCATTGAGGAATTGGTAACCGATAAAGCCAGGCACCAAGGACTGGTTTGTATTCCCTCCGATTCCCTTGGTAATCGCTACATACTGGTTCAACACATAGACAGCCCGTTCTGCCCACTGTGTCTCGCCTGTTATTTTCCAAAGCAAGGCACACTGGTAAGCCTTGGCCGCATTACGATAGGCGTTCATGTAGTTTTCGTCACCGGCAATTCCGCGCTTGATATATTCCGTCACTCCCCAAATGTCATTCACGCCCTTGTTGGCCACCCAACTGTTCTTCAACACCTCGAAAGCTTTTAGCGTCTCAGTGTCGTTTGCCGCCAGACGTTCTTTGATTTGGTCAATGTCGTTTTGGCTATGCAAAAGTCCGGGATGGACGAATGTCCCTTGGGCGTATACCCCACCACCTCCGGTGCTGAAAAGCAAAGCCACCGTAAAAAAAGATAGTTTCTTCATAAATGATAAATATTGGTTTCCGTTCTTATTTCTAATGCTTTCTGTACAGTTTACGAACGACGGCTAAGAAATCCGCAAAAGTACACATTATTTAACTATTCAGGATGCCAATCCCCCCAACGGAAAACGAAGATAACAAAAAGCCACCCGGCGGAATAAACTTTCCGGCAGGTGGCTGAATACGAATCAGTCTGGTATCTGCTTAATAACGGATATCCAACTCTTTCAAAATAGACGAGATTTTCTCCATCGTGGTCAACCGTGTAGGCACCAAAGGCAGACGAAGTTGGTTTTCAATCATTCCCATGGCATGGAGCATGGCTTTCACTCCAGCCGGATTGCCGTCCACAAACAACAATTTGAACAATTCGGCAAACTTATGATGAATGATACGGGCATGCTCGTAATCCCCGTTCAGCGTCATGCGGACCATACGGCTGAATTCAGCCGGCAGAGCATTACCTATCACGGATATCACCCCTACAGCCCCCAAAGTAATCAACGGGAATGTGATGCCGTCATCTCCGGAAATCACATCGAAATTATCCGGTTTGTTCTTGATGATGTCGTCCATCTGCGTGATGTCCCCACTGGCCTCCTTGATGGCCACTATATTCTCGAAATCTCGAGCCAGGCGCAATGTAGTCTCCGCACTCATATTGACTCCCGTGCGCCCCGGTACATTATACAATACGACCGGCACGGGCGAAGCCTCCGCTATGGCCTTGAAATGCTGGTACAACCCCTCCTGCGAAGGTTTATTATAATAAGGACAAACCGACAAGATGCCATCGATGCCGCTCCAGTCCCCTTCTCTCAGGTCCTTAACCACTGCTGCCGTGTTATTTCCACCGCATCCCATCAACAATGGGACACGGCCGGCCACACGCTCCACAAGCTTCTTTTTCAATATCTTTTTCTCGTCAGCCGAGAGGCAAGGTGTTTCGGCTGTCGTTCCCATGATACACAGGAAATCCACGCCATTCTGTATCTGATATTCCACCAGACGGGTCAGTGCCTCATAGTCCACCTCACCATCCGACTTAAAAGGGGTTATCAAAGCAATTCCCAACCCCTTGAACTTATTTTGTGCCATAGTTTAAGTAGTTCTATCTATTTCGCGACAAAAATACAAATAAAATCCCATAATGCAAACAATCTTTCACGATTCTATCTTTTTCAAGAACTCTTCTTCCGAGAGGATAGGAATATCCAATTTACCGGCTTTCTCCAGTTTGGCCGGTCCCATATTGGCTCCGGCCAACACGAAAGAGGTCTTTGAAGAAATGCTGCCCACATTCTTTCCGCCGTGCTGTTCTATCATGGCTTTATATTCGTCGCGCGAATGCAGCGAGAACACCCCGCTCACCACAATGCTCTGCCCGGACAACTTGTCGGAATGGCTACTCAATTCTTCGTCGGAAAGCTCCATCCGGACTCCTTTTTCCCGCAAACGGCGCACCAAATCGTGGTTGGCTTCATTAGCAAAATAGCGAATCACACTCTCGGCTATCACCACACCGATTCCGTTTATCTGCAACATGTCTTCCAATGATGCCGAAGATAGCGCGTCCATCGACTTGAAATGACGCGCCAAAGCCTTGGCCGCAATTTCACCGACAAAACGTATCCCCAAAGCAAATACCACGCGTTCGAAAGGAACTTCCACGGAGTCGGCTATCGAGCGGACTATCTTTTGCGCAGATTTCTCACGCGTACCGTCACCGTTGATTTGTTCCACACGGATGTCGTACAAATCGGCCACATCGCGTATCAAGCCACGGCGGTAGTAATCATCCACGGTTTCGGGCCCCAGGCTGTCTATGTTCATGGCACGGCGGCTGATGTAATGCTCTATGCGCCCTTTGATTTGCGGAGGGCAAGCCGTGTCGTTGGGACAATACCATGCGGCTTCTCCCTCGTAGCGCACCAGTTCTGCCCCACATTCCGGACAACGGGTGATGAACTCGGCCCTTGGACCCGTTTCCGCTCCACGCGCATCAATGTCCACACCGACGATTTTGGGAATGATTTCCCCTCCTTTTTCCACATACACCATGTCCCCGATGTGTAAATCCAACTGCTCCATCACGTCGGCATTGTGCAGAGTGGCACGCCGTACGACCGTACCGGCCAACTGCACCGGATCCATATTGGCCACCGGCGTCACCGTTCCGGTACGTCCGACCTGGAAGGTCACAGCATTCAGGCGCGTACGGGCACGCTCCGCCTGAAACTTGTAAGCAATGGCCCAACGGGGACTTTTGGCGGTATAGCCCAACGCACGTTGCTGCCTCTGGGAGTTGACCTTCAGCACGATGCCGTCTGTAGCCACAGGCAGGTTCTTGCGCTCCACGTCCCAATAATCTATGAAATCATAAATGCCTTGAAGGGTAGTTACTTTCTTCATCCTTCCGGAAATCTTGAATCCCCACGAGCATGCCGCCTGCAAATTTTCATAATGCCCGTCAAAAGGAACGTGTTCCCCCAAAAGGTAATATAAGTAAGCATCAAGCTTCCGCTGCGCCACCACCGCTGAGTTTTTGCTTTTCAGCGTCCCCGAAGCCGCGTTACGCGGATTGGCGAAAAGCGGTTCTTCGCGTTCTTCGCGTTCGCGGTTCAATGCCTCGAAGCTCGTCCACGGCATCAGGATTTCCCCACGGATTTCAAACTCTTCGGGGTAACCGTTCCCGTTCAGACGAAGCGGAATGCAGCGGATGGTCTTGACGTTTTCCGTTACATCGTCGCCCTGTACCCCGTCGCCCCGCGTCACGGCACGCACCAATCGCCCCTGCTCGTAAGTCAGCGAGATGGAAAGCCCGTCGTATTTCATTTCACAACAAATCTCGAACGGCTCGCCTTCCAAACCGGAACGGACCCGTTCGTAAAAGTCGGCCACCTCTTGCTTGTTGTACGTATTGGACAACGACAACATGGGATAGCGATGGGGCACCTGCACAAACTCCTGGTTCAGGTCGCTCCCCACGCGCCGCGTCGGCGAGTCCGGGTCGTCAAATTCGGGATGGGCCGCCTCGAGGTCTTGCAACTCCCGCATCATGCGGTCGAACTCTTGGTCGGAAATCTCCGGGGCGTTCAATACATAATAATTATAGTTGTGGCGGTGCAATTCACTGCGAAGCCGCTCTATCTGTTCCTTTACTTCCATTTGCATTCAATGATAAACCCTGACGGGGAGACATCGCGACCCTGTTCCCGCGAACGGCTCCCCCCGTCATTCGCATAAGCAAAGATAGTCAATTCGCAGAAAACGCCCAAAGGCGCAAAGAAAAAAGAAAAGCATCCTTTTCCGGCACAACCTGTCAAAACGTCAATCCCATACCTTCGAGAATCGTCCATTCGCTCCTCCCTTCGGCCTTGATGGCAAATAAGCGACGCACGCGCCTCCCGAAAAAATCAAAAAGACAGCCTGAAAGCTTTTTCACAAAACAAAAGCAAACGGAAATCGCCTGTCCTCCGCTTCTTTCTTCTTTCGGTGAAACCTGTAAGGTGGAACCGCCAACATTCTGTTCGTAAATTCTTGTCGGCGAAAAACAGGAAAATAGAACGAAAAAGCCGCAAAAAAGCAGTTTTAGTACGCTTCGTACAGCGAAAAATTCCATTTTCAGGCGGATTTTTTCCACGACATGCGGAGTAGCCGGAATTTATATGAGGAAAGAAATTTTTCGTTTGGCTGCAAACGATTTTTTTCTTTCCTCAAGGTAAATGAATATATACTGCATAAAACAGTAAAAACGAGACAAAAATTGCATACTTATACACTCCAACCTTTTTGGATTCTCCTAACTGCTGTCTTTTGAAAAGACCGATTTGGAGCTGAAAGTAGCAAAATGTCAGACTCATCATTTCTAATCCGGCCGATTATACTTACCTTTGTCCCTTAAAAAAGAATCGTGGAAACAATGGAGGTAGCAATCATAGGCGGAGGAGCGGCCGGCTTCTTTCTGGCCGTCAACCTGAAAACATTCGCGCCGCAAGTGCAGGTCACGGTATTCGAAAGACAGGCGGATGTATTGAAAAAAGTACTGGTTTCGGGCGGCGGACGTTGCAACCTGACCAATACTTTTGAAGGTGTGACAGACCTGAAACAGGTCTACCCCCGTGGACATAAGCTCTTGAAAGGGCTTTTCAAACAGTTCGGACATCGGGATGCCTACCGATGGTTCGAAGCGCACGGCGTGCCGCTCGTCGCGCAAGATGACCATTGTGTGTTTCCGACCGCACAGGATGCCCGTGCCGTAACCGGTTGCCTGAAAAGCCTTGCTGCGGAACTGGGGGTCACAGTGAAAACCTCCCACCGCGTGGAAACCCTCACGCCTAGCGGCGGGAAGTATGAAATTACTTTCCAGGATGTGCGCCAAGGCCGTCTGCTATTCGACTGCGTGGCCGTCACCACCGGTGGTTCACCGCGTGGCGAAAGCTTCGCTTATCTGGAACGGTTGGGGCATCGCATCGAAACGCCCGCCCCTTCTCTCTTTACGTTCAACATCGCCTCCCCGGCACTGCGCGGGCTGATGGGCTCCGTGGTGAACCCGGTATCGGTCGGCATCCCCTGCACCAAATTCAGGCACTCTGGCGCGTTGCTCGTCACCCATTGGGGCATGAGCGGGCCGGCCATCCTGAAATTGTCTTCCCATGCCGCCCGTCTTATACAAGAGAAAGCTTACCGCTTCCCCATTTTCGTCAACTGGACAAACGAGACTAACAGCGAAACCGTAACCGGCATCCTGCAAGACATGGCGCAACGCCACCCCCAAAAGAAAATCTCCGGCTTGCGCCCGTACGACTTGCCTGCGCGGTTATGGCATTACCTCATCGGTAAATCCGGCATCGCCCCCGACCGGAAGTGGAACGAACTGGGACACAAAGGGATTTGCAAGTTGGCCGACACGTTATGCAACGACCGCTACGACGTGGACGGCAGGAGCACGTTCCGCGAAGAGTTCGTCACGTGTGGAGGAGTAAGCCTCGAATCGGTACACCGACAGACGTTGGAAAGCAAGACCTGTCCCGGGCTTTACTTTGCAGGCGAGGTGCTCGACATTGATGGCGTGACGGGGGGATTCAACTTCCAAGCTGCCTGGACCACAGCCTACACTGTGGCACGGGCCATTGCCAGCCATATACCAACGGCATAAAAAGCGTCCTGCAAAGCCGGCCGTAAAAACCGCTTTGCAGGACAGAAAAATGAAAAACAGTGACCTTTACTTATTGAAGACGGAACTCCACGGGAATGGTGTAAGAAGCGTCTACCGGCTCTCCGTTTACTTTTCCGGGAGTCCATCTCGGCATTTTCTTCACGATGCGTGCCGCTTCTGCCTCCAACTGCTTCGCCAGATTCATCCGAACGGGTTTTGTCACGTCTATGACTTCCGTCGTGAACGTCCGGATATGGTCTGCATCAATCCGACCATCCGCCCTGACCATGAACTCACAATAAACCGTACCTTGCAGCAAAGCCTCTTGGCATGCCTTGGGATAACGGATATTCCGGGCGATGAAATCCCTCATGGCCGCCGCGCCACCGGGATAGCAAGGCATTGTCTCTGTACGGTAATACACGCCTTGATGCTTCATCTTGGCTCCCTCCAATTGCAGATAATAGGAAGCTGAATCTTTGGCAGCCTGAAGTTCAGACTTGTCCTTGTCGGTCATAAGGACCGCCTCCTTGAATTCCACCGCCTCGGGATTCAGACGGGAACGGTAAGAAGTAGTCACCACGACTTTTTCCATCGCCCCAGACTGTATGGCCACATTGGCCGAGCCGTTCTCCTTCTTGGCCGGAACGGATTTCTGTTTGGCCGGGATTGTTTTGGAAACCTTGGTTCCCTTTACTTCGCCTTGCACCACCGGACGCAAGCTTTCAGAAGACACGTTTTTCACTGTAGCCGACAAATCGGCCACCGTAACGGCAGAAATCCGATCCAGGCCTCCGTCTATCCGGCTTGTCATTTCAGGACGGGCAAATGCCACTGTGGCAAATGCGCCTACGGGCAGCAAATACATGTACTTCAATACCGCCCACTTGTTTGTTTTTTTGTTTGTCATCATCATGATACGTTTTTTAAGTGTACTTTGGGTCAAGCCGTTGGCAAAAGATTGCAGTCGGGAGCCGACGGCCTTTTTTATTAAATAAAGT
>NZ_CFQRNQ010000025.1:0-44585 GCF_986071375.1 Paraprevotella sp. | reverse complement strand
TCCTTTTCCGCATAGCAAATTTATATGGCTATCCCCACTAAAAATCTACTGAGCCCAAATTATTCTTATTTGATTTGCCGGACAAGGTGTTGGCTTGTCGGGTTATATAAAAGCAGAAACGGTCTCTCCTTCACGGAGAGGCCGTTCTTTTAGTCAGTGAAAACACTGACTTTTCATAGTTGAGGTTTCCTTATTTAGATTCAATTCATAGTTTTTTCCTTGATTTATGTTTCTTTGTCCAGAATGAAACACAGGTTGCTATCTCTTAGGGTCGCGTTTGCTGTGTGGGGCTGCCGGACTTCTTTTGACCGAGGGTGTCGGTTTAGAGAAAGACGAACGTGTAGGACTCCTTTGTATCCGTTGTGTACTTTGCACTCGCGGAGACATTGGCGATTTTGCCGTTGGGATTTCCGGGTGCACCGATGGACGGTTTACTGTTGTCCGGGTGGAACTCCGTCTATTGTAGTGGCTCTTCGTCCTCAGGTTCGTCACCGGTTCTTCCCGTTTTCTGTTGTCCGAATGTGGCCGTACGACAGGCGGTCGTTTATTGTCGTTGTCCTTTCTTATGACTTGATTTCCAGGTCTTTGTACGGGGGTAAAACGGAAACCATTACCATGGTGCCCGTTCGGGCGTTGTCCTGGTCGTGGCGGTCTGCCGGGCGATTCGAAATGAAAACCAGAACCACCGTTGCCTTTGTGTGGCCCGGGACGGTGAGGTGGCAGGGCAGGACGCCCCGGTAACGGGCCTCTGTGTTCCCCTCTCAAACCTCCGTTCCATACCGGGCGCCGGTGAGCGTAGAAGCTCTGCCGATGCTCGTGCCGGTAACGGTAGTGTCCGCCCCTGTACACCCGGTATACTCTTGGTGGACTGTAATAGAAGCGGCTCGGGCTGTAAATGGTATACACCGGTAAGAACCACCCCGTAGCTCTCCATATCACAGGACGAAAAAAGTAAGTGGCAGCCTGAAACAAAGCATACTGCCAATCGTAGAGGATAAAGCGCAAATCGGCGTTTCTGTATTCCAGATACACGCTCGAAGCGTCGCTTGCCGTCCTGATGTTCATCAGGTAATCCAGATTGATTTCGTAGGCGTCGTTGTATTGTTGGTCGTTAAGGTTCAGTTCATACGCCATCTTGTCCGTCAGGAACCTGGCCCGGTCGCGGGCTTCTTCGTAAGACATGGCATTAAGGCTGGCCAGTCCGAAGCATAGAGCAGTAATCAGTCCTAATAACTTTTTCATGTCTTTTTTGTTTAACGGTTCGTACTTCATCTTTTCTACATTGCAAATATCCGGCTTTTTCATGGAACGTGAAAAGGATTTTTCCTATTTTGCGGTAGGCGTTTCCCTATCATACAAGAGGAGAATGTTTTTGGGAAAAGATTGGTTAATAGACTTTAAAAATGGGGGGGGTAAAAAGAGAAAGTTAAAAGAATTATCTTCGTTCATCATTTAAATCGTTACTTTTGAGAAGGCAAGATGGGAGGCTTGCGGAAAGCCTTATTTTGATAAATGGAAAAACAAGGAAGCCGAATGGAAGGACTTTTAAAAGCGATATGGGTGTGGGGGCTGTTGTTGGGTTTATCGTCCGGGGCTGTGGCTCAGGCTCGGCAGGAGGTAGCGAAGGAGGACACGGTTAAATCACGCACCATTGCCCTTTGGGGGCATGTGAAGGACGGTTTCACCTATGCCGCCCTTCACGGCACGTTCGTCACATTGATGCGCGAAGACAGCACTGTGGTGGATACCATGCACGTGCAGTGTTTAGATCCCGGCACACCGCAGGAAGACACCTATTACAGGTTCAATGTACCTCCCCGGAGGGCGCGTTACATCATCAAAGCCGAGCATCCCGATTACTATCCGGAATACGTGGACTGCACGGTGCGTTACGTGGCACGCAATTCCTACGTTGATGCCCGGCATCATGAGATGCGCCGTCGTCAGCGTTCGTCGTTTGCAGACCGCAGTTTGGGAGAAGTGGTGGTAAAGGCTACCAAAATCCGGGTGGCTTACCGGGGCGATACGGTGGTCTACAATGCAGATGCCTTCAACTTGTCCGAAGGGGCGATGCTCAATGAACTGGTCCGCCAGTTGCCCGGAGCGGAATTGAAGCCGAACGGCGAGATTTACGTCAATGGCCGCAAGGTGGATTACCTGACGCTGAACGGTACGGACTTTTTCAAGGGCGACAACCGTAAGATGATCGACAACCTGCCTGCCTTCACGGTGCAGCAAGTGAAAGTGTATGACAAGACGACCGACCGCAGCGAGTTTCTCGGTTACGACACGGAGAAAAAAGCCTACGTGATGGATGTGAGCCTCAAACGCGAATACAACACCGGCTATATGGCCAATGTCGCGGCGGGAGGCGGTACGGACAGCCGCTATGCCGGACGGGCTTTCGGCCTGCGTTATTCCGATCGCTCGCGTGTGACACTCTTCGGTGGGATGAACAACACCAATGCCCGTTACGACCGGCCGGGCGAAAACGGAGAATGGCCGGAGGAAAGCCTGACCAACGGTGAGTTTGTCACCCGGCAGGCCGGTGGGGAGTTTTTTTGGCAGAACAAGGCGAGGGGCATTGAGGACAAACTCACGGCCAATGCCGAATGGAGCGACCAGTTCGTCAACCAAAAGTCGGCGACAGAGGCTTATCTGCCGCAAGGCAACCGTTACACCCGTTCTTCTTCCCTTCAAGACGTGGATTATACGGGGGTGAATGCCAATAACTGGTTGACGTGGAAAACAAAGGACCATTTGCTCACCGTGCATTCCTACGTAGGTTACGATTGTACGGACATGCGCGGTCATGCCCGTGATGCGGCTTTCGACGCCGACCCTTCGGCCGTGGGGGGCATCGACGAGGTGCTCGATTCCGTTTTTCTCCTTCCTTCGTCCGGAAGCGCACGGATGCGTTGGCTGAACCGCTCTTCCACCCGGTCGCTTTTCGAGGAATGGAAGTACAATGTGGGGCATGACATGATGTGGGACGCCAAGTTGCCGTGGGGTGACAATCTCCAGTTGCGATTCACCGGCTCTCTCAGCCGGACGGAGAACGACCGTTTCGAGCATTACCTGCTGGATTATGCTTCGTCCGAGTCCGAAGCCGACCGCCGCAACCGTTACGACCGCAGACGTCGGCGTAATTATTATTACCAACCCTCGGCGGAATACACTTTCAACTTTCCGAACGACTGGCATTTCCTTACCTATTATATATATAAGCAGGATTATCGTTCCGATTCCTCGCCACGCTATCGTCTGGACAGTCTGGCCGGTTGGGAGGTGGGAGCGGTTCGGCATTTGGGCGAATTGCCTTCCGCACGCGAATTGTCCGCAGCATTGGACGTGCCGAACAGTTACTACCGGCATGACCTTTCTCGGGTGCATACTTTAGGGCTGCGCACGTTCTATTCCCGGCGGACGGAGGACAAATACATCTGGTTCAATTTCCATTTGCCTTTCACACAGTCGAAGGAAGACATGCGCTACCGCCGGGAGGAGATAGATGCCGGCCTGCAACGTCGCGTGTTCCGTGTCCAGCCCGATTTCACTTATTTGGTCTATTGGTTTGGAGGTACAAGATATTTCAGGACGTTCATGGTCAATGCCGACATGGCTTTGGGCACGCCCGACCTTGTGAACCGTTTGTCTGTCCGAGATGCTTCCGATCCCTTGCATGTACGTGTGGGGAATCCGCACCTGCAAAACAGTTGGCGGTATAACTTCCGCACGGGATTCTTGCACCGCAGCTCGGAGAAAAAGTGGTTTACACAAGTGAACGTGAATGCCTGGCTTGGGGTGAACGACGTGGCACAGGGGTTCAGCTACAATTCCGAAACCGGAGTGTACACCTACCGTCCGCAGAACGTGGACGGTAATCGGGGCATCAATGGAAGTCTGGCATTTCAGAAAGAAGGTATGGCCGAATATTGGAATGTGGGAGCGAATTTGAACTATGACTTTCACCGTAGCGTGGACCTCTCGTCCGTGGAGGGGATGACGGAGAGCGTGTTGAGCAAGGTGCACAACCACGAGACGAAGGCCTACCTTTCCACCGGTTACCAGCGCGGAAGTCTGACCCTGAATGTGGGATGCGATGCCACTTACCGCCATGCCGACGGCAGCCGGGCGGACTTCAACACCGTGGATGCTTTCGATTTCCGTTACGGCCTTTTGGGAGAATACACGATGCCGTGGAAAATCCACTTGTCCACCCGTTTGAACATGTACAGCCGCAGGGGCTATGACGAAGCCGCCATGAATACGGACTATCTGATATGGAACGCCTCCCTTTCGCGTTCTTTCCTGAAAGACCGCCTGATGGTGAAGGTGGAAGGCGTGGATTTGTTGCGCCAGATGCGTTCCGTTTATATGGACGTGAACGTGCAGGGGAAGACAGAGACTTATTATAATATCGTGAAAGGCTACTATATGCTTACTTTGTGGTGGAAGTTGACACGAAATCCTAAAAAGCGGGAGTAAGGCGTGCAAAATGTCATTTCCGACCCGGTTTTCGGCCTGTCTGAAAAAGGAATCCAGAAAGAGAATGTGAAAAACAATTTATCCGGAATGCTTGTATGAAGCATTCCGGAAGGGTGTTTCTTAAAAAAAAGGGATTTTTCTCAGCCGAATGAAAAATCGTTCGGCTGAGATTGGAAAATCGTTCGGCTGAGAAAAGTTTGAGGATGTCAGCCGACAAGGGAAAAAGCGGGCTTCAATCGTGAAAAGACGAGGCTTTCACGGGCAGATTTGCCTCCTTTTTTCGTCTTTTATGAATTATTAGACCCTTTTTTCGTACAAGAGTCCGGGTGCAAAATGTCAGTGAATTGCTGTAAAGGCAAAACGGATAAATCCGTTATGGCGGAAGTCAGCGGACAGTCTCTGTCTTTATTTCCCGTTTTGCCCCGTTCGGATGCCAGAATGATAAAATCCCGATGTGGGAGAATCATTTATTTGCAGTCAAATCCCACTCTGGGTGTGTATGGACGAAGGAGGAGGGGGCAGAATGTCAAATTGCCAGGATATGGCATTTTGCCAGAAAAACGCTATCTTTGCCGTAATAAAGACCAAAGGTTGCGGATATGAGGATAGCAGTATTGATTTCAGGCGGAGTGGACAGCGCAGTGGCCGTCCATCGGATTTGCGAAATGGGATATAAGCCGGATTTGTTTTATATCAAGATAGGAATGGAGGGCGAAGGGCTGAGCTGTACGGCCGAGGAGGACATAGAGCTTTCTACGGCTACGGCACGCCGTTACGGCCTGCACCTTGAGGTGGTGGACCTGCAAAAGCAATATTGGGAACTTGTGGTGGGCTACGCCATGGAGCGTGCCCGGCGGGGACTGACCCCGAATCCGGACGTGATGTGCAACAAGCTTATCAAATTCGGATGCTTTGAACAGGAGGTGGGACACTGGTACGACAAAATCGCCACGGGACATTACGCCACGGTACGCGAGCGGGACGGTAAAATATGGTTGGGTACGGCACGCGACCCCGTGAAAGACCAGACGGACTTTCTGGCGCAGATTGACAGCTTGCAAGTGGCAAAGCTGATGTTCCCTGTGGGCGACCTGATGAAAGAAGAGGTGAGGCGCATTGCGGAAACGCAGCGTCTGCCATCGGCCAAACGCAGGGACAGTCAGGGCATTTGTTTCTTGGGGCAGATAGATTATAATGATTTCGTACGCCGTTTCTTGGGCGAACGGGAAGGGGCGGTAGTGGAAATCGAAACCGGACGTCGCATTGGTACTCACAAAGGGTATTGGTTCCATACCATTGGCCAACGCAAGGGCTTGGGGTTAGGGGGCGGACCTTGGTTTGTGGTGAAGAAGGATGTGGAGCAAAACATTCTTTACGTGTCTCATGGTTATGACACGCTTTTGCAGTATGGACATAGTTTTAATCTGAAGGACTTCCATTTCATTACGGGAAACCCGTGGGGCGACGCACCGGAAGTGGATGTCACCTTCAAGACGCGCCACCAGCCCCATTTCATGAAAGGCCGCCTGTATCGCGCAGGGCACGGCTACCGGTTGGAAAGTCCCGAAAGGATACAGGGGATAGCTCCCGGACAGTTCGGTGTAGTGTATGATGCGGCGGCGGAGATTTGCATCGGGAGCGGCGAAATAGGGGTTTAGGCTTCTGCCGCTTTACCTTTTATATATTTATTGCATATGCCTGAATATAAAATACATTTTCCAATCACTTGTAAAATGGGATAATTTCTAAAAATGTCAATCTGATGTCACAATAAGAGGATTGTTTGAACCTACCCATGGCAGCTCGGAGCGCAAGGGATAAACGAAATAGTGCCTACAAGACACAAGAGTTTTATTCAAATGCCAGGAATGTACGGTTAACACAGAAATAATCCGGCATTTGTGCTAGTTTCGCAACTTAATTGTGTATATTTGCAATCGGTAATAAGAAGCGTCCCATGAACTTTTGGAAGTGGATGTGAAAGAACTTTTAATTAATGATAACCCAGGTAATAAGCGATAGAAAGTAATTATTATGATCAAGGAATGCAGTCAAGATATTGGTAAATTAACAGCATTTTCTATATTCTCGGGTGCAGGGGGAATGGATATTGGTGTTATGCAAGCAGGCTTTGAAATATTGGCTTGCATTGAATTGGATCATAACTGCTGCGATACTCTTCGTGAAAACATCAAAAGAGAGAATCGGGAAACAAAAGTATATGAAGGAGATATCCGAACTTTTTCCCCTAAATCCATTATGAATGATTTGAGCATAAAAGAAGGCCACATAGACCTGCTGTTTGGTGGTCCGCCCTGCCAAGCTTTTTCTCAAATAGGAAAGCAGCTTTCCCTGCAAGACGATCGCGGAATGTTGTTGTATCAAGTTCTCAGATATGCAGAAGCCTTGAAGCCTCATGCCATAATGATGGAACAAGTAAAAGGTCTGCTTACCGCTAAAGACTTAAATGGAAATCCGGGAGGAGTATTCAACTCATTTATAGAAAAATTAGAAGCACTTGGCTATGTGCCAAAGTGGAAAGTCATGTTGGCCGCTGAATATGGTGTTCCACAGCTAAGAGAACGTGTCATATTGGTTGCAACGAGGAAACCAAATGGTTTTGTATTTCCTAGCCCTACGCATGCTTCCCCGGAGAGATGCAGTGGGTTGTTCGCTTTGTTGCCATACGTTACAGTAGGAGACGTGATTAACGATTTGGAAGAACCTTTGCAAAAAACAGACACAAGTACCATTCCAGACAACAGCCATTATGATGTCACACCAAAAAGGGATAGGGAGCGAATTCATGGAGTTCCTGAAGGTAAAAACTTGTCTTCACAGTTACAATTACCCATAGAACAAAGAGGGAGGTTAACAAAAAAAGACACCACCAAATTTCTTCGGTTAAATAGGAGTAAGCCATCAAACACTCTTAGGGGTGGGGAAATATTTTATCATCCTATTGCTGATAGGTATCTTACCCCACGAGAATACATGCGGATTCATGGCTTTCCCGATGATTATGTTTTGAGGGGGCCGATAAGAGGTAGGACGGGAACTGTTAAGGACTTGGATCAGCATCGACAGGTAGGTAATGCTGTTCCGCCTCCTTTGGCTAAATCAGTAGCGTTACAAATTAAAGAAATAATGGCATGCCACAAATCTTTGAACTTTTAGGTTATCCGGCTTCTGACAACTCGGAGAAAGTTGTTCAATCGCGGAAAAAGGCTTTTTGCCCTTTCATGAATGCCACTTGTGATGGTGGTGGCAATCGTTTTATGTCAGAATTGTTACTGAAAGAGCATCCGGAATTACAGATGTTTTTCAACTCTATGGAAACGGTTCCATCTGGAATATGTTCAATTCAACTGTCTGAGAATACTCCGCCATGGATTATCTGTCCTCGAAGATTGCTGTATATGGGAAGTAAAGCCAATGAGGATACGTTTAAAGGCGCAACGCAACAGAGGCTGCTTTCCAAATGCAATTTCCCGACAGGTTCTCGAATTGGGATTTGGGCGGAAACAAAAGTAAAATATGTAAAGGAACAATCAACAGAAGATAATGCTTTGTTTGATTACACATTTGATTATGTGCTTTCCAGGCTCGGAAGGGTTAGTTTGGAATCTGCTTCCATACAGACAGGTATGTCAGAAAACGAGTTAAAAAGAAAACTGACTGTAGCGGGCTATACGCTTGCACTTGTTAATGGAAACATCATGATTGAAGATTTCCCAATTGGTTCACCCTATATTGTGGAAGTAATGACTTCAAGCACATCAGGAGGAAATAAACGTATTAGAAGTTGCATCCCTCAATCTTTTGAAGATTGCATTTTAGGAAAACCACATAATGCACCTGGCATAAATTATAGGCAGGTGTGGGCACGGATGGCTAGTCAAATGATAGTCAAATCGCAAGCAGCCAATACTTGGGGAGGTTATACTATTTGGATTCTTCAGGATGTGCTGGCGGACTACATATCCAATAGTACGGCTCTAGACCTCAAGCATTTTATCACAGAACAATTATCTGAAGTCAACATCTTGTCTTTTTCATACTCTGAAAAATTCAAGTCACCCTCAAAGGGCGATACAATAGAACTTACAGACTCCACATTGTTCGCAGGACCAATACGGCCGTATAAAGATAATCAGAAAATATCCCCATCGTTTCAAGATATTGTTTTGGCTTCAGTATGTCCTCCAAAATCAGTGTTGCTTGCTGCACTTGCGAAGAAATCACTTTCAATTATTATCCAACTTTAGGAAAGTGTAACAATCCTATCTCATAGGCTTATGTCCTCGCTTTGGCCTCTCTTAATCTTCCAATCATATTTACGCGAGTTCGGGATAAGTTTCAAGCGAGAAGTCTCATTTGCGTAGGTGTTTCCATGTGCACGGGCAATGTCTCCGGTTTGTTTTCAAAGAAGTAGTAAGCCGAAAGCGCACCGCAGATGGTCACGATGAACCCGCGTATTTCATTACAGAAAACCCGTGGGGCGACGCGCCGGAAGTGGATGTCACCTTCAGGACGCGCCACTAACCCCATTTCATGAAAGGCCGCCAGCATCGTGCAGGGCACGGCTTCCGGCTATATGAGCGGGAGGGTCACGAACCGGGTTTCCGGATATTCCTTCTCCAGTAAATGGCGGATGTAGCTTTCCGTGTCGCGCCGGATGATGTCGTCTTTCTCTTCGGGGTATAGGTTGTACACGACCGTGTGCAGCCGGATATTCCGGCGTGCGATGGCTTCCAGACTCAATAAGGTATGGTTGATGCTTCCCAATTTGCCGGAGGTGACGAAAATAAGCGGGTAATGGTGAAGGGCGATGTAGTCGATGGTCAGCAAATCACGGGTGAGGGGCACCATCAGGCCGCCCGCTCCTTCCAACAAGACCGCATCGTAGGTCTCACTGAGCCGTTGCGTGGCACGTTCTATCTTGTCGAAATCCACCGGACGTTTGTCTATCTCGGCCGCCAGATGCGGAGAGCAGGGATAGCTGAAAATTTCGGGCATGGTCAGTCCTTCGGCATCCTCGGGCAGCAGTCCCGTACCCATGATGCAGCGGTGCAGTTCGATGTCTTCCGAAAGTCCGGTATTACCCGTTTGGATAAGTTTTTGCGTAATCGTACGGATGCCTTGTCCGTTCCATGATTTGGCCAGATAGCCGGTGGCATAACTCTTGCCAATGTTGGTATCGATGCCACTTACGAAAAATACGTTTTCTTTCATTGTTCTTGTTTTTTGCAAATCATATAAATAGGGTGGTAAGTCAGGGAGACCGTTCCGTCCGGTGCGGCATATTGCCGGTGGTAGCGTCGGCAGAAGTCTTCCAGTTGTCCTTTGGTCCATTTCCGGTTCCGTATGCCCGTCACGCCGGTGGCCTGCAAGTGTTTCAGTACATCCAAGGGTGAGGAGAATGTGCGATGTAGGAGTTCTTCCCGGCTGTACACGATTTGGTATACGCCAGAAAGCATCCGGCGCAGTTCCTCTAATGAGCGGTAGGGCAACGCTTCGGAAGTGAGCGAGGCCACTTCCCTTACGTTCTGTGGGCCGAAAGTGCTGAAGGCCAGATAGCCTTCCGTCTTCAGCAAGTCCTTGCATTGGCAGAGGAACCGTTCGGGATGCTCGAACCATTGTATGGCCGAGCATGAAACGATTAAGTCCTGTCCCTTGGGGAAAGGCAGAGGCTCTGCGTCGCAGGCCCGGAATTGGAATCGGGGAGTGTCCGGCAGTCCGGACAGGTAAGGCTCCACTTCCGGGCAGATGTCGTTCAGGAGCAAGCTTCCGGGACGGGCATCACGGAGATATTCACGGGTGAACAGCCCTGTCCCGCATCCGATTTCAAGCACGTTCCAACCGTTGCTGTCGGGGATGTGGTTTTTGATGGCCCCGGCCATGTGCCGGGCCACGTGTCTTTGCATTCCGGCTTGTCGGTCGTAGCTGCCGGCAGCTTTCGCAAAACGTTGCCGTATCAATGCCTTGTCCATTCTTCCCCCTTTCCTTCAAGCAGACGGCTGAACAGCGGTGTATCGTAGTGTTCGGCTTCTGTTTCCATGATTTCTGTTCCTTGCCATGCCTTGTGTTGGTTGCGTGGCGGAAATATTTTGTCCCGGTTTCCTATGATGGCTTTGTCCCAGGTGAAGGAAGGGGCTGCACATGTGGTTATTACCTGTGCCAGTGCGGCCAGTTCTTCGCGGAGCTCTTCCGCCGTACGGGTGGGGACATGGGACAGGAATTCTTCCGTTTGTCCGGAAGAGCCGCACATCCTGCGGCGGAAACGTGCTAACGTGTCTTCCGAGAAATGCTCCAATGTGCCTTTGAAAATCATTTCGGGGATTCCCTGCCGGTCGTCTATCGGGAAAGGCGTCCCGTTGACAGCCAGTTTCATTTGCCACGGAAAGGAACGCTCTGCGAAGACCCGGCTTGCCGCCCACACGCCCATCGACCATGCCAACAGTCTGATTTCTGTGTAGCCCTTGATTGAGGCATAGTCGAAATCCAGTGTGCGGTAGTCGAAGCAAAGCAGGTAGTCATAACCTTCTTCCACGGGGCGTCGGAACAGGTTTTCTTCGCTTCCCCATCCGGCAAAAAACAACATGAGCCGGGGATTTCCTTCTTTCTTTATGAATGTTTGTTTCATTTTTGTTCTATCTTTAAAGTGTAGCCAATGTCGTGCAGAGACGGTCTGTCTCCTCGTCGGTCAATGCTGCGGTGAGTGAAAGGCGCAGGCGCGAAGTCCCTTCCGGCACGGTAGGTGGACGGACTGGCAGGACATAAAATCCTTTGCGTTGCATGTCTTCCGCTTTCAGGATGGTGTCGCGGCTTTCTCCTATTACCACGGGAATGATGTGACTCGAAGACGGGCAGGATTTGCCACTCTCTTGTATCGCTTGCCGCACGTGGAGCGAATGTTTGGCGAGCCGGTCGCGGCGCTCGCCCCACGTGTCCAGGCGGGACAGCACGAACTTTGTCCACGCGGTATTGAAGGGAGGCAAGGCTGTGGTAAAGATCAATGTACGCATGCGGTTGACCAGATACTCCCTTATCGTTTGGCTGCACACCACGTATGCCCCTACTGAGGCCAGTGCTTTGCCGAACGTGCCGCACAGAAAGTCTATGTCCTTCAGGCAGCCTTGTTCTTCGGCTATTCCCAGTCCCTTTTGTCCGCGTACTCCGACGGCATGTGCTTCGTCTACGTAAAGCATGACGTTGGGATATGTTTTTTTCAGCTCGGCCAAACGGGAGAGGGGGGCCACATCGCCGTCCATGCTGAAAATGCTTTCCGTCACGATGATGATTCTGGAAAAGTCATGACGGTGCTTTTCCAACAGGGCTTGCAGCTGCGTATAATCCTGATGACGGTAGCGGATGCATTTTGCAGCCGACAGGCGGATGCCGTCTATCAGGCTGGCGTGTACCAATTTGTCGGCCAGTATCAGTGTGCTTGCGTCCGTCACGGCAGGCAATATGCCTGTATTCAGATGATAACCGCTGGAGAAGACCAGTGCCCCGTCCCGTCCGAACAATCCGGAAAGCATCTCTTCCAGTTCGTCGTGGACGGGAAAATTGCCTGTCAGCAAACGTGAGGAGGAAGCCGAGAGCAAGAAATCGCGTTCGGAAAGGCCTTTCATGAATTCATCGCGTAGTGACAAGTCGGAGGCCAGGCTCAGATAATCGTTGGATGACAAGTTCAACATGTCGGTATCGTTTCGTATCATCCATTTGTCCCGGTGCCCGGCTTGTGGCAGGTTTCGCAAGTTGCCTGAACGTTGCAAGGCTTCGAGCGTGTCGGTATATATTTTCTCCGGTGTTTCCATTTTCGGTGTGTGGTTTGTTACGGTTTATAATGGCTGCCTTTGTCTAGCGGGTATTTCTCTTACGATTTTCAAGAGTCCGCTTGTCAGTTTTGTCAGTTCCTCCGTCCGGATGACAAACGGAGGCATCACGTATACCAGCCGTCCGAACGGGCGTACCCATATTCCCTCTTCCACGAACCGGCGTTGCATCCATGCCATGTCCACGGGATGTTCCATTTCTATCACTCCGATGGCACCTAACACCCGTACGTCGGCCACTTGGGGCAGGTCGCGGGCCGGAGCCAGTTCCCTGCGGAGCTGACTTTCTATGCGTAGTACTTTTTCTTTCCATCCGTAAGACAGGAGTAGCCTGACGGAAGCGCAAGACACGGTGCAGGCCAACGGGTTGCCCATAAACGTAGGGCCGTGCATGAAGGTGTGCGGGGCGTGGGCTGAAATGCAGGTGGCTACCCGGTCAGTCGTCAGTACGGCGGAAAAAGTCAGGTAGCCGCCCGTCAGGGCTTTGCCGATGCACATGATGTCGGGTTCCACTCCGGCGTGTTCCCATGCAAACAGTTTTCCCGTCCGTCCGAAGCCGGTGGCTATTTCGTCGAAGATGAGCAGCAGGCCGTATGCCTTGCACAACTTTGCCGCCTCGCATAAATAGCGGGGATGGTAGAAACGCATCCCTCCTGCACCTTGTACGACGGGTTCCAGTATCAGTCCGGCCAGTTCGCTATGGTGCCGCTCTATGGTCTCGCGCAGCGGAAGTATGTCTTTTTCGTCCCATTCCCCGTCGAACCGGCATTGGGGAGCCGGGACGAAATGCCGTATGGGGAGGGCGGAGCCGAACAGGCTGTGCATGCCCGTAACGGGGTCGCATACCGACATGGCGTTCCATGTGTCGCCATGGTAACCGGAACGGATGGTCACGAAGTTGTTCTTTTCCGGCTTCCCGGTAGCATATTGGTATTGTGCGGCCATTTTCAATGCGACTTCCACGGCCACCGAACCGCTGTCGGCATAGAATATCTTTTGCATGGAAGGAGGGGCTATGTCCAATAGCAGTTTGCCCAGTTCGATGGCCGGTTCGTGTGTCAGTCCGCCAAACATGACATGGGACATGTTCCGCAACTGGTTTTCCACGGCACGGTTCAATACCGGGTGGTTGTATCCATGCACGGCGCACCACCACGACGACATGCCATCCACGAGTTCCGTGCCGTCTTCCAGCGTAATGACACAACCTTCCGCCCGTCTCACTTTGTAGGTTGGGAGCGGGTCAATCGTGGAGGTATAGGGGTGCCACAGGTGTTCCCGGTCGAAGTTGTCGGTAATCAGTTCATAATTCATAGCCCGTTTCTTTTATTCGTTTTATGTCTTCTTCTACATTGGAGCCGACCGTCGTGAGCAAGTCGCCTGCGATGGCCGAATTGATGCCCGCGTACATGGCCCGGCGTACCGTTTCGTCGCTCAGTTTGGACCGCCCTCCGGCAAACCTGAGATATGCGGAAGGGTTCGCAAAACGGAACAAGGCAATGGTGCGCAGGATTTCTTCTTCGCTCAACGGCGGTATGGCTTCGAGCGGTGTCCCTTTGATGGGGTGTAGCAGGTTCAATGGGATGGAAGGGATTTCCAATGCTTTGAGCGTGAAGGCCAGTTCCGCACGTTGCCGCATGTTTTCTCCCATTCCGATGATGCCTCCGCTGCATACTTCCATGCCCACCCGGCGGGCGGCACGTAAAGTTTCTATTTTCTCAGCTTGCGTATGGGTGGTACATAGTCGGGCAAAGTAGGAAGGAGCTGTTTCTAAGTTGCAATGGTAGCGGCTTGACCCTGCCTGGCGCAGTTTGCGTAACTGTTCTTCGGAGGCAAGCCCCAGTGAGACGCAAAGGCTGAGTCCGGTGGTTTCGCGCAGATACGCGAGATGTCCGCACCATGTGTCCACTTCCTGGTCTGTGGGGCGTTTTCCGCTGGCCACCAACGAGAACCGGCGTATGCCCGATTGCTCGTTGATACGCGCATGGCGCAGGCATTCCTCTTTCGGGACGATTCCGTAAGTTTCTATTCCGGTGGGGTGGTGTGCCGATTGCGCACACCATTTGCAGTTTTCGGAACAACGTCCCGATTTGGCATTGATGATGGAACATAAATCGAATTTGCGCGAAGCATATTTCAACGTGATGCGGTGGGCGGCATCGCATAGGGCGTCAAGGGGCGCCTTTTCTACTGTTCGGATCACTTCTTCCGGTGTGAGGGCCTGGCCTTCATGCACTTTCTTTTCCAGTTCTTCTATCATAATAATAAGTATAAAAAGAGCGGAGTGACGAAGAAAACCCATGGGCATCCGTATGGATGTGGTGGGGTTCTTTCGTCACTCCGCTTGTATGGATGACAAATAAATGAGAATACGTGACAGGGGCTTCCGGGATATTCGTAAGCTTTATGGCCGCAGATAATCCGGACGCCGGAAAAAGAAAAAGGATGGACAATAGTTCCGGACTGCCTTCCGGTGGCTGTGGTTCTTCTTCCTTTTGTGTTCGGGTATCACTGCCTCTGCTTCCGTTTCCAAGGTTCATTGTGTTCTTGTCCTTGCTTAATGCGGAGTCAGCGATGCTTTTGCATACGCGTCCTATCGTGACGTGGCTATGCAGGCTTCTGAATATGGCATATCCTTTCCGGCTCCAGCAACGGAAACGGATGGTTTTCTCAGCGTTGTAGATGACAGTCTTGTGCATTCAAAAGTCCTTTAGCCATTGCAAAAGTATGAAAAAAAAGATAACCCCGGAACAAGCTAACGTAGAAATAGGTTAAAAAAGACATTAGTACGTACAGGCACACATTCGGATTTGTTTTAAATCTGCTTGCGGTTCATGATGTCCACCCAGACACTCACGACGGTGTCCGTTTCGAGGCGTTTGAACAGGTTCCGTTTGGTGGTTTTGATGGTGTTTACCGACTTGCATGTCTGTTCGGCGATTTCTTTTTCAGTGTATCCTCTGGCAGACAAAAGCAGGATTTCACGTTCCGTCTCGCTCAATCCTTTTATTTTCTTTTTGTACCAATCGTGGCATAGCAGGTCGTATTTGTAATACGTATCGGTCTCCGTGTGCAGCATGAGGGCGTGTCCGGGGGCTTTATGTGCCGAAGGTAATATGATGCATATCGCAATCCAGACCCGGCCGTCCGGGGCAAGCGCAAACGGAGTGAGTTTGTGGTTTAAGAGTGTTTTTTTCCTGTTTCGGATAAGGTCTATGTCATAGGACAGGGTAAAGCTTTTCCTTTCACCGGCAGGGAATGTGTGGAATAGGCCAAGGCCTTTTTCGTGAATCTCCGAAAGCATGTCCCGTTCTTCTTCCGGGACATGTTTCAAGTACGTTTCATAACTGAAACCTTTGCTTCCGTCCGTTTTCTCCCCGCAAAGTCTGGCGATTTTGTCGGATACGTACAGGAAATCCCTTTTAAAGTAATCGATAATATAGATATATGTGGTACTTCCGAAAAATATCTTGAAAGCTTCTATAAGCGGCTTCGTTTTTTCGTATTCCTCCGGTGATATGTAAGGAATAAAATATGTGGGTTGAGTTTTCATAACAGCTCCATTGAAATCAAGTTAACTGTCGCAAAGGTATAAAAATCCTTTTAATAGAATAATAAAAAAAAACGATAATTTTCACACTTTAGGGTGAAAATGGCCTTTGGAACTATAAAAACATCATTCAAAATTTGGCGAAACGGAGTCAAATCACATTCTTTGCATAAACTTAAACGTAAGGCCATGACAAAACAAGAATGGAAAACAAATCTTAGGGCGTTGGTTGCAGGTGGTGCGGGTTTCGTAGGAAGCCATCTTTGCCGGAGGCTTCTTCAATCAGGTTATGGGGAAGTCATCTGTGTGGATAACTTGCAGACCGGCCGGATAGCCAATGTGGCAGATTTGTTATGCTCTCCGCATTTCAGGTTCTTTGAGCATGATATCGTAAATGGGTTGCCCGTATCCGGGGCATTGCATGAGATTTACCATTTGGCCTGTCCGGCTTCTCCTGTGCAATATCAAAAATCCCCGATACATACGTTCAAGACTTCCGTCCTTGGCAGCATCCATCTTCTGGAACTGGCCAAAGAGAAAGGGGCAAGAATCCTGTTTACTTCCACCAGCGAAGTGTATGGTGATGCGCAGGTCTCGCCCCAAAACGAATCATATTGGGGCAATGTGAATCCTTTCGGTATCCGCAGTTGCTACGACGAAGGGAAACGAGGTGCCGAGACCTTGTTCCACGACTATCATGAAGAATACGGTGTAGATACACGTATCATTCGCATATTCAATACATACGGGCCGCAGATGAGTGCGGAGGACGGTCGTGTAGTGTCCAATTTCATTGTGCAGGCACTTCGCGGCGAGCCTTTGACTATCCATGGCGACAGCACTCAGACACGTTCGTTCCAGTACGTGACAGATTTGATAGAGGCGATAGTCCGCACCATGCGGGACGGAGTGCCGCATGGCCCCATCAATGTCGGAAACCCTTACGAGATTTCGGTAAACGATTTGGCGGAACGGGTGTTACGCATGATCGGTTCCCGATCGCCTGTTGTGTATAAACCTCTTCCACAGGACGACCCCTGTCGACGGCGGCCAGACATTACATTGGCCGCATCCGTGTTGGACGGGTGGAAGCCGGTGGTGGGGTTGGATGAAGGTTTGTCGCAGACTATAGCCTATTTCCGTCAGAATATGAACCAGGTTGTATGAAGCAAGAATACGGTTGTTTGTTACTTAGTAAGTGTATGAAAGAAGAAATGGATAAAATCGCGGATTATTTGCTGTTACGGAGTGGTTATCTGCAAGAGCTTGGGCTGTTTCATGGCAAGATGGGCGTGGTGGTCGCGTTGTATCTGTATGCTGATGCTTATGGGGACGAGGTGATGCGCGAGTACGCATGGGAGTTGTTCCAACAAGTGTATGACGGGGTGCATACCGATATGCCGGTAGGTTTGGAACGCGGTTTGGCCGGTATCGGTTACGGCACGACGTTCCTCTGTAAACGCGGTTTGGTGGAATGTAGCTTGAATGACATCTTGGAAGACATAGACCGCAAGATTATGGAACGTGATCCGCGTAGGCTGACAGACATGTCTGTACGTTCAGGTTTGAGGGGATTGATGCTTTACCTTGGTCTGCGCCAAAGCGTGGAGGCTGTGACGACGTTCGACAGCCGGTATATGATGGAATTACAGGACACGGTGGAAAGGAACAACCTGTCTTGCCGGACGTTGGACTTCATGGATGTTTTGAACGAACCCACATTTCCAGAGGCGGAATATATCGAGAAGCCGTTAGGCATAGACGGGGGATGTGCTTATTATATATTAAAATCCATACTGGTATGATGCACATATTCATCTTCAATAATGCGAGCCGTGCGGCCAATTATGGCATAGGCACTTATGTACGTTTGTTGGCAGACGGGCTTTTTGGACATTCCGGCGTGAAAGTGTCTTTTGTGGACATGTTTTCGGATGTGAAAGAGTATTCGATAGCGGAAGACGAACGCGGATGCCGTCATTACAAGGTTCCGGCTTTGTTTTCGGGCATGGAGAATGAGCCTTATTGCCGCAATGTGTTTTATTTTTTAGCCAGGCATATCAAGGCGGAGGATGATGAGCGGTTGGTGTTCCATTTCAACTATTTCCAGCATAAGCCGCTTGCCGCTTTGCTGAAAGGGCAATACTTTGATTGCCGGATTATTTTTACGGTACACTATTTAGGGTGGTGTTTCGAGTTGAAAGGTAACAAGACCCGTTTCCGTGAACTGATAGCCGAAGGGTATCAACCGAAAGATGACAAGGAAAGAGGCTTGTTGGCGGGCGTAGAAAACGAAAAAGAGTTTTTGCATTTGGCAGACGAGGTCATTGTCTTGTCAAAAGATACACAACAGATTCTGGCTGAAGGCTATGGCGTTTCTTCGGATAAGATGCACTTGGTTTATAATGGTTTGGGGGATGGTTTATGTTTCGACAAAGATAAAAATGTAGGAAATGGCCGCATAATTCTGTTTGTCGGTCGTTTGGACGAGATTAAAGGGTTGAACTATTTGATTCATGCGTTCAGGCATATTGCAGACAAATATGCGGATATCCGTTTGGTGGTTGCCGGGGACGGGGATTTTCAACTTTATTTGTCGCAGTGCAGGGATTTGCAAGGTCGTGTCTCCTTTTTAGGGAAAGTGTCAAGCAGTGAGGTGGAAGACGTTTATCGGTCTGCATATATCGGCGTAATGCCTTCTTTTCATGAACAATGCAGCTATACGGCTATTGAGATGATGCGTCATAAAATACCTTTGGTTGGCACGGATACAACGGGGTTGGCGGAGATGTTGGATGCCACACCGGAGTTGCGCGTATCCATCGATGAAGATAATATGATGGAGGAGGAGTTTACGGGGCGGCTTGTGTCTTGTCTGGATTTGTTGTTGTCGGACGTGGAGGCATACCAACGGGCGGCAGATGCCGTGGGCAAATTGTATGAAGACCGTTATAAGGTGCCGAATATGGTGCATGCCACGTGCTGTGTGATGGAAAGTTCATGGGACAGGCCGGATTATACCGTGTCGCCCGACTATCTGAAACATATAGATTCCCGTATGATACAGTTGATAAACCAATGTCCCGACATAGATACGGATTTTTACGGGATGGGAGGAATCGGCGTATATTTATGGAAAAGGGTGTTGGATTTATGTGACAGGAAAGAAGAGGATTTCCAAGCTTCCCTGATACTGGAACATTTGATATACTATATGGATTGGGTACAGGATGTGGCCGGTTCGGGTCCTTTGCCTGTGGAACTGTGGGCCATGATACGAAGTATGGGACAACACGGTTTTTATAAGACGTGCGTGTACGCTTTGCTCATGCGGCAACCCGGTCCGGATGCGCTTTTTCAGATGCCGTCAGATAGAGTTATAATACAAAATGCCTTAAAGATATGCAACTGCAAGATTTAAAATCACTGCTTACTTTTGTCTTTCCGGTACGTATCGACTGTGAAGAAAGATTAACTAATCTCCGTACTGTATTACGTCATTTCGAAGGCTTGGGGTGCCGTATGATTGTGTTGGAGGCCGATGCTGTGTCTGCCCTTGGAGATGAAGTTTGGCCTGATGTGGTGGAATACATTTTTGTAGAGGATGCTTCAAAGATTTTTCATCGCACACGGTATATCAATGAATTGCTGCGTATGGCCGAGACGAAAGTTGCAGCGGTTTTGGATACGGATGTGTTGGTCGATTATGCCCAGATTGATGAAGCGGTGCGACTTATTCTTGAAGGATGCACCCTCGCTTATCCCTATAATGGACAGTTTGCAATCCTTTCTGAACAAATGTCGGTACAAATGAGAAAGAAGCTAGATTTGGAGTATTTGTGCCATATGAAATTATGTTACTATTTTGGACGTAGATTTTTTGGAGGTGCTTATTTGGTAAATTGTCAGCAATATTTGCGGTGTGGAGGCGAGAATGAACGATTTGTAGGTTGGGGACCCGAAGATGCGGAGCGAATGCACCGTATAAAAATTCTTGGGTACAAGGTAGCATGGACTCAGAGTGGGCAACTGTATCATCTGTATCATCCCCGTGGCAATTCTGTCTATCGGTCAAAAGAAGATGCCAAATTCATGAGAGATGAGTTTATAAAGATTTGCTGTATGTCGTTGGATGAATTAAAATCATATATATCAAAATGAAGACTATTCTTGAATATTTCTTAGATGCTTTAGAGATTAACTATACGAAACATTTTACTAAAGTGCTATACCAAGAGCATCCGCATAAGTACAATATGTACGGTTTGAAGCAGATGTTAGATGTGTATTGTGTAAAAGCGTTAGGAGTATGCAGTGATACTAAGGATTTATACAGTTTGAACTATCCGTGCATTTTACATATTTATGGTGATTTTGTTATAGGATTGGACTGTGCTTCAGATACAATAACTTATTTGCAGCATGGTAAGAAGACAACAGTAAACCATGATATGTTCAAACGCATTTGGACAGGTAATGCTCTTGTAGTAGAAGAAACTACGGACGCAGTAGAGCCAAACTATGGGATGCATCAGCGAGACGAATTGATTTCAATGGTGAAAACATATAGTATTTCTATGATGTTGATATTAATTATCCTTATGGGTATAGTAAGTAATTGGGGTATTATAGTTCCTTTTGATATTTTACGCATAGTGTTAAGCTTGGTAGGTATCCTTGTCTGTGCTATGCTTATGGAGAAACAGTTGTTCGGAGTGAGTCATTATGGTGACAAAGTATGTAGTCTATTTCATCGTGCAGGTTGTAATAGTGTGCTTGATGGACCTATGGCGAAAGTATTTGGTATCAGTTGGAGTGAGGTCGGTTTGGGATATTTCATGGCCAACATATTGCTCCTGTCACTCATACCTGAAGCATCTGCATTCATAGCTGTCATTAATTGGGTAGCTATGCTCTATGGGGTATGGAGTATTTATTACCAATGGCGTGTGGCTAAAAGTTGGTGTGTGTTGTGCCTAATAGCTCAGGCTGTTATTTGGGCTATGGGAATAACAGCAATCATTTCATATTTGACAGTACCTTTTACTTTCGGCATCCTCTGTGGATTGTTGTCTTGTATGGTCTTTTCCATCAATATTTTGATTGTACACCAATATGCTTCGGCTTATGTAACAGAAAAGGAACGTGTACGTGCTGTGCAAAAGTATCGGGCTCTTAAAGCCAATAGTGATGTAGCTAAAGTACTCTTTGAAAAAAGTGATTTTTATGAGACTACACTCAATGATTCATCAATAATTTTCGGAAATCCAAAAGCAAAGGTGCGTGTGACGATACTGAGTAATCCTCATTGTAATCCTTGTGCATATATGCATACACAAGTAGAAAAATTGTTGGATATGAGTGAAAATAAAATCTGTGTACAATATATCTTTTCGTCATTTAACGAATCGTTGGAGGATAGCAGTAGGTATCTTATATCTTGTTACATGAATAATCGTAAAGATGAGGTGTTACGTAAATTTGCTCTTTGGTACAATAAAGAAAAGTTTGATTACGAGAGAGTTATTAAAAGGGATGAGGTGCATATACATACAGAAAAGGTTGAAATGGAAATGGAAAAGCATAGGATGTGGCGTAAGAAAACATCTTTAATTGAAACCCCGACAATCTTAGTAAATGGCTATAAACTTCCCAATGAATATGAATTGGTGGATTTGGCTATGATTGACAATTTGGTTATAACTGAAAAAATATCTTGTGAGATATCAATGGCCGAAGCACTACGCCATTGGGAGCAGAATAGCTAACTGCAGAATAGTCAGTGTGATTGTTTAACAAATAAATAACACAGTAATGAAAAAGCTTAAAAGATTTGTGTTAAATCCTTCATGTCATTCTCTGGATATAGGTGCAATGACTGGTATAGTGGGGGGATTTTCTGCAAGGTCTACTTCTTGTGGTACTTCTTGTGGTTCTTATCCTTCCATATATATCACCAATTGTAACGGAGACTGTTTTACTAAGGAAGGGCAATACGCAGTATGTGTTGGTCCGACTAGAGAAGAGTGGAAATATTGCGAATAAACGAATGGATTGGTGGCCATGGTCGCCAATCCTTTTCAAATTCATATTTGCATAATTTAGTCAAAGTACATATTGAAAATGCCTTTTTATATTCTGCTTCAAAATACATGTCATTTAATTGAATAAAATGAAAACTATACGAAAAACATAGTTTACTAATTAATTATATAAATAATATTATGTGGGGGGACAACTAATGACATTTTTTAAGAAAATAGTAATATTCGTGATTTTTAGCCAACTATTCAGCCTGAAAGGAGTAACACAGGGTATCATTGTTCAAGGAATAGTGCGAGATGCTTTTGACAACCGTGGACTTGAAAACGCACATGTGAAGATATTGAACAGCGATAGTAATGTTGTAGCTCTCGTTACAACTGAAATTCCGTATACAGTAATACATTCTGAAGGGGCGGTCAAAAAGAACAAAAATCCTAATAGCGGTGCCTTCTTTGAGTGTATAGTGCCAAAAAACGGGAGCTATACGGCTGTGGTCAGTATGATGGGATATAAGACAAAACGAGTGCTGTTTCATGTGCCCCAAGATTATGGAAAAAAGTTGGAAATAGGGGATATTTACCTTTTTCAAGAGCAGAAGGCTCTGGAAGAAGTGACAGTGGCAGCTACTAAATTAAAGATATATCATAGCGGGGATACGCTTGTCTATAATGCGGATGCCTTTGTATTGGACAAGCAAAATGTTCTGGAGGATCTCGTAAAAATGCTTCCTGGGGTGGAACTGCGTGATGGAAGGGTTTTTGCTAATGGACGATTTGTAGAAAGCATCATAATCAGTGGAAAAGATGTTATGCCAAGCGATCCCATGCAACTTATGAAAATGTTGCCAGCTTATATCGTAGACAAGTTAAAATTTTACGACCAACAAGGAGAAAAAAGCAAAACGATGGGTAAGGATATGCACGATGCCAGTTATGTGATGGATGTATATCTCAAGCGTGATTATCATGCAGCATGGCTTGGCAATGCACAAGCAGGAGGAGGAACACAAAAGCGTTGGGAGGGATTAGGCTTTATTATGCGTTTTGATGACAGGCAGTTCTTCACTATTAGTGCTGATGCCAACAACATAGGTCGAGAACGAGAAAATACAGATATTTGTACCATAGAAAGTGCATACGATGATAGAGACTTGACAAACCATCAATTGAACCTAAACTATTCTTATCATCCTACGGACAAATTACGTTTTGATGTAAACGGAGTTGCAAGAAGACAGGATACGGAATTTGGGGTTAAAGAAAAGCAGAAGTTGGATCTTTCTAATAGCACGGATATATATAAATTGTATAGTAAAACAAGTAATAAAATAAATGATTATTATAGAGGTGGAATGTCAATGACTCTACGTCCGCGTAAGGGGCTATATGGAAAACTCATGTATTCTTTCAAATATGGAAAAGATACAGAAGAAAGTAAAGGATACTCCATAACATCGTTGCGGGACATCAATATAAGTGATTCCGTATGGCTGCAAATTGGGCAAATGCAGGCAACAGTTCCTACAGGAATAACAAACATATATAAAGACAGCGTACTTTCTTTGCGTCATGCGTATGAGCATAAGGCTGAAACAGAATGGCACTTGGCATTGGGGGGCAATTTATTAAAATTTAAAATTGACTATGATATGCACGGGGATAATGGTAATATCAATCAACGATATATAAACAGAGTGTTTGAAGACGAAGAAACAGAAGCCAAACGCAAGAGCCTTCATGACACACAAATTAAAGATGTAGCCACGACTATGCAGTTGGAATACAATATCAACTACATCGAGGATAGTAGCAAGCGAGGAATACTGACACCATATTACACTTTTATACATAAGAAAGCACATGATTATCGTGAATTGGTTTTATTTGAGCCACAAAATGACGGATCGGAGGTAAGTCATATAGATGTGGATAATAGTAGAAGGATTAAAGAAAAATCAGAAACTCATACGTTAGGACTGTATTGGATTCATGAGATGCAACTGCATCAGAAGGGATGGGTTTGCTTCAATGGTCAAATGCCTATTCATATAAAGGATGTGAGTGTGCAGCTTATCCATGAGACGGCATCCAATCGACAACACAAGCAATATATACTTCTTTCGCCCACTTTAGAAATGAAATGGTATCCAAAAGCAGATGACAGAAAAGGAAGTATAACATCGTTGAATTTGAAAGGTTGGTGCAATCAGACGACTCCTAAAGAGATTTACCTGTTAAACCAGACTGATACCTCTGATCCATTAAATACTTATATGGGTAATCCAGAGTTGCGGAAACAAACAGATTTAGGGCTTTCATTGGGATTCCGCCATTACTTCGAACGTAACAAGCATAACACCTATGCCACATTCGGTAGCACAAATACGTGGAATGCCATAGCTATTCAGTCTATCTATGATAAACAAAATGGAACGAGGACTCTTATGCCCGTTAATGTAGATGGAAAGTATAATATTTCTTTAGAATGTGGCTATGGTATGCCGCTCGCTTCCAACCAAACCTGTTGGCTAAACTTGTCGGCTGGAGCCAACTACACACGCTGTGCCAATATGATGTTTGATAATAGTAACAACCAAGGATTTGACTATATGAAACTATATGGTTATCGTGTTAAAGCCAATCTTAAATGGAACAATACATCCCGAAACGTAGAAGTGGCTTACACTGTTGCATCCAATGGTAATGGCATTATTTCCAATGCGGATTCTAACGAAAAATTACAAGAACTCACTAATAGTTTATCTATAACTAGTCATTTGCCGGCAGGTATTAATGCCTCTGTAAATTGTAATTTTATCTCACGGTTTGGATTTGAAATGAAGACACTGAACAGGACATTTATATTCACCGATGCACATATTTCCAAATCAATTTATAAAGAAAAAGTAGAATTAAGCCTTAGTGCCATAGATATTTTCCATCAACGTAAACATGTACAATTTGTTATGAATGGAGAAGGGCACATTGAAACTATGGCCACTCAATATATACCGGCCTATGTCTTGGCAAGTATACGATTCAATTGGTCTCTTTCCTCTAAAAAGAAAAGGTAATATGAAATTATTAAATCGTTTTCCACACTTTAAGCAGCTTGATGCCTCCGATTGTGGCCCGACATCTTTGCGTATGATAGCCAGTTTTTATGGCCTAAACTATTCTGCGGAGATGTTACGAAAGCATTGCTATATTTCTCGCCGTGGTGTCAACATGCAGGGCATAAGTGAAGGAGCGCAATATATTGGTTTTGATACAATTGGGATGAAAATGACATTTAGCCAATTAGCGGAGGAGGGTGTATTTCCCTGTATCCTGTATTGGAACCAAAACCATTTTGTGGTTTGTTACGGTATAGAAAGAGATAAGGCGGGAGGTTATAAAATCCATATTTCAGACCCGGCTTCACAACGCCTTACCTATACCCAAGAAGAATTTAAGAAGTGTTGGATTGGAAGACGTGCCGAAGATAAAGGGTGCGGTGTGGTTTTGATGTTGGAACCGGGGGATAATTGGGGGAAAGTGGAAGATGAATATCGGAAGAACAGCCGGAGCATTCTTTCGTTTACCCGTTATTTTATGCCTTACCGTTGCATGATAGGCCAGTTGCTGTTGGCCATGCTTGTCGGGAGTTTGATACAGATGGTGTTGCCTTTCCTTTCGCAAGCGATGGTGGATCAAGGCATCAATGGGCGCAATTTGGATGTCATCACCCTGATACTTTTGGCGCAGTTGGGGTTTTTCGTGGCCACGCTGAGCATCGACTACATCCGTTCGTGGATTATGCTGCACATGAATTCGCGTATCGACATTTCGTTGATAGCCGATTTCCTGATCAAACTTACGGCCATGCCCTTGCAGTTTTTCGATTCCCGCATGACGGGCGACATCTTGCAACGCATAGGTGACCATGGGCGGATAAAGAACTTTCTGCTGGGCAACAGCATGCGTATCGTGTTTTCGATAGTGAATTTCATTGTATATTTGGGTATTCTGGCCTATTATAACATGGTGGTGCTGACCATTTTCCTTGTGGGCAATGCTTTGTATGTGGCATGGATTTCGTTCTTTATGCGCTATCGGAGGGAGCTTGACATCAAGCGGTTCAACCAGTCCGCTTTGGAACAGAGCAAGATGATACAGTTGGTACAGGGCATGCAGGACATCAAGCTCAATAACAGCGAACGCCAGAAGCGTTGGGAATGGGAGCGGATACAGGTCAAGCTCTTTCAGATAGGCCTGAAAGGGCTTCGCATCGGGCAGGTGCAGCAGTCCGGTTCGGTATTTTTCACGCAAACCACGCATATCCTTATTTATTATATCGCGGCGAAAGCCGTGGTGGACGGTTCGATGACCCTGGGTATGATGATGTCCCTGACCTACATTATCGGGCAGGTATCTGCCCCGATAGGGGAGTTCATCGGTTTTGCACAATCGTTCCAAGATGCGAAAATCAGTTTGGAACGGTTGAATGAGATACATTCACAGGATGACGAGGAGACGGATATAGAGAAAAAACTGGCAATCCTCCCCCACAAACGGGACATTTGCATTGACCACCTTTCGTTCAGTTACACCGGTTCGGAGCGGGATTGGGCATTGAAGGACGTTTCGCTCCATATTCCGGAGCGTCAGGTGACGGCCATCGTGGGTGAAAGCGGATGCGGAAAAACCACGCTGATCAAACTGCTTCAGGGATTCTATGAACCGACCCGTGGCAGTATCAAGGTGGGAGGAGTCAATCTCTCGGACATCAACCCTCATACCTGGCGTGCGGCCACCGGTTCGGTGATGCAGGACAGTTTTATCTTTTCCGATACCATAGAGGGGAACATTGCTATCAATACGGACGAAGCGGATGAAGAACGAATGAAAAGTGCCGCCCGCATGGCGCGGATTGATGATTTCGTGGAGTCTCTGCCTTTGGGTTATGACACCGTCATCGGCATGGAAGGCAAGGGGGTGAGCCAAGGACAGCGGCAACGCATCCTGATAGCCCGTGCCATCTACAAGAATCCGGAATATATTTTCCTCGACGAGGCGACCAATTCGCTCGATGCCACCAATGAAGCCCATATCATGGACAACCTGCACCGGTTTTACGAAGGGCGTACGGTGGTGGTCAGTGCGCATCGCCTGAGTACCGTAAAGGATGCCGACCAGATTATCGTGATGGACAAGGGAAAGATAGTGGAACGGGGCAACCATCAAAGCTTGTTGGAAAAACGGGGCAGGTATTATGAATTAGTGAAAAATCAAATGAGTGTCATGGCATGAAACAGCAGAAACAACATTGTCCGGAAGTGGAGCGGCTCATGGGAGGCCGTCTGCCGTTTGTTACACGGTACGGCATAACCATCGTGGTCATTGTAATGGCATTGGTGTGTGCCGGATTGCTGTGGTCGGGAGGACCGTCGCAGCAACTGATGAGGGATATTATGGAACATACAGTCCAACAAATAAAAAACAAAATATAATGAACCATTCCAATTGTGTGATTTCGGCAGTAGGGCGGAACAGCCTGCACCGTATGTGGCTGAAAGGAGGGTGCAATTTTGACTTGCACTTGGTGGTCTACGATGATTCCATCGAAGAGTTTCGCGGAGACACGGAGTATATTTGCCACATCAAAGGGTATAAGTTGAAAGTCATTTACCGGTATCTTGAGATGCATCCGGAGTTGAAGGAACGGTATGATTATTTCTTCTTTCCGGATGATGACATCCAAATGGATGCCGCGACCATCAATGCCCTCTTCGAGTCCATGCGGCGTTACCGTTTGCAGATTGCACAGCCGGCATTGCGTATGTCTTATTACACGTGGAGCCATACGTTGCAAGACCGGTATTGCAAGTTGCGGTACATCAATTTTGTGGAAATGATGGTGCCGTGTTTCTCACGTGAGGCGTTAAACAAAGTGTTGTTCACTTTTAATGAGAACGAGACGGGATGGGGGACGGAAACCCATTGGCCGGTGCTGATTGATGCTTCGCAAAGGGACATGGCCGTCATTGACGAAGTAAGCGTGGTGCATACACGTCCCATCCAATCGGGACAGGCCATCCATAACAGGGAACTGGCTGCTTACTTGCGAAAATATAACCTGTCTACCAAGGTGCTTCATTATGATTGTCTGCCTTCTGAAAGACGGTATTGCTGCGACAGGAATACCTTCAGGGAACTCTGTAACACGTTGGGGCATTGGATAGGGGCGGAACGAATATCGGCTTTCTCGGCGGGTGAGGACGGATACTTCGGATATGTACACTTCCTGTTCCTGTTTGCCCGTATGACACAGATGCGAAACTATGCGGACGCGGGTTATGATTTGTTGTGCAAGGCACAAGACTGTTTGGGGACGGTGATGCACGATATGACTTTCCGGAGCGGCATAAGCGGATGTTGTTGGCTGATAGAATATCTGTCAAAAGAAGGGCTTATAGAGGAGAATCCCGAAGATTTGCTTGAAACGGTGGATGCGTATATCAGGCAAAATATCGGGGAAACGATGCCGGTGGAGGACTTGGCCGGGATAGGGCGTTATTACTTGGCCAAGATGCAGAACCGCCCTACGAAGGAACATCGCGATGACTGCGAGAGGATGGCCGTTTTGTTGCAAGGCCGAATGGGGGAGGAGGATCCTGCGGTTACAGTGGATGCCCTCACGTTGATGCAGGCTTGCGGAATGGAAACGGGGGAGCAGCTTCGGGTTTTGGAACGCAAGATAGAACGTATGGAGTGTACTCAGGTGGAACGTGTATATATGCAGTTCCGTCTTTATCTGTTGACGCACGACGGTTATTTCTTGGCCAGGGTGCAAGAGGGAATGAAAAACCTTCGGTCGCAGTTGATGACATTGGAGGATGCGGTAATGTTAGTTGAAATCATGTATCACACTGTAGAATAAGGAGGAGGCTATGAAGACAGCAATTTTGTTTGTGACGCATATTTATAATGAGGATATAGAACGTCAAATCGTCAAGTTAGATGAGGAAACCAAGGATTTTGCCACGTTGTATGTTGGCTTTCAGGCAGACAAGGTGAGAATCACGTTGCCGGACGGCATCCATTCTTTCCCCTTCACCGTCAAGGAACTCAACAGGTTGGGGTATCGTTCGTGGGGCTGTACGTTGATGGACGGGAATTTCCATTTCGTGATGTTGGACTTTTATCTCAAGCATGCCGGTTACGACTATTATTGGCTTATAGAATATGATGTCCGTTTTAATGGGGATTGGAAAAACTATTTCGGGTTCTTTGCGGATAAGGATGACGATTTTATTTCCGCCCATATTAGAGACTTTTCCGGGGATACCCGATGGACAAGATGGAAAGAGATAGAATTGGTCAATATCAAACTGAATCATAAGATGTTGTTACGTTCTTTCAATCCGATATGCCGTTTCTCTGACAGGGCGCTTTCTTTACTGAACGAGCGATGCCTATTGGGCGACAGGGGACACAATGAGGTGTTGATGCCTACATTGTTCAAATACTTCAACTTGAAAATATCCGATTTCGGAGGGAATGGAAAGTTTATATACACAGGTTGTCCGGGATTGTTTTATACGGATGATCCGAATGATGTTTGCGGGGACAAGTGTACCCATCGCTTCCGTCCGGCTCATACGGAGGGTGGGATGGCATTGCCCGATATGATTTATCATCCGGTGAAGTAATAAACTAAAACAAGCAAGATAGAAGATAATGGAAAATTACAATCATAATTGTTTGGTCTTTGCCACACATAAATTGGACGAAGGCATATTGGATTACCTATCCAACCTCAAAAAGGAAGTGGAAGGAGTGATGGACCTTTTGATCTTGTACGATCGGTCGAACAGCCCTATAAAGAGAGAAGACCATCCGGAATATAATTTCTATTTTTTCGATTCTACCGGATTGAAAGGTTTTTTCCATCAGAATGAGAGGTTGCTACCCAACACTTTTGTAGCTTTGGCGGAATGTGCGAAACAATATCGTTACGACCATTATCTGCTGATGGAAAATGATATTGTGCTACATGGGGATTTTCACCGTTTCGTCCAACGGGTCAATGCCGAGGACGCGGTGGATTATATCCATATTGCCACCGATGTGGAGGGCAGTCCGCAAAAACATTGGCCTGTCCGGTATATACAGGCCTGTCCTTTTGAGCATCTTTATTTCTCTTGGTGCCATATCTTGTATGTCAGTCATGGCTTCCTGACGGACGTGGCAGAGTTCATGGCACGTAATGATTCCGTTTACTACGAGTTCCTGCTGCCCACCATGGCGTATAACGGCAATTATCTGGTTCGGCAGTTTGAGAATTTCGGCTATCGTTTTCAGGTATCCTGGGGGCCGGCAGAACTTTACGAAAGCAAGTATATGGACGAACGGATGCCCGATACGTTCTATCATCCGGTGAAAGATTTGGATATCGTAGATTGGGGAGCAGGAGATATGCCCTAAGGGACGTCAAACGGCCGCGACAATGACCGCCAAATAATTTTCCGTTTTCAGCCGAATGAATTTTCAATCTCAGCCAAACGATTCTTGAATCGGATGACATCGTTTGAGGCATGTATGGAAGGCTTTTTCCCGTCTTCCACCCCTTTCTATACGAGAATGCGGAAAAAGGGTTCGCATCCTTCATACTGCCTCAATGACAGTGACTTATGGTGAAGGCTCTGTGCTTTTGGCCTTCACCGTGCTTTCACGGGGATGCGTTTTCGCGGTGTGAAAACATCCTTCACCATTTTTGCTTTGATGCTGTTATTCAACGACTTATAGTGAAAGATGTGGTGGGGAAAGGGCATTCACCTAAAGCAAGGCCTGGAAATAAAAGCTTTCCGGGAACAGCCTGCGCATGTCCGTTTCTTCCGGTGCCGTCCGGAAAAGGCCGAAGACGCTCGAACCCGAACCGCTCATGGAAGCGTATGCCGCTCCTTGACCGTACAGCCGTGCCTTGATGTCTGCGATTTCGGGATGGAGGGCAAAGACCCCTTCTTCGAAATCGTTCGTCAGGAGGCCTTTCCATTCCTCTACGGGGCGGCGGATGATGTCTGTTACAGGTATTCCGGGTTTTCGGGGGATGATTCGGGCGTAGGCTTCCTTCGTGGACACGAAGATACCGGGCTTCACCAGAACGAGGTGCCATCCGGAGAGGGAAAGGGCTATAGGAGTGAAGATATTGCCGATGCCCGTGGCAAATACCGGACGGTTGCGTACGAAGAAAGGGCAGTCGGCCCCCAAGCCGGTTACACGTTCTTCCAGTTCGTTGTCGGACAGGCCGAGGTGGAACATTTGGTTGAGGCTTTTCATCGTATGGGCCGCGTCCGACGAGCCGCCCCCTAAGCCTGCGCCCGACGGGATTTGCTTATGCAACGATATGGAAAGGTGGGGAAGGGAATGGCGTTCCTGTATCAGGCGCAAAGCCTTGACGAGCAGGTTCTGTTCCGGCGGGCAGTCGATGCCGATGCCGCCCCACCGGAATGTATAATCTTCCGTGGCGTGTTCTTGCACGGGGATGCCGTCGGGAAAGATACCTTCCGGGCGGCTGTCCGTGTTGCCGGCAGCTTCGAGTTGCAAAGTGTCGCACAGTGGGATGGGGTAGAACACGGTTTCCAGGTTATGGTAACCGTCGGGACGGCGTTCCGTGACGTTCAGTCCTAAATTGATTTTAGCGTTGGGATGGCAAATCATGATATGATGTTTTATGTATGCAAAGGTAAGCAATGTTTGGCAACGGTAGATAAAATCTTCATAAAAGAATGCAGCCCACAGGCTTTTTTTAGGATGGAAAGGATTATCTTTGCACGCAAAACCAGACTTGATATGGCAGAAACGAGAAAGACAGGGCGGCGCACATCCGCGCGCGCCAAAGTGAACGTGCCGGAGGAGGATGCCTACGGGCACGTGCAGCCGCAGGCTCTTGAATTTGAAGAGGCTGTGTTGGGTGCTTTGATGATAGAGCAGGATGCCTATTCGCAGGTGAGCGAGATATTGCGTCCCGAGAGCTTTTACGACCACCGCCACCAACTTATCTATGAGGCCATCCGCACGCTGAATCTCCAACAGAAGCCGGTGGACATCCTGACGGTGACGGAACACCTGAACTCCATGGGCAAATTGGAGGAAGTGGGTGGTCCGTTCTATATCACGCAGTTGAGTGGAAAAGTGGCTTCTTCCGCCCATATCGAATATCACGCCCGTATCATCGCGCAGAAATTCCTGGCGCGCGAACTGATTACCTTCACCAGTCTGGTGCAGACGAAGGCTTTCGACGCGACGGTGGACGTGGACGACCTGATGCAGGAGGCCGAGGGAAAGCTTTTCGAAATCTCGCAGCAGAACATGAAGAAAGACTATACGCAAATCAATCCCGTGATTCGCGAGGCTTACGACATGTTGCAGAAGGCGGCGGCGCGCAGCGACGGGTTGAGCGGGTTGAGCAGCGGTTTCGAGAAGTTGGACAAGATGACTTCCGGTTGGCAAAACTCCGACTTAGTCATCATCGCGGCCCGCCCGGCCATGGGAAAGACGGCTTTCGTGCTTTCCATGGCCAAAAAGATGGCGGTGGACATGAAGATTCCCGTGGCTATGTTCTCGTTGGAAATGAGCAACGTGCAGTTGGTCAACCGTATGATTGTCAACGTGTGCGAGATTCCGGGAGAGAAATTGAAAAGCGGGCAGTTGGCGCCTTACGAATGGTCGCAGTTGGATAATAAAATCACCCAACTGTATGATGCCCCGTTTTATGTGGACGACACGCCTTCGCTGTCCGTTTTCGAATTGCGTACGAAAGCCCGTCGCTTGGTGCGCGAGCATGGGGTCAAGATTATCCTGATAGACTACCTCCAACTGATGAATGCCAGCGGCATGTCGTTTGGCAGCCGTCAGGAAGAGGTCAGCACCATTTCGCGTTCGCTCAAGGGGCTGGCCAAGGAATTGAACATTCCGATTATTGCGCTGAGCCAGCTGAACCGTGGGGTGGAGAACCGTGAGGGAATCGACGGCAAGCGTCCGCAGTTGAGCGACTTGCGTGAGTCTGGTGCCATAGAGCAGGATGCGGATATGGTTTGTTTCATCCACCGTCCCGAATACTATAAGATATATCAGGACGAGAAGGGGCACGACCTGCACGGCATGGCGGAAATCATCATCGCCAAGCACCGTAACGGTGCCGTGGGCGACGTGCTGCTGAAATTCCGTGGAGAATACGCCCGTTTCCAGGACCCGGAAGAAGATGCCTACGTGCCCATGCCGGGCGAGGCAGTGGCTTTTGGTACCGGGCGGGGGCCGGATGTGCCTTTGCCTGCGGCCGACATGATGCCTCCGTCGGATGCGGCTTCTCCTTTCGGTGCGCCTTTGCCCGAGGGGCCTCTTCCTTTTTGAGAGCGGTGGTTTCGGTGGTGGAATGAAACTCGTTGGCTTCTTGAGGCTTTGTCTGCATTCTTCTTGGCGGATTGCCTGAAAAAGTGTAATTTTGCGCGTTATTTCGAAATAAATTAAAATCTTAAGATATGAATATCTCTTATAATTGGCTGAAAGAGTATGTCGATTTTGATTTGACAGCTCAGGAAGTGGCCGATGCGTTGACGTCGGAAGGCCTGGAAGTGGGTTGCGTGGAAGAAGTGCAACCGGTGAAGGGCGGTTTGCAGGGACTGGTCGTCGGTGAGGTGCTGACTTGCGTGCCCCATCCCAATTCAGACCACATGCACGTATGTACGGTGAACCTCGGCGAGGGGGAACCAGTACAGATTGTGTGCGGTGCGCCGAACGTGGCAGCCGGACAGAAGGTGGTGGTGGCTACGTTGGGTTGCAAATTGTATGACGGCGACGAATGTTTTACCATCAAGAAATCCAAGTTGCGCGGGGTGGAGAGCAATGGCATGATATGTGCGGAAGATGAGATTGGTATCGGTACGGACCACAACGGCATCATCGTGCTGCCCGGGACGGCTGTGCCCGGAACCCCGGCTGCGGAATACTATAACCTGAAGAGCGACTATCTTATCGAAGTGGACATCACTCCCAACCGTGCGGATGCCTGTTCGCATTACGGTGTGGCCCGCGACCTGTATGCCTGGTTGGTGCAGAACGGCCATAAGACGGCTTTGCATCGTCCGTCGTGCGACAGTTTCAAGGTGGACAGCCACGAGTTGGACATCGACATCGAAGTGCAAAACGTGGAGGCTTGTCCCCGTTATGCTGCCGTGACGCTCCGGAATTGCGAGGTGAAGGAAAGTCCAGAATGGTTACAGGACAAATTGCGCATCATCGGCTTGCGTCCGATTAACAATATCGTGGATGTGACGAACTACATCATGTTCGCCTATGGGCAGCCTTTGCACTGTTTCGATGCCGACATGATCAAAGGGGGTAAAGTGGTGGTGAAGACCATGCCCGATGGTACGCCTTTCGTGACGCTCGACGGCGAGGAACATAAGCTGAGCGACCGTGACCTGGCCATTTGCAACATGGAAGAGCCGATGTGCATTGCCGGTGTGTTCGGCGGAAAAGGGAGCGGAACGTATGAAACGACCCGTGACGTATTGTTGGAAAGTGCTTATTTCAATCCGACGTGGATTCGCAAGAGCGCACGCCGTCATGGTTTGAGCACCGATGCTTCTTTCCGTTTCGAGCGTGGCATCGACCCGAATGGTGTGATTTATGCACTGAAACAGGCTGCCATGTTGTGCAAGGAACTGGCAGGCGGGGAAATCGCCATGGAGATTAAGGACGTATATCCCAACCCGTTGCCTGATTTCATCGTGGACTTGAATTATGAATACGCTTACGGCCTGATGGGAAAGAATATCGGGGCGGACACGGTGAAAAGCATCGTGACGAGCCTGGAGATGAAGATTCTGGAGGAAACGGCCGAGGGATTGAAGCTTCAGGTGCCGGCCTACCGTGTGGACGTGCAGCGCCCGTGCGACGTGGTGGAAGACATCTTGCGCGTGTACGGATATAATAATGTGGAGATTCCTTCATCTGTGAAATCCACGCTGAATGTCAAAGGCGATGAAGACAAAAGCCATAAGTTGCAGAACCTCGTGGCAGAACAGTTGGTAGGTTGCGGTTTCAATGAAATCCTGAACAATTCTTTGCAGCGTGCGGCCTATTATGACGGGTTGGAGAGTTATCCGGCTTCGCATTTGGTGAAGTTGATGAACCCGTTGAGTTCCGACCTGAACGCGATGCGCCAGACGCTGCTGTTCGGCGGGTTGGAATGTGTGGCGCACAACGCCAACCGCAAGAATGCCGACCTGAAGTTCTTCGAGTTCGGGAATTGCTACTATTTCCGCGAAGAGGACAAATGTCCCGACATCATTCCCGGCGTGAGCAGCAGCCGCGACCCGGAGGTCATCAAGCATGTGCTCGACGCTTATTCGGAAGACTATCACCTCGGACTGTGGGTGACGGGCAAGCGGGTGAGCGGTTCGTGGGCGCATCCCGACGAAGACAGTTCCTTTTATGAACTGAAAGCTTACGTGCTGAACATCCTGACCCGTTTGGGTGTGAATTTCGGTGCATTGGTTTTTGCGCCGAGCCGTAACGATATCTATTCAAAAGGTATCGAAATTCAAAACCGTGGCGGTAAGGTCTTGGCCATGTTGGGTATCGTGAGCCGGAAGATACGGAAGATGATGGATGTGGACGCGGAAGTCTATTATGCCGACCTCAACTGGAAACTTCTGATGAAGGCCATCCGCAACAACAAGATCAGTTACACGGAAATCAGCAAGTTCCCCGCTGTGAGCCGCGATTTGGCTCTCTTGTTGGACAAGGGTGTGGAATTTGCCGAAGTAGAAAAGGTGGCCTATTCCACAGAGAAGAAGCTGCTGAAGGAAGTGACGCTTTTTGATGTGTACGAAGGAAAGAACCTGGAAGCCGGGAAGAAGAGTTATGCCGTGAACTTCGTGCTGCAAGATGAGACGAAGACTTTGAACGACAAGCAAATCGACGCAATCATGAATAAGTTGATTGCAAACTTGCAGGCCAAGTTGGGTGCTAAATTGAGATAACCCGCGATATGAAAGGATTAGTCGTAGCCAAGGCCATATATTATGTACTGGTGTTTTGTTGGTTGTTGCAGATCACCCTTCAGGGGTACACGCGTGCGTTGATTGTCCCTACGGTGGTGCTTATCGTATATGGCCTGGTGCTCAACTATAAAATGAGAAAAAGATAAATAGAAATCATCATATTTAAAATTTTATTCCAATGGGAAGAGCGTTTGAATATAGAAAGGCTGCAAAGCTGAAGAGATGGGGCCACATGGCCAAGACATTTACAAAATTGGGTAAACAAATCGCCATAGCCGTAAAGGCCGGTGGGCCGGAACCCGAAAACAATCCTACGTTGCGTTCGATTATTGCGACTTGCAAGCGTGAGAACATGCCGAAGGATAACATCGAGCGTGCCATCAAGAACGCAATGGGAAAAGACCAGAGCGAATATAAGAACATGACTTACGAAGGATACGGTCCTCACGGTATTGCTGTATTCGTGGATACTCTGACCGATAACCCGACACGTACGGTGGCGGATGTCCGTTCGGTGTTTAACAAGTTCTCAGGAACATTGGGTACGATGGGTTCCTTGGCTTACTTGTTCGACCATAAGTGTGTATTCACCTTCAAGAAACCGGCTACGGTGGACATGGATGAGTTGATACTCGACTTGATAGATTTCGGGGTGGAAGAGGATTACGACATGGACGAAGAGGAAGGTACGATTACGATTTACGGCGACCCGAAGAGTTACGGTGCTATCCAGAAGCACTTGGAAGAGCAGGGCTTCGAGGATGTCGGTGGTGAATTCACTTATATTCCGAATGATTTGAAGGAAGTGTCGGCCGAAGAGCGTGAAACGTTGAACAAGATGGTGGAAAAACTGGAAGAGTTCGACGACGTGCAGACGGTTTATACGAATATGAAGCCTGAAGAAGAATAAGATGAAAACGGTTTATCAGACGGAGGGAACCTGTTGCAAGCAGATAGAACTGGAGGTTGACGGGGACGTGGTGAAGTCCGTACGTTTTTTGGGCGGTTGCCATGGTAACCTTCAAGGGATTGCCCGTTTGGTGGAAGGCATGCCGGTCGCAGATGTGGTAAGCCGTTTGAGCGGCATTCGTTGCGGCATGAAGCCAACTTCGTGTCCGGACCAACTAACGTTGGCTCTGCAGCAGGCTGTTTCCCGGTCTTGATGGCATGATTATAAAGGACTCCTCCCCGTCCTTACCTCTATATAATATAAGGTAGGGACGGGGAGGAGTCGTCTGGTGACGGAAGTTGGGTGTTCAACCTGTCTTCCATCGTTTTTGGAGGTTAGCGGTCCGGGCTATAGTGGCTGTCATAATCTTCGGGGGTGAAACGTACCTGAAAGCGCACTTTTCCCGATGCTTTGGAATAATAGCAATAGGAAAAACTGATACCCTTCTCTTTGTAGGATTTCAAATCCACGGAGTTGACCACGTTTTTGCGCAAAAGATCCTTAAGCGATTCGCAGGCTTGAGCGTTCATCACCGTGTCGTTATCCAAAACTCCTTCCAAAGTATAATAATAATTTAGTGTACGCGAATGCTCGTCATACGTGAGGCTGTCCATAAGGGTGTACTGGTCCATTCTGCGGGGGCATTGCTTTTCCGTGTATTCCCGTGCTTCGCGGGCGCAACGTTCATCGAAACTTTCAAAGTGGCAGGCACAGACCCCCAACAGCGTACCCAGTAAAAGTGTGGTATTAATCTTTTTCATATCTGATGGTTTTACGTGCGAAATTAATTTATTCTTTGTAATTTTGCAAATCAATCCATTGAAATGATATGAAAGACAAAGAAGAAAGGATAGCCCGTGCTGTGGCATATTTCAAAGAGGGGTATAATTGTTCGCAGTCCGTAGTGGCGGCTTTTGCGGACCTGTACGGCTTTACGCATGAACAGGCCTTGCATATATCTGCTTCGTTTGGCGGAGGGATAGGCCGCATGCGGCTCACCTGCGGGGCGGCTTGTGGCATGTTCCAGTTGGTGGGACTGGAAGTGGCAGCCATGGAAGGCAAAGACCGTGAGACGAAATCGCGGAATTATGCCATCGTGCAAGAGCTTGCCGCCAGGTTCAAAGCAGAAAACGGTTCCATAACCTGCGGGGAATTGTTGGGATTGAAACGGGATGCACCGGTAAGCAACCAGGCAGAAGCCCGTACGGCGGCTTATTATGCCAAGCGTCCTTGTCCGAAGATGGTAGAGTCGGCTGCCCGCATTTTTGCTGATTATTTGGACTCTATCGGTCGTTGATGTCAATGTTTTGCCACATAATACACCTAAAAAGTCTTTTTTGCGTTAAAATAGCATATAAACCCACAACTATTTTAAGTTTTTTTATATGGCATACAAATAAAATACTACCTTTGTACGTATTTATGAAAGAATATCCTTTGAGAGGATGAGATTATTAACTAAAAGTATTTGAGTATTATGTTTGAAAATGCTGGTGAGGTGGCAGGCCTTGTATGGAATGCCTTGAATGAGAGTGCACCGTTGAGTGCAAAAGATCTGAAGAAAGCAGCAAAAGTGAAAACAGACAAAGAATTGTATCTTGCACTGGGTTGGTTGCTTCGTGAAGATAAATTGGTTGTTGCAGGCACGGAAAAAGAACCCGTATTCTCTTTGAAGTAATAAAGGGGCTTTGATTGACTGACAAGAAAGCATGTCGTAAGCGCGGAATCTTTCGTTTTAGGCGGAGGAAATACCGCTTAAGACATGTTTCTTTTTTTGTGGTTCTTTTGTTTTTTGACATTTTGGTATCTATATAGGATATTTAATCTTCTATTTCTTGCTTTTGTTGGCTTGTTTTTGTAGATTTGCCCCAGTGTTAGTCAACATAATGTTAGATGTCCTTAAAATTGTAGGCTATGGATATTCAGAGAATAATGGCTCAGCTTGAGGCCAAGCATCCTGGTGAAAAGGAGTATTTGCAAGCAGTTCGTGAAGTGCTTATCTCCATAGAAGACGTGTATAATCGCCATCCTGAATTTGAACGTGCCAAATTAATCGAACGGTTGGTGGAGCCGGAACGCATCATCATGTTCAGGGTCCCTTGGGTGGACGACAAGGGAGAGGTTCAGGTCAACTTGGGTTATCGGGTACAGTTCAACAGTGCCATCGGCCCGTATAAGGGTGGATTGCGTTTCCATGCGTCCGTGAACCTTTCCATATTGAAGTTCCTTGGTTTTGAGCAGACATTCAAAAATGCACTGACCACACTGCCCATGGGGGGAGGTAAGGGAGGTTCCGATTTTTCGCCACGCGGCAAGAGCGATGCCGAAATCATGCGTTTCTGTCAGGCTTTCATGAACGAGCTTTACCGTTATATCGGTCCGGAAATCGACATCCCGGCTGGTGATATCGGTGTGGGGGCAAGAGAAGTGGGCTACCTCTTCGGGCAGTATAAGAAGCTTACGCGGGATTGGAGCGGTGTGCTCACCGGAAAAGGGCTTGAATTCGGTGGCTCGTTGGTGCGCCCCGAGGCCACCGGATATGGAGGGCTCTATTTTGTGCGTGAAATGTTGTCCGACAAAGGTATCGACATCCGGGGCAAGCGCGTGGCCATCAGCGGATTCGGCAATGTAGCCTGGGGCGCTGCCCAAAAGGCCACACAGATGGGCGCCAAGGTGGTGACTATTTCCGGTCCCGACGGATACATTTATGACGAAGACGGGCTCGACGAAGAAAAGATTGCGTACATGTTGGAACTTCGTGCGAGCGGGAACGATATTTGCAGCCCCTATGCGGAACGCTTTGCGGGGGCTAAGTTCGTGGCAGGCCGTCGTCCGTGGGAAGTGAAGTGCGATATCGCCTTGCCGTGCGCCACGCAAAACGAGCTGAACGGAGAAGATGCCCGGCACCTTATCGAAAACGGAGTGATATGCGTGGGCGAAATCTCCAATATGGGATGTACGCCCGAAGCCATTGATGCGTTCATTGCCCATAAGATGCTTTACGCTCCGGGCAAGGCTGTCAACGCCGGAGGCGTGGCCACATCCGGATTGGAGATGAGCCAGAATGCCATGCACCTCAGTTGGGCGGCCGAAGAGGTGGACCAGAAACTTCATGCCATTATGCACGGTATCCATGAGCAGTGTGTGAAATACGGCACTGAGCCGGACGGTTATGTCAATTATGTGAAAGGAGCCAATGTGGCCGGATTCATGAAAGTGGCCAAGGCCATGATGGCGCAAGGAGTAGTATAGGTGGTTTTGTCATGAGGTAGAAAAGGGAGCGGTGCCGGAAATAATCATTTTCGGGTACCGCTTTTTTGTGCCGCATTTTTTGCATGCTTGCGGATTTTTGTGTTTATTTGTTTCCGCAATCAGAGATAAGGACAGGCTATTATGACAGACGATAAAAACAAAGAATGCCCGCTCTTGCGGGACACCGCTTTTGTGGACCTGATGAAGCGGCGCATTTTCAATGTGTTGCTCATCGCCAACCCGTATGATGCTTTCATGTTGGAGGATGACGGACGGGTAGAGGAAAAGATTTTCGATGAATACGTGAAATTGGGTTTGCGTTATCCTCCCCGTTTTTTCCAAGTCGCTTCGCAGGAAGAGGCGGAAGAAGAGTTGGGCAAGACCACTTTCGATTTGATTATCTGTATGCCCGGAACGGACAATAATGACGTGTTCGACATCGCACGGGGCATCAAGACGGACAATCCCACGATACCTATCGTCGTGCTGACTCCGTTCAGCCATGGTATCCGGAAGAGTATGGAGAACATGGACTTTTCTATTTTCGATTACGTGTTTTGTTGGTTGGGTAATACGGACTTGTTGCTCTCTATCATCAAGTTGATAGAAGACAAAATGAACTTGGAGAACGACGTGGCGGCCGGAGTACAGATGATATTGTTGGTAGAAGACTCCATCCGTTTTTATTCCTCCATCTTGCCCAACCTCTACCGGTTCGTGCTCCAACAAAGCCTGGAATTTGCCACAGAGGCACTGAACGCCCAACTCGAGACGTTGCGCATGCGTGGGCGGCCTAAGATCGTGTTGGCACGTACGTATGAAGAAGCTTGGGGCTTGTACACTCGTCATAAAGAGAATACATTAGGGGTCATCAGCGACTGCCGCTTTCCCCGTAACGGGAAGACGGACGAGATGGCCGGTTACGAGTTATTGTCGGCCATCCGTGCCGAAGACGAGTTCGTGCCGCTGATTATGGAGTCTACGGAAGCTGATAAGAGTGCTTGGGCCGAGAAGTGCGGGGCGCATTTCATCGACAAGAATTCCAAGAAGATAGGGGTCGACTTGCGACGTTTGGTACGTCGGCATTTCGGTTTCGGAGATTTTGTCTTCCTCGACCCGAACACGATGGAAGAGGTGGCGCGCATCAAGAACCTGAAAGACCTTCAGAACAATATCTTCACTTTGCCCAAGGAATCGCTCCTTTATCATATTACGCGCAACAACGTGTCGCGTTGGTTGTGCTCGCGGGCATTGTTCCCCATATCCGAGTTCCTGAAACATATCACATGGCGTTCGCTCCAAGACGTGGATGCCCATCGTCAAATCATATATGACGCGATTGTGAGCTACCGCCGGATGAAGAACCAGGGCGTGGTAGCCGTGTTCCACCGCGACCGTTTCGACCGTTTCAGCAATTTCGCACGTATCGGTGAAGGGTCGTTGGGCGGAAAAGGGCGTGGCCTGGCTTTTCTGGACCACATCATCAAGCAGCATCCGGAATTGAACGCGTTCGACAACGCGGATGTCATGATACCCAAAACGGTGGTGCTCTGTACGGATATCTTTGACGAGTTCATGGACACGAACGAACTTTACCAGATTGCGCTTTCGGACATTCCGGACGAAGAGATTCTCCGTGCATTCTTGCAAGCCCGGCTGCCCGAACGCCTGATTGGTGACTTGGAGGCCTATCTCGATGTCGTGCGACAACCCATAGCCATCCGTTCCTCTTCCTTGCTCGAAGATGCACATTACCAGCCTTTTGCCGGGATATACTCCACCTATATGATACCTTACGTGGAGAGTCGTGACGTGCGGCTGAAGATGTTGCGCGATGCCATCAAGGGGGTATACGCTTCGGTGTTCTACCGCGACAGCAAGGCGTATATGACGGCCACGAGCAACGTCATCGACCAGGAAAAAATGGCGGTGATTCTTCAGGAAGTGGCCGGAAACCGTTACGGTGACCGTTTCTACCCGAACATCTCCGGTGTGGCCCGTTCGGTGAACTACTACCCCATCGGGGACGAAAAGGCCGAAGACGGCACGGTAAACCTTGCGCTCGGGTTGGGGAAATACATCGTGGACGGCGGCATGAACCTGCGCGTCTGTCCGGCCCATCCCGACAAGGTGTTGCAGACGAGCGAGATGGAAATAGCCTTGCGCGAGACGCAGACGCGGTTTTATGCCCTCGAAATGAAAGCCGTGGAGGAGGATTTCAGGGTGGACGACGGTTTCAACCTGTTGAAACTTCCGGTGAAGGAGGCCGAACTGGACGGTTCGCTGCAATTCATTGCTTCCACGTACGACCCTTACGACATGGTGATTCGCGACGGTATTTACGACGGAGGACGTAAACTCGTCACCTTCTGCGGCGTGTTGCAACAGGGGGTGTTTCCCCTTCCGGAGCTTTTGCGGCTGATTCTGAAACTTGGGCGTGAGAGCATGCGCCGCGAGGTGGAGATAGAATTTGCCGTGAAGCTGAATCCCGACCGTACGGGGGTGTTCTATTTGTTGCAGATACGTCCGATGGTGGACAATAAGATGATGCTCGACGAAGACTTGACGGAGATTCCCGACGAGAAGACGCTGATACGTTCGCATAACGCCATCGGCCAAGGGGTGAGCAACGAGGTGTACGATGTGGTCTATGTGAAGACCGGCGATTATTCCGCTTACAACAATCCGGCCATAGCCGACGAGATAGACCGTATCAACCGCCGCTTCCTGGAGGAGGGGCGCAACTATGTGCTAGTCGGCCCGGGACGGTGGGGCAGTAGCGACCCATGGTTAGGCGTTCCGGTGAAATGGCCCAACATTTCAGCCGCCCGTGTCATTGTGGAGTCCGGGTTGACGAATTACCGTGTAGACCCTAGCCAAGGCACGCACTTCTTCCAGAACCTGACCAGTTTCGGCGTGGGATATTTCACGGTGAATGACTTTTTGGGCGACGGGGTATACAACCAGGCTTTCCTGAACAGCCAACCGGCTGTGGAAGAAACGGCCCACGTGCGCCATGTGCGCTTTTCTTCGCCCGTGGTCATCAAGGTGGACGGGATGAAAAAGGAAGGGGTGGTCATGCTTCCCGGAGTGGAACAGTAAAGATTTATGGCCTATTGGCAGAATAAGAAGACGAATTTTGTAAATGATTGGTTGATAGATGTTTGAGGCAATGCTGAGAGCCTCTTGTTTTTCTCCGCAGAATGAAAAATCGTTTGCAGGAGAATGAGAAATCGTTTGCCTGAGATTGATTTTCATTTCTCAGGCAAACGATTTTTCGTGTCCGGATTGTCGGGATATATTATAATAAATCATAATATTCTGCGTAAGCTACGGCTTCTTGGAGGTTGCTCACGTGCATTTTGAGGAACAGCCTCCTTTTGGCTGATTTTATCGTATCGAGGCTCTTGCAAAGTTTGTTTGCGATGTCTTCCATCTTATGGCCTTGGGCAGATAACGTGAGGATTCCGCGTTCCGTCTCGTTCAATATAATCCCACTGTCCTTAATCCATTCGCCCTTGTCCATGTCATATTTATAAAATGCACGGTGCCCTTTTCTCTTTACGGTAATGTTTCCTATTTCATGCATTACGGAATGTTTCATGATGCATAGGGAAAACAACGGCATGCCATCCCGTCCTATAAGGATGGGGGTTGCGGTTTGGTGGACTAACAGCTTTTTCCTGCCGTTCAGGAGATGTATGTCGCATGAGATGTTGTATTCCGTGCGTTCTGACGAAAGTTGGTTGCAAAAAAAATGCAGTCCTTCTTTGAATGCCGTATAAAGTATGCGGTGTTCCTCTTCGGGTACGAAGTCCAAATAAAACCGGAACCCCATTTCCTTGACTTTTTCTGCCGTCAGGCCTGACAAACGCTCGAATTTCCCTGATGCATAGAAGAACTTCTGAGTTTGTGCATTCGAGATGTACATGCACAAGTGCGTATTCCTTGCAAAGGCATCGGCGGTTCTTTCGATTAAGCTTGTTTGCAGGTTGTCACGTTCGTATGGTCTGTGTGGCTCGCTGATGGTTTTGAAAAACTCAAAAAGGTGTTTGTCCATGATTTTTTGCGTCATTAATATGTGAAATTAGGTCTTTAACCTCCCCGTCTCATTTTGAGGTACAAATTTACTTTGTTTGGTTAAAAAAAATAAGGAATGTTTCCCGTTTTTGATGAATTTCGTAATTCGTTGCACACTTTTGTGTGCATTTAGTGTGTCTGTGCACAAAGATAAGCTTGTTTGTTTGGTGGTGTTCGCGCAAACAATTTATATTTGTTCCAGGAAGTTATGAAAAAGGCCTAAGATATTGAAAATGAGCATAGGTTATTCGCTCATTATGGTAATAGGTTACGAATAAGAGAGTTATCTCCTTAAATATACTTCTGCGCGTTGCGTAACCTTCAAAGAAC
>NZ_CFQRNQ010000024.1:0-45698 GCF_986071375.1 Paraprevotella sp. | reverse complement strand
AAATGAAGCACCGCCTGTATGAAAAATGGTGGGGCGGGATCAGGAGCGTGATGGTGCAGATGCCCACTGGAACGGGCAAGACACATTTGCTCGCTTCGGTCATATCCGACCGGATGAGGGCTGATGATACAGCAAGCGTTTGGATTGTTGCGCACCGCCGCGAGTTGGTGGAGCAGATAGAGGAGACTGTTGCACGATACGGCATATCCAAAGATGACGGAAGGGTGAAAGTGATGTCCATCCAGTGGCTGTCAAAGCATTGGGAGGACGTGAAGAACGAAAGGCCGGGTTTGATAGTGATAGATGAAGCGCACCATGCACTTGCCGGGACTTACAGGGAACTGTGGCTGCGCTATCCGGATGCTAAGAAACTCGGTACGACCGCTACGCCCTGTCGGCTGAATCGCAAAGGGTTCACTGACTTGTTTGACACGCTTATCACATCGGATAGCATAGCGGACTTTATTCGGCAAGGATGGCTTTCCGCCTTTGATTACGTATCCATACGTCCGAACAGCGAAGACCAACGGTTGATAAACGGGTTGGAAAGACGGGGAGCGGACGGTGATTTCCAGGTGAAGGAGATGGATACCGTGCTGAACAGGCGGCCAAGTATCGAAAGGTTGTATGAGAGCGTAAGGCAATATGCAGATGGCAAGAAAGGCATCGTGTATGCCATCAGTATCAGTCATGCGCGGAACATCGCCGGATATTACAATCAATACGGGGTGAACACCGTCGCAATTGACAGTAAGACACCCACAAACGAACGGAAACGGTTTGTCGAAAACTTCCGGCAGGGCAAGATACAGGTTCTTGTCAATGTGGACATATTCAGCGAGGGTTTTGATTGCCCTGACGTGGAGTTTATCCAGTTGGCACGGCCCACACTGTCGTTGCCCAAGTACCTGCAACAGGTGGGGCGCGGACTGCGCAAGACGGAAGGCAAGGAAAGCTGCATGATAATCGACAATGTGGGGCTTTACCACCTGTTCGGTCTGCCGACGGCCCACCGGGACTGGCAGGCGATGTTCGAGGGACGGCTTGCCGGAAAAGGTTATCCAGACACAAATATGAGGGTGGTGTCATATATGGCTGTATCGCAAGAAACAGATAAAGATAAAACAGCAGAAACAGACGGACAACTGGAAACCATCGTGTCGCACGGCCAGTTGTTGGATTACCTGCAAAGCGGCAAGCCTTTGCAGGAGAACGATTCACTGCAACCCGAAAAGCTGAGACCGTTCAAGGACAGAACAAGCGGCCTGTACGGCTTGAAGCGCGGCAACAAGATAACGTCCACGGCACGATACCATAACGTCCTTGACACGGATGAAGGGCTTGCCACCGTGTGTTTTGACAACGGGCAAGCGGGCGTCGTGGACGAATCCGGCAACGTCAGGATGCGGTTGGGACGTTGCCGAAGCGCAAAATTCATGAAAGGCAATATCCTTGCACTTACAGGCAATAACGGGCGGAAGACATACATGGATTTGCTCAGCGGCCAAATATGCGATAAACAGCCGAGGATACGGCAGTTCGGACCTGTACAAATGCTTGAAGCGGACGGTATGTATTACAGCCGGACAAAGGAACTGTACAAAACCAGGAAAGTCTCCGGATGTCATATTTTTCATGCCACAAGTTTCTGTCTTCTTGTCTATGATTATTATGCCGCTCCCGTATGCCGTCAAGTCAACGAAGACGATGCCCGTTGGGGGCATGACTGTGTGTGCCTGCTTGCAAATGATTATGACACCTATTACCGTTATTGCGGCATGCTGTCTGGCGGAAGTATTGTCATCGTGGACAATGCCGGCAAGTATTACATTGTGGAGGAAGGCAGGGGCAAGAAATACATCGCTTGTGAAAATCCCAAGACGGTGGATGAGGATTTTGACGTGGTGATACCCCGCCTGAAAGTCGAGGCGGCAAGACGGACGGATATGATGGTGGCCGAGGAGCGGCAGACAAACGAACGGAAGCGCATGGCACGTTTGGAGATGATGAAAACTGCCGTGCCGTTCAAGTCCGGCATGAGATGGGGATTGAGGCAGGGGGGGAAGGTGGTAGTCCCTCCGGTTTACAGGAGCATCCAGTACCCCGTCGGCTACTATTGCGCCGTTGAGGTCAGTCCATGCCGGTGGGGAATCATCATGTTGGATGGAAAAGTCGTCGTGGAGGCCAACTACTCAAAGGTGGTGATAAATGGTGACGGAACTGCAAGGCTGACCGTTTTCCCGGGAAAAGAGAAAGTCGTTGAATTAGGCACTTGACAAAGCAGGAATTATCCGCATATAAACAATCATACACAAAAATGCCGCAAACTGCCCTCCGAATATTTTTGGACTGTTTGCGGCATTTTTGTGTGCCAACTTATAGGCTCCGGCCATATGGCTCTTTTTATTCGATGAGTTTCGTGGCCCGGTGCTCTTCTTTTGCCGGTTGCTCAAAAGCGTCGCGTGCTCCGGTGAAGATTTCCTCTACGCGGTCTACCGTCTTGCGACGGAACTTGGCGGAACCCCACAACAGTTTGTTTTTGGCTTTGTTGAGGGCGTTGGCATCATTGATCCACTCTTCTGCCTTGTAGGTACGGCCATTATACCCGTCCAAATCTTCCTCATAATAGTAACTGATTTGCGTCAGTTCCATGTGACACTTCCCGTCGGAGCATTTTATGGTGAGCAAATAACGGAAACGGGTGCGGTCCAAGACGAAAGGTTTCTTCTTGAATATCATCCATTCTTCGAAACGTCCGACCAACGTACCGGTAGAAGCTTCTTCCATAGCCATTTTGGTACCTTTCATTTGCTGTTCCCCTTTCATTAAACGGTTGAGGTAAGCCTTCATCACGTCGTATATCTGCTGTTTGTTTTTGCCTTCTACGGCAAAGGTCTGTTGGAACAGCACTTGTCCGTTCACTTCTGGTACGGCACCGACCAGGTATTTGCTGTCGTCTCTTTTTGATTTTGCGCAAACCAACATCGGTATGCATAATAGCAATAATAGAATTTTTCTCATGGGTTCAATCTTTTTTGAAGTTCTGCGCAAATTTAATAAAAGAAAAGCAATATCGGGCAGACTGTCCTTTTGTTTTAGTCATTTTTGTACCTTTTATAAGAGATACTTGTTCAAGTAGGCCGTAATATCTGTTTTATAGGTGTCTGAAATGGGGATGCGGGTTTTGCCGAAAATGATTTGCCCCTTATCCAATGTTTTCACTTTGTTCATCTGTACGATGTAAGAGCGGTGGACGCGCATGAATCGGGGAGACGGCAGGCGTTCCTCCATGCTTTTCATGCTGATAAGTGTCAGGACAGGGCGGGGGGCGTTTTCCGTATAGATTTTCAAGTAGTCTTTCAGTCCTTCGATGTAGAGTATGTCTTCCAACCGGATTTGGACGAGTTTATAGTCCGATTTTACGTAAATAAAGTCCTCTTCATGGGAAGGATTTGCCTGATGTTTCAATTCAAACCATTCCAAAGCTTTACGGGAAGCTGTCAGGAACTCATTGTAGTTGATAGGCTTGAGCAGGTAATCCAAAGCATTGACTTTGAAACCGTCCAATGCATACTGGTCGAAAGCCGTGGTAAAGACGATACGGGTGTCTTGGGGGAGCATCCGGGACAGTTCCAAGCCGTTGAGGTCGGGCATCTGTATGTCCAAAAACAACAAGTCGATGTTCCTGAAGTTTGTGTCATTCAACGCCATGACGGCACTGTTGTATTTGCCGCAGAGTTCCAGGAAAGGTGTTTTGCGGACATAACTTTCCATCAGTTCCAAAGCCAACGGTTCGTCATCTATGATTACGCATTTAAGAGTCATTTCGTGGTGGTGTGTATCGTTATTGTTGATTTGTAGACCGTGGCGTTCTCATCACAACCTTTGGTCCATTCATATTTGCCGGGATAAATCAGGTCTAGGCGTTTCTGGACTTGTTCCAGACCGATGCCGCTGCCGCTGATGTCGTTCCTTTGCTTAGGAAAATAAGAATTTTCGATAGAGCAACTTAAGCTGTCTGGACCGGAACTGTAGATTTTGATGTGGATAAAACTCGGCTTGACCGGGCTGATGCCGTGTTTGAAGGCATTTTCAAATAAGGATATGAAGATAAGCGGAGCTACCCGGATCGGGTTTTCGCTTGGAATGTCGATATGGAATTGCAAGTCCACATTGGGCGACAATCTGATTTTCATCAGTGCCACATAGTTTTTCAGAAATTCCAGTTCACGGTCCAACGGGATGAAATCCTGATTGTTGTCGTAAAGCAGATGACGCAACAACCGGCTGAGGTCCTGTACTGCCTGTTGTGCCTTGTCGGCATCGAAGGCAATCAGGGCATAGATGTTGTTCAGGGTGTTGAGCAGGAAGTGCGGATTAATCTGGTTGTGCAGGTTTTTCAATTCGGCTTCAATCCGTTTCAGTTCGGCCTTTTGCCTGCCTAATTCAGCTTCGTGCCATTTTTTGCTCATACGGATGGTGGCGGCCACTGCAGCTATCAGGCCGAACAGGATGAAATCCCTGATTCGGAATGACAGGAATGTCCACATCCACAAGCTGTCGTTTGGAGGTGGGGGAAGGGGAATGTGGAAATAGACATTACCCAGTCTGAACCAAAAATGGGTAAAAAAGAGCATGCCTGCACATAAAATGACGTTGAGCAGGACGTATATCTTGTTCTTTTTGTTGAAGACCAACCGGGGCACCAACCATATATAATTAATGTAGAACACCAATGTCATGGCTATGGGGTTTCCCATCATGCGGAAGATCTCTTCTTCGTCCAACCGCTCATTGGTGTGCCCTATGAGCATCGGGGGAAGGCCGAAAAGGAACACCCATACAAAAAGATGTATGAGCAGTTCCTGAGGATATTTATGATTAATGTTCCATTTCATACCGAACTATTCATACCGGATGGCTTCGATAGGATCCATGTTGGCGGCCTTCTTGGCCGGGTACCAACCGAAGAAAATCCCGATAAACGTGCAGACACCGAAACTCATCACGATGCTCCACCATTGGATGAAAATGGGCATGTTGGCGGCAAATTTGATGGCATAAGCGGCTCCTATACCTAATATGACACCAATCAAGCCTCCCGCGATACTCAGTATGGCGGCTTCGATGAGGAACTGGCTCAGTATGTCTATGCCGCGTGCCCCCACAGACATGCGAAGCCCGATTTCCTTGGTCCGTTCCGTGACGGACACGTACATGATGTTCATGATGCCTATACCTCCGACAATCAGTGAGATGCCGGCCACGCTACCTAATAAGATCGTCAACAAGTCCATCGTGGAATTCATCATGGAGGAGATTTCCTCTTGGCTTCGGATGGTGAAGTCGTCCACGTCGGCTTCCGTGGTTTCCGTTTCTTCTTTTAAATTATGGTTCTTGCGTAAGATTCCGGTGATTTCCTCGATCGCCATATCCGTGGCATCTTCGGTAACGGCGGAACAGTTGATGCCTTGAAGGTAAGTCACCGCCAGGATACGTTTCATGACTGTGGTGTAAGGGGCGAGTGCCATGTCGTCTTGGTCCATTCCCCAAGAGTTGTAACCTTTGGACTTCAGTACGCCGACCACACGAAACGGGATGGAATTGAACCGCACCACACGTCCGATCGGGCTACTTCCGTCAGGGAACAGGTTGTCCACTACGGTTTGTCCCAACACGCATACCTTGGCGGCCGTTTTGATATCCTGTTCCGTGAAGAACTCGCCGTCTGCCACTTTGCGTTGCTGTATGCTGAGGTAATCTTCGTTGACCCCGTATATGCTGGACGGGGCGTTGTTGTTCCCGTAAATGAACTGTCCGGCACTGTTGACTGACGGACTGACGGCTGTCAGGTATTTTGCTTCATTGCGTATGCTTTCGTAGTCTTCCAGTTTCAGGGTCTGCATTTCGTCTGCATCCAGACGCACGCCGCCACGCATATCCGCTCCCGGGTGTATCATGATCATGTTCGAACCCATTTCCGAGATTTGTTTGCGGATGCTGCGTTTCGAACCTTGGCCGATGGCCAGCATGGCAATAACCGAGGCCACGCCGATGATGATGCCAAGGGCGGTCAGGAAAGAGCGTAGCTTATTGGAAGCAATGGCCTTGAGGGCTATTTTGAAAAGATTGGTAGTATTCATGTATTCCTTTGTTTAATCGTCCTGCGGAAGTGGAAGCTGTGCCAAAGCCTCTGCCGCAGACAGTATGTTGGAGTTCAGGGTGTCTTCCCGTATCAATCCGTCGCGCAATGTGATATTGCGGCTGCTGTATTGGGCTATCTCTGGGTTGTGTGTCACGAAAATGATGGTACGTCCCATGGCATGAAGTTGTTGGAACAATACCAGGATTTCGAAAGAGGTACGTGTATCCAGATTACCGGTCGCCTCGTCGGCCAAGAGTACGGCCGGGTCGTTGACTAAGGCCCGGGCGATGGCCACACGCTGCATTTGTCCGCCCGACATCTGGTTGGACTTGTGGTAGAGGCGGTTACCGAGGCCTACCATTTCGAGTGCCTTGACTGCCCGTTCCTTTCTTTCTTTGGCAGAGACGGATGAATTGTACATAAGTGGAAGTTCCACGTTTTCTACTGCTGTTGTCTTGGGGAGCAAGTTATAGTTTTGGAATACAAAACCGATTTTGCGGTTGCGCAGGACTGCCCGTTCCCGGCGCTTCATGGTGCGGACGTGTACGCCGTCCAATATATATTCTCCCGAAGTGGGCGTATCCAAACAACCTAATTGGTTCAGCAACGTGGACTTGCCGGAACCGGACGTTCCCATGATGGTGACAAACTCCCCTTCGTGAATCTTGAACGACACTCCCCGCAGGGCATGTACCACTTCATCGCCCACGATAAAGTTCCGTTTCACATTCTGTAGCTCTATGACTACTTTTTTCTGTTCGTTTCCTTCCATGATAATGGACTTTTACCCGGGTTATTTCTTTTCTTTCTTTTTGGGACGTGGCATGAACGGGTTGGTTTCTTCTTCCTGCGGCTCTTCCGGTGCCTTTATTTCCGTCATGGACATTACGACTTGCGTTCCTTGCTTGATGCCTCCCAGGATTTCGGTCCGGATTCCGTCTGTCGCTCCTATGTTTACCTTGTGGGCCGTCAGTGTATTTCCTTCGCGCGTCCAAAGCTTGTTCTTGCCGTCCGTGTCTACGATTTTATACGTTTTGCCCAATACTTCTTTGGTCGGGGTGAAACGTAAGGCTTTGGCTTTTACACTCAGTACATTTGTACGTTCCAGTGTGCTGACCGATACGTTGGCTGTCAGTCCGGGTTTCAGTTTGAGGTCGTTGTTCGGTGCGGAAATGACGACTTCGTAAGTGATGACGTTGTCTGTCTCCGTGGCTTCTTGTCTCACTTGTGTCACTTGCCCGTGGAAAGTATCGTTGGGGTATGCGTCTACGGTAAACGTGACGTTTTGCCCTTCTTTTACATTCCCGATATCTGCTTCGTCGATGTCGGCAATGACACGCATGTCGGTCAAGTCTTTGGCGATGGTGAAAAGGGTAGGTGTCTCGAAACTGGCCGCCACGGTCTGTCCTTCTTCCACTTCCTTGCTTAACACGATACCGTCGATGGGAGACGTGATGGTGGCATAGCCTATATTAGTCTCGGCCTTCTTCACGCTTTCTTTCGTGGTGTTGTAAGTTTCCAAAGCCTTGCGGTAATCCAGATAGGCCACTTCGTAATCATTACGGCTTACGAGACCCTTTTCGTTCAGCGTTTTATAGCGTTTATAATTGGCCGTCTGGTAATCCAGTTCGCTTTTGGCACTTGCCAGATTGGCCCGGGCACTGTTCAATTCACTGTTGAGGGTCGTTTTGTCCAATTCCGCGATGACTTGCCCTTTTTTCACGAGGCTGTTATAGTCCACATATATGTTGCTGATGATGCCGGAGACCTGTGTACCGACTTCTACCTCCGTTACAGGTTCGATGGTTCCTGTGGCGGTCACGCTGTTACGGATGGTATCCGGTTGCACGTCAGTCATTTCAAACTCCACGGGCACACTCTTCTTGGGCCATGCGATTATGGCAATGACTGCTGCGATGGCAACAATGGCAACCGTGATGATAATCTTCTTTTTTTTCATATGGCGTCTGTTCTGTTTTTAAAGGTTGATACTTTCTCCTTGGTAGAATTTGAGGAGTTGGATATGGAGCAGGGTATTGTATTTGCTTTGCAGGCGGTCTTGTTGCGCGCTCATCAGCTCGTCCCGTCCGTTCATGAGTTCCACGATGTTTTTCAGGCCGTTTTTGAACTGCTCGTCCAACAGTTCGTAACTGGTCTGGGCACTTTTTAGTTTGGCGTTGGCTGCTACATATTTCTGTTGGTTGCTGTATGCGTTGAGCCAATACTCTTCTACGGTACTGTACAGTTTCTTCTGTTGGTCCTGCAATTGTAGTTCGCTGTCCATTTTGTTCAGCTTGGCTTTTTGCACGTTGGTTTTGTTTCGTTTGTTGTCGAAAATAGGTATGGACAGCGTCACACCGGCCGAGGCGCTCAGGTTCTGTCTCATTTGTTCCCCTGCCGATTCACGGCTGCCGGAATAGTGGCTGTCGCCGATACCGGCTGTCAACGAGATGGAGGGGTAATATCCGGCTTTGGCAATGTCGATGTCCAAATCGGCGGCATCGATGCCCAACCGGCTGCTTTGGATTTCCGGGCGCAGGTTTAATGCTTTCTGGTACACTTCGTTGACACTGGGGATAAGTTGCATCGTTGCTTCATCATTTGTTCCTATACCTGAGATGTCGAACTTACGGTCGTCCGTGATTTCCAACAGTTCTTTCAATTGCCGTTTGTAGTTGTCGATTTGGGTCTGGGTAGCCACGCAGTCGTATTGTGCACTGGCAGCTTGTGCCTCCAACTGAGCCAGGTCGGCTTTAGAAATTTGCCCTTGCTCATACATCTCCTTTCCGCGTCCAAACTGGCTCTTTGCCGTTTCTTCCATGGCTTTGTTTACGTCCAAGGCATCCTTCGAATAGAGGATTTGCACGTACAACTGGGCTATCTGTTCTTGGATGCTGTTGGCTGTGGCCTGTGTGGCCAAGGCCGAGATTTGGTTTTGTAGCTTTTGTGCCTTGATGTTTTTGCGGTTGGCTCCTCCGTCCCATACGGTCCACGATGCGTTGAGGCCATAGTTGCCGTTTTCCGTCAATTTGTTAGAGGAACTGTTGGCGATGCCATTGGCTACGATACTGGTCTCGGACTTTTGCAGCGGCCGGTAGTCTATGGCTTGTGTGGTACTGAAAGACAAGCTGGGGAACAGTTCGGCCTTCTTTTGAAGCAGGTCGGCAGCACCCTGTTCTTCCGTAATTTTGTTTTGCTTTAATTGAATGTTATGGGCGATGGCATAGTCGATGCATTCTTGCAGTGACCATCGGGTCGAGTCTTGTCCGGCGACGGCCAGAGCCTGAAACAGGCACGCGGCATACATCAAATAATTCTTGTAACTCATGAAGTTCATCTTTTTAACTGTACAAAAGTACAAAGAATAAAGATGGGGAGGAAATAAATTGTACTATGAGGGATTTTTTTTCGACTGAATCGCTGAATATGTCTACTAAAAAGAGTATATTTGGAATTTGAAAGAAAACTATAAAACGTGATAGGATTATGTTCTCAGGAATTGTAGAAGAATGTGCCCGGGTCACCGGGATTATGAAAGAGCAGGAAAATGTGCATTTTACTTTGCAATGCTCTTTTGTGGACGAACTGAAGATAGACCAAAGCGTGGCCCATAACGGCGTGTGCCTTACGGTGGTCCGCATTCAGGACGGGTGTTATACGGTGACGGCGATGAAGGAGACGCTCGAACGTTCGAATCTCGGGCTTTTGAAAGTGGGCGACGAGGTGAATGTGGAACGTTCCATGATGATGAACGGGCGGTTGGACGGGCATATCGTACAGGGGCATGTGGACTGTACGGCCGAGTGTGTGTCGGTCGAAGATGCCGAAGGCAGTTATGTCTATACTTTCCGCCATGCTTTTGATGCCGGAATGGTGAAGAGGGGCTATTTTTGTGTGGATAAAGGTTCGGTGACGGTCAACGGTGTCAGTCTCACGGTATGCCATCCCACAAAAGACACTTTTCAGGTTTGCATAATTCCTTATACGTATGAGCATACCAATTTCCATTCTTTGAAACCGGGTTCAGTGGTCAACCTCGAGTTCGACATCATCGGCAAGTATCTGAGCCGCATGACGGACCTGCTCAATGAATAGGAAGGGGCGGCTTTTGCTTTGTATCGGCCGTAAAAGCCCTATGAACCCATTCTCGCTCAGATATCTTTGAGCAGGATGGGTTTCTCCTTATTTATATATCGCGCACGTAGTTCACGTATGTTTTCCCATTCCGTATTGTTCCGGTGGATGGCTGCCGGAGTGAATTTGTCGCCATAATTGTCTATCCGTTCCAACAGCAAGTTTACAGTCAGATGGTTGATGTCTTCGGCCGGGGCAAAGCGCACGGCGGCATCTTCGTTCGTCCCGTCGAGAACCAACAGGTGCATCCGGCTCAGTTCGTGGGTCAGGCGGCCGACCACTCCCGACGGGAGGTTCGTTTCTACCGAAAGCCCTTTCACGGTGTAGCCCTCCATACCTTTTTCAAACCGTTTGCACACTTTCGACATGATGAGGATGAGCAGCACGTCGTGGTAGCTGCGGCTTATCTTATGGATGTCTTTGATGTAGTAGTAACTTCTCAGGTTTTGGTTGGCATAAGAAAGTTGGGCACCGAAAAGGCAGATAATCCATGAGAAATTGACCCACAGCATGAACATGGGCAAGGCTGCGAACGACCCGTAAATGGCATTGTAGTTGGACACCCATATCTGGGAATGGATGTAGAAATATTGAAGGAACTGGAACGCCGTACCGGCGATGAAACCCGGAAGGACGGCATTCCGGAAACGGATGTCCGTATTGGGCATGTACATGTAGAGGGCTGTGAAGAGCAGGCCGCTCAAGGCGTATGGGGACAGTTTGATGAGAATCTTCACCGTCGTGCTGAGCACCATGAAATTCGGATAGTCTTGTGCGATGGTAGCCAGGAATATGGAAAGGCCGCTGCTGATGATGATCAGGATGGGCAGAAGAAGGAAGACGCTGATATAGTCCGTTATCTGGCGGTAAATGGAGCGTTGGTTTTTCACGTTCCAAATGCTGTTCAGGGCGATTTCGATGTTGGCGGTCAGTTGGACGACGGTGTACAACAATAAAAGCAGGCCGAAACCGATGAAGATGCCGCTTTGCGTATGCTCGAGGTATGAATTGATGAAATTCAGCACCATGTCGGCAAACTGTTGGTTGACGCTCAGGTTGCTTTTGATTTTCTCTTCGATGATGGAACCGTATCCCAATCCCCGGCCGATGGCAAAAATGATGGCCAAGATGGGGACGGTGGCCAGTATGGTGGAGTAGGTCAGGGCCGAAGCATGGCTGTTCAGGTGCTTGGACAGGTAGCATTCAGACGTGAGCACTAATTTGCGGAGGGCGTTGAATGCGTATTTTTTGACCGGTGAAAACTTTTCTTCATTGATGAACCATATTTTGTGCGTGAAGAAGAATTCCAGTTGATGCATGTTGAACGGCATAGGCTTTTCATGTTAAAAGGTGATGAAAAAAGAAAAAGCAGTCGGCCTGTAAGCCGGGTTCTGTGCCTCGTATGAAACGAAGTGCTTGCCATTTATCCAGACCTTACGTCGCCGCAAGGCTCTATCGTTCTACCCTCCGGCTCGGGCGGGCCGCCCTCTCTTGTGGCGCCGGTATACGCGAACTTTCAACTTCCAGAATGCACGGCCCGGATGTCGCCATCCGGCCGGTGGGCTCTTACCCCGCCTTCTCACCCTTACCGTCCTTGCGGACGGCGGTTCTTTTCTTCTGCACGCTCTAACCCTCACGGATTACTTCCCGTTAAGAAGTGGAATGCCCTGTGTTGCCCGGACTTTCCTCTCCCGGCCTGAGCCGGCAGCGGCAAGCCGGCCCACTGCTTTGATGTCACAAAAGTACTTCTTTTTTTCGAGCTGACAAAATTCAGGTCAACGAATGTAAAAATGTCAGTGTCCGATTTTAATCGCTGTTAATGGGAAAGAATTCTCTGTTAAAAGATAGCAAAAAGGAAACTGAAAGGATACATTACAAGTCCTTTGGCGTTACTTTTGTGCAAGTTTATGACGAAAAGAATCATTTAGTATGAACAATATGACAACAGAAACAATGAAAGAGACAACAAGAAAGGTATTGGGAACAGCCGCCCTTTTCATAGGCAGCTTTTGTGTGATGGGATGCGTGGAGACACCGGTCAAGGCACAGCCTTCGGCCGCCCCCTCCGGCTTGGTGGATTTGACCCAGGCTGCGGAGACGTCCGTCAACGCAGTGGTATACATCAAGGTGACGACGAACAGTAAGACGAAGACCGTGGACGTACAGGATCCGTTCTCCGACTTCTTCGGCGATTTCTTCGGATTCGGGGGCGGAGGCCGCCAACAGCGGCAAATACAGACCCCGAAGCGTGAAGGTTCTGGTTCGGGAGTGATTATTTCTTCCGACGGTTATATCGTGACCAACAACCACGTGGTGAGCGAGGCGGACGAATTGTTGGTGAAGCTGAACGACAACCGCGAGTTCAAGGGGCGCATTATCGGTACGGACGAGCAGACCGATTTGGCCTTGATTAAAATCGAGGGCAAGAATTTCCCGACCCTGCCTATCGGCAATTCCGATGATTTGAAGTTGGGAGAGTGGGTCTTGGCCGTGGGTAATCCCTTCAACCTGACTTCCACGGTGACGGCAGGTATCGTCAGTGCGAAAGCACGTTCGATGGGTGCCAATTCCATAGAAAGCTTCATCCAAACGGATGCCGCCATCAACCGTGGTAATTCCGGTGGCGCATTGGTCAATGCACGTGGAGAGTTGGTGGGCATCAATGCGATGATTTATTCCCAGACGGGTTCTTATACGGGTTATGGTTTTGCCATCCCGACGACCATCATGAACAAGGTCGTGGCCGACCTGAAGGAATTCGGCGTCGTGCAGCGTGCCCAATTAGGTGTGATGGGTAATGATGTGACCCGGTACATCGATGACGAGAAGTCCAAGGGCAACGAGGTGGACTTGGGTACGGTAAACGGTGTTTATGTGGCCGAAGTGCAGGACAACTCCACAGCTTCCGAGGCCGGGTTGCGCAAGGGCGACGTGGTCATTGCTGTCAACGGTAAGGAGGTAAAGAAGATGGCCGAGTTGCAGGAGGCCATCAGTACGATGCGTCCGGGCGACAAGGTGAAAATCACTTATATGCGTAACAAGAAGAAAGACACCGTGACAGCTGTGTTGCGCAACGCGCAAGGCAACACCAAGGTGTTGGAGCAAATGGATATGGACCAGTTCGGGGCAGCCTTGAAGCCTTTGGACAGCGAGACTAAACGCCAGTTGAACTTGCCGAACGGTTTGGAGGTCGTAGCCGTGAAGAAAGGTAAAATGGCGGATGCCGGAGTAGAGAAAGGTTGGATCATCCTGCAAGTGAATGACAGGCCTATGAACACGATGGAAGATTTTGAAGAGGCTGTAAAAGAAGCCAACCGTTCTTCCGACCGTATCCTGTGGATTCGTGCCGTGACGCAAAGCGGACGGTTGAGAAGCGCAGTGGTGGAATTGGATGAGAAATAAACGGTGACGGGCTGACAGGCCTGGTTTGAAAGTCTGTCATCCTATACAGAAGAACATAAGGACAAAAGATGTTTGCGTCAGCAAGGAAACATCTGTCCTTATGTTCTTCTGTCTTGTTTTTATCTTTTTGACAATATGTCAACCAGCCTTTCGCGAGATTCGGCTATTCGTGAGCCGTGGCGGAAGTGTACGGAAATACGCGAATCTCGTGCATTGTGACGGGAGCAACGTGTAAGCGTTTCATGGCTTCTTTGTGGCATGATGCCGGGACGAAAGGCCACTCTTGCCGCAAGCGGAGAAGGAGAGTGTAAGTTCGGAGCGTGTCCGGCCTGTCGTTTTGACATCTTTCTTTTGGCGACGGGAACGTGCCAAATAGAGAAAAAACGGGCTTCAAAAGCCTGTCCGGACTTCGTTTTCAGGAAGGTTTTCGGCCAATAAGCGGAGGCCGTCTCCAAAATCTGCGGAGAAAAAAATTGTTTTCTCAGCCGAATGATTTTTCGTTCGCCTGAGATTGACGCGTGTTTTGGATTAAAAAAACAAAATAACGGGCTTGAAGTGTAAAAAGATGTATTTAATTTAATTCTAAAATGTGCGGAACACGTGGTTTTTCATCCCGGAAAGATGGATAAGGACTTTCGTTTTGTCAGTAAAAATGTGTAGAGGATGGCAGGATGATAGTTTTGTCTCTGCCACGTCAAAGACCTGAGAAAATCCGGAGTGAAGAATGTAAGAGAGAAACCGGTTGTTGCGGCTTGATGTTTTATATACCTTTGTAGGTCACTTTATAATAGGTAGTTATGAGGAAGATTGGTAAGATATTATCGGGGGCGGCTGTGCTGTTGATGTTGGCGGCGGCATGCGGGGGAAAGAAAGGGCGTGGCGCGGATGTTCCGGTAGGGGAGAATCGTGATATAGAGGTGGTAGACATCGACAAGGCCAAACAAGAGGATGCGTTGCTGTATTCTTCCATATTGGAAGAGCCGGACGTGATAGTATTGGAAACCTGTCCGGAATGTATTATTCAGGACGTTTCTGCCATAGATATATATGAAGGCAATATCTATATTTTGGATGATAAAGTCCCGGCCTTGTACGTATTCCGGCGAGACGGCTCTTTCCTAAGGCAGATAGGACACCAAGGCCGGGGGCACGGGGAATATTGGGAACTTTCAGATTTTTCCATAGACCGTGAAAACGGCGTTATTTATCTGTGGGACGATGCTTTGGATATGGCTCATAAATACGACCTTCGTACCAATGGGTACATCTCTTCCATAAAAACGAAACGGAACGGATATAGGAGTTATAGCATGCTGTATCTTGGCGGAAAACTGTACGTGGACCGTACGTCTTTGGATGCAGATTCTGAAAATTACCTGTTGAAAGAAATAGATGGGAAGACTGGAACGCAAATAGCTTCCTGCCTGAAGGCCGACGATTACAACCGGGGGTGGAATTTTCCTTTGAGATTACCTTTTAGTTTCTTTTACTCTAAAAATACGGATGCGCCTAAGTATGTGGGATTGTTTTCCGATACGATTATGGCTGTCACAAAAGAGGGAATCAAGCCGTATTGTGTAGTGAAAAGTGAGGGTTTTGTTTCAAAGAAACGGATGAAAAAACTCATCAGTGACTGCGGCCCGGGGGAAGAGTTTAATTATAATGTCTCCGATTTGCATGAGGAGGATTGTATATTCTGCATTTCGCGTTTTGTGGAGTTGGACGGAATGGTCTCATTTCAATATAGGAAAGGAGACGAAATCATGTATTTACTTCACGATGTAAAGACGAAAGAGACTTGGGTTGCGCCATCCTTTAAGGACGACTATCTCTTCGAGAACAACAATATTCCCTTGGACATGTGTTACAGCGATGAAGAAGGCGTCCTGTCCGTCCTGCGCGTAGATTTTATTCCCTATTTTATTGAGGACGTTATCGACAAAGGACACCTGAATCCGAAAATAGACGAGTATGAAAAACTGATGGGGATAAAGGGAGATTCCAATCCGGTGTTGTTCTTTCACAAGTACAAATCAAGGAGCAAATGAACGTGTCGCGGTGCTCCGGGACGGACAGAAGGTCGGGTTTCGGGCTTGGTTAAAGCGGAAATCCGGGCAGGCCGATTAATATTTATGCAAATATTTACGGCCTAATCCGGATTTTTTTGGTAACTTTGTGCGTTTAATATGTAGTAGGAGAATGAGACAGTTAAAGATTACCAAAAGTATCACCAATCGTGAGAGCGCTTCGCTTGACAAGTATTTGCAGGAAATCGGCCGTGAGGACCTGATTACAGTGGAAGAAGAAGTGGAATTGGCACAGCGCATTCGCAAAGGTGATCGTGTAGCACTCGAAAAACTGACACGTGCCAATCTGCGTTTCGTGGTTTCAGTGGCCAAACAGTATCAGAACCAAGGGCTGAGTTTGCCGGATTTGATTAATGAGGGCAACTTAGGCTTGATAAAAGCTGCTGAGAAGTTCGACGAAACCCGTGGATTCAAGTTCATCAGTTATGCGGTGTGGTGGATTCGCCAGTCCATTCTTCAGGCTTTGGCGGAGCAGAGCCGTATCGTACGTTTGCCCTTGAACCAGGTTGGTTCGTTGAATAAGATAAGTAAGGCATTCAGCAAGTTCGAGCAGGAGAATGAGCGCCGTCCGAGTCCGGAGGAACTTGCCGACGAGTTGGAGATTCCGGTAGACAAGATTTCCGATACCTTGAAAGTGAGCGGACGCCATATTTCGGTGGATGCCCCGTTTGTGGAAGGAGAAGACAACAGTTTGTTGGACGTATTGGTCAATGACGATTCTCCGATGGCGGACCGTACGTTGGTCAACGAATCTCTTGCGCGTGAGATTGACCGTGCGTTGTCCACGCTTTCCGAACGCGAAAAAGAGATTATCCAGATGTTTTTCGGTATCAACCACCAGGAAATGACTTTGGAGGAAATCGGGGACAAGTTCAACCTTACGCGCGAGCGCGTGCGCCAAATTAAGGAAAAGGCCATCCGGCGTTTGCGTCAGAACACCAAGAGTAAATTATTGAAGTCTTATCTCGGCTGATGCCGTGCGGAAAAGGTGGAATGATGAACTTTAACTTTAAATATTGGGGGATATTGGCCTGTGTGTTGGGATACGTAGGGATGTCTCTGTCTGCAAAGGTGGAACGGGCTACGGTGTATATCTTCGGATTTTCGGCTTCTTTCACGGATTCTGTGGTATATATTACAGACATCCAACAATTGGACAGCGCTTATATCGAGACGAAGTACGATTTTCTGATGGACCGTGCGGTATACAGTGACCAGTTGCAGACCTATCTGGAAGCGGTAAAGCAAATGCCGAATTCTACGTGTGCAGTATTTTTCCATACGAAAAAGAGCAAGCTGATGGAAGAATATGATAAGATAAGGAAGCAGTATGGCAGCGTCGGAAGCGTGATGCTGAAAGAGTTGACAGACGAAAGCTTCAAGTTCCAATCGCCTGTTTACGAGCCGCCGGTCAAAGCTGTGCCGGAGTCCGCCGAACCCAAGGCGACGAAAAAGGAAAAGCGTCGTAAGGCTTCTAAGGACAAGCCCGAAAAATAGAAACAGATGGAATACCAATATAATATTGCAGGGCATCTGTGCCGGATTGTTTTCTGCGATGCAGGAAATGATAGCAGTTTATTGCCTTCTTTTTCGCCTTTTGTGAGCGAAGAAGAAGGCAATCTGCTTTTCAGTCTTTCGGTAGATGATGCTTTTCGTTGGCCGGTGACGGGAGAAGAAGTCGGGCAGTTCGATTGCGGGGGCAACAACTTCGGGGTTTACCGCCTGCCGGACGGGAGTTACCAGTTTGAAATCTGCGATGATAAAAAGGACTTGTGTTGTTATTTGCAGGCTAATGCAGATTTTTCGGATTGTACGGCTGCTTTGGTGGCAGAGAGCGAGGCAGGGCGTAAGTTCGGGTTGAACAATGCCCTCATGTTGGTGTATGCCTTTGCTTCCGCGCCGTATGCCACGTTGCTGATGCATGCTTCCGTAATCCGCAATGACGGCCGGGGATATTTGTTTCTGGGCAAGAGCGGGACGGGGAAGAGTACGCATACACGGTTGTGGTTGAGCCACATCCCGGGCTCCGACCTGATGAACGATGACAATCCGGTGGTGAGAGTGGTGGAGGGGACGGTTCATGTCTACGGTTCTCCCTGGAGCGGGAAAACACCTTGTTACCGCAGGGTGTCTGCGCCGGTGGGAGCTTTTGTACAGTTGCGGCAATGCCCGGAAAACACGATACGGGAAGAAAGCGTATTGGAAAGTTTTGCCTCGCTCTTGCCGTCCGTGTCGACCATGAAATGGGACCGCCGTATTCATTCGGCGCATTGCGACACCATTTCGGACATCATCCGCCTTTCGCCGATATACCTTTTGGGATGCAGGCCGGATGAAGAAGCGGCCAGGCTGAGCTTTCATACATTGACGGGACGATGAACAAGAGGAAGAATATGGACGGAATGGCGGTACGCCGGATGGAAGTTCCTAATGCCGTGTTGTTGGGACAGGTGAAAGAAGCTATCCGTGAGGGGCATACGGTGACTATCAATGTAAAAGGTTACAGTATGCGTCCCTTTTTGGAGCATTGCAGGGATAAGGTGCGTTTGGCACCGTTCACGGATTTGAAAGTGGGAGATGCCGTGTTGGCCGAAATCTCGCCGGATGTGTACGTCCTCCATCGTATCATGAATATAGATGGAGATACCGTGCGATTGATGGGAGACGGGAATTTGTCGGGCATGGAGGTTTGCCGTAAGGCAGACGTTGTAGGGATGGTCACGCACTATATCCGACGGGGCAAGACGATACCGGCATCCGACCCGCGCCTGCAACGTTACGTACGGTGGTGGAGCAAGCTTCTGCCTGTGCGCCGTTATTTGTTATACATATATAGGATTAATCTTAAATTATCAAATTGGCTAAAATGAGAATCAAGGAAGGTTTTGAACTGCGTGAGATTTGTGGGGAACATGTGATTCTGTCGCATGGGATGGACAATATCGATTTCAGCAAGATTATTTCGCTGAATGAAACAGCGGCTTTCTTGTGGAAACAAGCTGTGGGAAAAGAAGCAATCAGCGAAGATGGACTGGTATCCTCCCTGTTGGAGGCGTATGAGGTGGACGAGGAGACGGCCCGTAAGGACGTGGCGCAGGTGCTTGCCAAATGGAGAGAAATCGGGCTGTTGGCCTAATCGGACGGAGTTATGGATATAGAACAAATCAGGGCATACTGCCTCAGTAAGCCTCATACGACAGAAGATTTCCCTTTCGATGAAACCACGTTGGTCTTCCGGGTCATGAATAAGATTTTTGCCAGTATCGGTTTGGACAATGTGGATTGGTTTTGCCTGAAGTGCGATCCGGAGTATGCCATAGAGTTGCGTGAGCATTACACGGGGATTACGGGGGCATGGCATTGGAACAAGAAATATTGGAACCAGATAGCCATTACGCATGGCGACGTACCCGAAGCCTTGATACGCAGCCTGATAGACCATTCGTATGATGAGGTGGTAAAGAAGTTGCCCCGCAAGCTTCGTAACCAGTTGAAGGAGGAGGAATAACGGACTTATTCCTCCTTGTCGTCTTCACCTTTCAGTATGGGGAGTTGCCAATGGTATTTTACGGCCAACGTACGGATGGATATGACGATGATGGCGGAAAGGATGGCATTGACTTCGGCCTGAAGTCCCACGGAATAACCTAAGATATACGTAATACCGCCGGCAATGCAGGCCATGGCATAAATGTCTTTGCGGAAAACGAGCGGCACTTCGTTAATCAGTATGTCTCGGATGATGCCTCCGGCGGCACCTGTGACGCACCCCATGATGACGGCTGTCCAGACGGGGTATCCCATGTTCAGCGTCTTTTCCAATCCCGTGATATTGAATAGAGCCAAGCCGATGGTGTCGAAAATGAACCAGGTGCTCTTTTGCCGGATGATTTTCTTTCCGAACAATATGACGTAAAGTAGGGACAGGCCGCAACAGATGATATACACGGGGTTCGTCATCCAGAACGGGGGGATGCCCAACATGATGTCACGTATCGTACCGCCTCCGACAGCCGTGGCCGTACCTACGATATATGCGCCGAACCAGTCAAATTGTTTGGCCGAAGCCAGTCGGATGCCCGAAATGGCGAATGCCATTGTACCGATAAATTCTATCACGACGAATGAAACCGGTAACCGGAGGGTCGTCCCCATCATTTGCAGGAGATGCAGGATATATTCTGTCATGGATTTACGACATTTTGCGGTTTACCTTGTAGGAATGCACGGATGTTTTCTTCACAAATGCCCATGAGCCGCAGGCGGGCTTCCCGTGTGGCCCAAGCGATATGCGGGGTAAGATAGGCATTAGGGGCTGAAAGCAGGGGATGGTCTGCCGATGGCGGTTCGGTGCTTGTCACGTCTGTACCGTATGCGGCAAGGGTGTTGTTTCTAAGGGCTTCTGCTACCGCCTCTTCATCCACTAACGGGCCGCGTCCGGTATTGATAAGGATGGCTCCCGGTGTCATGAGCGCCAAGGTGTGCGGGTTCACCAAATGGTGGGTCTCCGGGGTGAGCGGACAGTTCAGGCTGATGACATCGCATGCGGAGAACAGCTCTTCCATTGTGGACTTCCGAATGTCGGTACCCAACTGAAGAGGGCTTTTGGAGGTACAGGCATATACTTCCATGCCGAAAGCCAAGGCTATGCGTGCGGTAGCCATGCCGGTATGCCCGAGTCCCACGATACCCATTTTCTTACCGGACAGTTCCATGAGAGGCGTGTCCCAATAGCAAAAGTCCGTATTGCGGCTCCAACGTCCCTTACGGTTTTCTTCGGCATAATGTTCCACGCGGTTGGTAATGGCCAGTAGGAGGGCGAAGACCATTTGGGCTACCGAACGGGTACTGTATGCCGGGATGTTGCAGACGGGAATCCCGTGTTTGCGGGCAGCTTCGGTATCTACCACGTTGTAGCCCGTAGCCAATATGCCGATATATTTCAGATCCGGCAAACGGTCGATGTGTTCAGCTGTGATGAGGGTCTTGTTCGTTAGCAAGATATCTGCTCCTTCGGCGTGTGCATAAAATTCTTCGGCCGAAGTCCGTGGAAACACTGTCAGTTCTCCTAATTGTGCGATAGGCTCCCAGGAAAGGTCGCCGGGGTTTAAGCCGTAGCCGTCTAATACAGTTATTTTCATAGGTTTCTGTTTTATTTTCCGTTAATCTTGAAATTCATGCGGCGGTAACCGACCAGTTTGTCGTAACGCCCTCCGTTAGGGCGATGGTATACCAAGATGATGTATTCGTTTTCCGTCTCATAAAAGTTCCCGTCCGTCCGTCCGCTGTTTCCTTGGGTGTCGCCGTCCGGCACGAAGAGATAATTATAATTATAATATCCTTGTTTCAGGAGGGCGGTGGCTTCGTAGGCCTGTGTTTCCCGGTTGTATGTCATGCGGTATTCGGGGATGAAGCGGTTGTAAGTCCATTCTCCGTTCAGGTAGACTTCTCCGCCGGGCAGTTGAGGACTTTTCAAGGTGAAATGCGTGAATACATAGTCGCAAGTGGTGGCCACGTCTTCGTCGTCGCTGTTGCGGATGATAAAGGCACCGTTTTGGTCTTCGTCATACAGATAATTCCGGGCGGTTTGATTGGGATAGAGCGTGGCGTGGTAATACGGGTCGAACCATTCCATCCGGTCTACGTTCAGTGTAGGGACATGTACGTCCAGAATCTCGAATTTGTGGTATTCGTTGCCTGCCGGGAAAATCAGTTGGCGGTTGTGCGTGAATTCAATCTTATTGGCAGCCTGGATGTTGGGCTTGGGATTGACCACACAGTTATCCCACCGGCGGTTTTGCATCACTACGGTTTTCAGTTCACGATGTGGGTCGATGACTTTTACCAACCCGTAGTTGACGGAGAAATCCACTTGTTGGTGGGATTTGTTGAAGTCTATGTCCGTATTGGTACTGACGGTAGCTCCTATTCCTACGCCCGGTTCCACCAGACTGAAACAGGCCGTAAGGACGGGGACAGGTTCGTCGCCCTCGTCGTTGTAGACCGTGAGTTTATAGTTACCGGACAACTTGAGCGAAATGTTTTCGTTCGGAATCCGTAGTGAGTAATGGGTGTAAAGCACGGTCGTATTGAAGCTTTTCTCGTAGTCTTCTATCGGTTCCCCGTTGAACCCGTTCATGTAGTCGGATTCAAAGATTTCTGTCGATGGGGACCAGTCTGCATTGCAATGTTCCACCTTATATATATAGCGGTGGTATTCGTGTGAGAACTCGTCGAAACCGATTTCCAGATGATTACCCCCCCCCAAGTTCATGATGGGAGGCTGCAACGGGTCGTCATTTACGACGACTTGCAGGGTGTGCAGTTGACGGTCCAGGATTTCATGCCGTTGTGCAGTTGTTGCCGATACACAACATAGCAGGCTTAAGAGTACGGTTATCTTTTTCATACTGCAAAATTACGCTTTTTTTCGGATGCCTTATCAGGTTTTTATCTTAACTTTGTCTGCAACCTTTTAAAATGATATGATGTCACATCGAATGTTAGGACTGTTCGTCGGAGGGGCGATGATGTGTCCATTAAGCCTGTCGGCACTGACTTATACGAAAGAAGATTCGTTGAAAGTGGTGCAACTCCTTGATGCCGGAAAAAAACAAACGAGAGGAACAAACCTGACTTTGTTTTTTGCGGAGCAATTCATCGGGGTGCCTTACGTGGCTTCTACTCTCGAAGTAAATCCGGCCGAAGAGTTGGTTGTCAATTTACGTCAGTTGGACTGTACGACGTTGGTCGAGAATGTGGTGGCTTTGACTCTGGCCGTAAGAGAAGAGCATCCCACATTTGTTTCTTTTTGCCGGAATCTGGAAAAAATACGTTATAGCGGAGGGCAGTTGAACGGATATTCTTCCCGTAACCATTATTTTAGCGAATGGATAGCGAGTAATGAAAGGCAGGGCATCGTGAAGGAAATAAAAGGAGAAAAAAGCGAGGGTTATCGGCCTTTCATTGCCGTACAACGTCTGCGTTTGGATTATATGAGTACGCATCCAGGTGCGTATCCGATGTTGAAAGGAAAGGCAAGCGAGATAAGCCGTATCCGCAAAAATGAACAAAAGTTGGAAGGTGTTTCAGTGAGGTACGTGCCTTTGTCGCTGTTGGACAAGGGGAAAGGCGTGTTGGGGGCGATTCACGATGGAGATATTTTAGCTATCGTGACCCGAAAGAAAGGGTTGGACACATCGCATTTGGGATTGGCCGTGTGGCAGAAGGGAAGCCTTCACTTGCTCAATGCTTCCAGTATCCATAAGAAAGTGGTGTTGGAATCCATGACATTGAGCGAGTACATGAAGAAACACCCCTCCCAATTAGGAGTGCGGGTGGTACGTGTCATTTGAACAGGTCGATGTGTTTCATTTGCCGCATGATGGCCGTCTGCCGTTTCAGCATGTACCGTGACGGGTCTTTGGAACTGTATTTAAGCGGATTGGGTAATGTGGCGGCTATCAATGCACAGTTGGCACGCGTAAGTTTCTCGGCAGGACGCCCGAAATGTTGTTGTGCCACGGCTTCGGCGCCATATATGCCGTCGCCCATTTCGATGGAGTTCAGGTAGACTTCCATAATCCGTTGTTTGCTCCAACATAATTCGATTAAAGCCGTGAAGTATGCTTCCAGTCCTTTTCTGACCCAAGAGGAAGTCGGCCATAAAAACACGTTTTTGGCAGTTTGCTGACTGATGGTGCTACCCCCGCGTCTGCGTTTCCCGGCTATACGTTCTTCCACGGCATTTTGGATTTCTATTACATCAAAACCGTGGTGCTGAAGAAACCGTTGGTCTTCGGAAGCCATGACGGCTACGGGTAAGTATTTGGACATTTCATCCAAAGGAACCCAATGGTGTTTCAATCTGATTTTTTCGCCCCGTCCGACCTGTTGTGCACAGCGGATGAACATGAGCGGGGTAACAGGTACAGGGACAAAACGGTAGAGGATAACAAAAAAGATTGTACTCCCGAAGAACGAGAGTACAATCCATTGAATCAGTTTCTGAATTTTTTTCATCTTTCCGATTAGTTGCCTGCCTGAGCTTGGGCTTCCTGAATCATTTTTTCACTGGCGTACAAATAAACTTCCACACGGCGGTTCTGCTCGCGTCCGGCAGCCGTACTGTTGTCGGCTACGGGGTCAGCTTCTCCCAAACCTTCCACCGAAGTTATCTGTGTAGACGAGACTCCGCATTGTTTCAGGTAATTGGAAACGGAATTAGCCCGTTGCAATGACAGGTCCATATTTTTTTGCACGCTTTGGGCTGCCGTGCTGTTTTTCCATCCCTGATTGTCGGTATACCCTTTAATCGCCACGTCCATGTCCTTGTTTACATTCAATACCGTGCTGGCAAATTTGGCCAATGAAGCGGTAGCATTGCTGCTTAAAGCCGAACTGCTGGTGTTGAACAGGATACCAGAGTCGAACGTTACTTTCACTGCTTGCAAGCCGTTGGCATCTGTTACGCTTTCCACTTGCGCGTTTTCCACTTGTTGCGCCGCAGCTTTGGCTTTATCCATTTTCTTTCCGATTAACGCACCTACACCTGCACCCACGGCTACGCCCACAGCAGCACCGATTCCGGCTCCTTTGCCTTTATTGCTGGATGCCAAGGTTCCAATCAATGTACCCAAGGCAGCACCACCGCCGGCACCGATCAGTGACCCCTTGCCGGTATTGTTCATGTTTCCTCCACAACTGCTTAAAAGCATACCTGCACTCAGTACGAGTGCGCAAAACTTCAATCCTTTCATAGTTATAACTTTTTGAATTTTTAAATCATGAGCAAAATTAGATATTTTCTACCGAATAGCCGCATGAAAAGGAAACTTTTTGCTAATTTTGCAAACTGTTTATAGATATTGATTATGGCTAAGGAACTTAAAGATTTGACCAAAAGAAGTGAGAATTATTCTTCATGGTATAACGAATTGGTGGTGAAAGCCGATTTGGCCGAACAGTCGGACGTAAGAGGATGTATGGTGATAAAGCCTTATGGTTATGCCATTTGGGAGAAGATGCAGCGGGTATTGGATGATAAATTCAAGGAGACCGGTGTGCAAAACGCTTATTTCCCGCTGCTGATTCCTAAATCGTTTCTGAGTAAAGAGGCCGAACATGTAGAGGGATTTGCCAAGGAATGTGCCGTGGTGACGCACTATCGCTTGAAGACCAACGAGGACAAGACCGGCGTGGTGGTAGACCCGGCGGCCAAGCTCGAGGAGGAACTGATAATCCGTCCTACTTCCGAGACTATCATTTGGAATACTTATAAAAATTGGATTCAGAGCTACCGCGACCTGCCCATCCTTTGCAACCAATGGTGCAATGTGATGCGTTGGGAAATGCGTACCCGGCTTTTCCTCCGCACGGCCGAGTTCTTATGGCAAGAAGGACATACGGCACATGCCACGCGTGAAGAAGCTGAGGAACGTGCCAAGCAGATGTTGAAAGTATATGCCGATTTTGCCGAGCAATACATGGCCGTGCCCGTCGTGCAGGGCGTGAAGAGCGAGACGGAACGTTTTGCCGGCGCTTTGGACACTTATACCATCGAAGCCATGATGCAGGACGGGAAAGCTTTGCAGAGCGGTACGTCGCATTTTTTGGGACAGAACTTCGGAAAGGCATTTAATGTGCAGTTTATCAATAAAGACAATAAGTTGGAATATGCCTGGGCTACTTCCTGGGGAGTGTCCACCCGTTTGATGGGTGCGCTCATCATGACGCATTCCGATGACAACGGTTTGGTATTGCCGCCGAAGTTGGCTCCCATTCAAGTGGTCATTGTTCCTATATATAAGAATGCGGAACAGCTGAAAGCCATCGACGAAAAAGTGGAAGGCATCGTTGCCCGTCTTCGTGCATTGGGCATTTCCGTGAAGTATGACAATGCCGACAACAAGCGTCCCGGCTTCAAGTTTGCCGATTATGAGCTGAAAGGTGTGCCGGTGCGTTTGGTCATGGGAGGGCGCGATTTGGAGAACAATACGGTAGAGGTCATGCGGCGCGACACGTTGGAAAAGGAAACCCGTACGTGCGACGGCATAGAGGACTATGTAAAGACTTTGTTAGACGAAATACAAGATAACATCTACGCCAAGGCAAAATCCTATCGTGATGCTCATATTTATGAATGTGACAATTACGAAGAATTCAAGGAGCGCGTAAAAGAAGGCGGTTTCTTCCTTTGCCATTGGGACGGCACGGCCGAAACGGAGGCAAAAATCAAAGAAGACACGCAAGCCACTATCCGTTGCGTGCCGTTTGAGTTCGAGCAGACTCCGGGTGTGGATATGGTGAGCGGGAAACCGGCCAAATGCCGTGTACTGATTGCCCGTTCGTATTAAGAGCGATATTTTTTTGTTTTCATGGTTGTTGGCGGCCACGGACTTTTTCTCAGGGGAAGTTCGTGGCCACTCTTGTTTGCGTAGGTTTAACAGGTGGTAATATTAGTTAAACGATAAGCTTTCTTCCGGAATTTTTATTGCACTCTTCATGCAAATCTCTATCTTTGCCCAGTAATTAACAATAATGTTAAACATAAATGTTATTATGAAGAAGGAAGACAATACAGAACAGGCCATTTTGCAGGCTGCTGAAAAGGAGTTTCTCGACAAAGGCTTTGCGTTGGCCAAAACAACCGATATTGCGCAGGCCGCAGGCGTGACGCATGCCATGCTACATTATTACTACCGGACGAAAGAGAAACTGTTTGAACGGATATTCCAGGAGAAGGTGCAGGTCATGTCGCGTTCCTTGTGTGCCACATTTGAGGACGGAAAGCCTTTTTTAAGGCAGTTGGAAGACTTGATTGGGACGCATTTCGATTTCATTGCAGCCAACCCGAGGCTTCCACTTTTTCTACTGAATGAAATCCACCTGAACGAGGAGCGTCGCCGTATGTATTTGCCTATCCTGTTGGAGGCTGTCGCTGAGACACGGCAGAAATTATCTTACGAAATGGAGCGTGCTTTGAAGCGTGGGGAGATACGGGCTATGGGGACGGCAGATTTGTTGTTTTCCATAGTTTCGTTGAATATCATGTCGTTTGTAGGTCTGCCGGTAGCTCGCGAGGCATTCGGCATGAGCGAAGAGGACGTGCGCTTGTTCGTGGCGCGTCGCCGGGAAGAGAACGTGGAGATGATATTAAGCAGGTTAAGAAAATGATAAAGACTATGAAACGTTTTTGGGTATGGGCCATGGGAATGTGTGCCTTGCAGGGGACGCTGAGTGCCCAGTTGACGTTGGAGGCGTGTTATCGTGCAGCGCGGGAGAACTATCCTTTGGTACGGCAGTTCGATTTGATTGAGCGTACAAAGGATTTCACCGTGGAGAATGCCACGAAAAGTTATTTTCCCCAACTGAGCTTTTCGGGAAAGGCTTCATATCAGTCGGACGTGACGAAGATGCCCTTTAGTATTCCGGGGGTAGAGTTCGGTTTGGACAAGGACCAGTATCAACTGGTATTGGAGCTGAACCAGACGATTTGGGACGGGGGAGTCGTACGTAACCGTAAAGAGGAGGCCCGGGCCAAATCCGAGGTGCAGAAGGGACAGCTAGAAGTAAACCTTTATGCCTTGGACGACCGGGTGAACCAATTATTCTTCGGCATGTTGCTCATAGATGCACAGTTGGTACAAAATACTTTGTTGCAAGCTCAGTTGGTACGTAATTACAAGCAGGTACAGGCTTGTATACAGCAAGGAGTGGCCAATCAGGCCGACCTGGATGCCGTAGCTGTAGAGCAACTGAATGCCCGACAGACAGAGAGTGAGCTACGTGTCAATCGTAAAGCGTATGCCGAGGTGTTGGGATTGCTGACCGGCCGGAAAGGGATTGATGCGGAACGGTTGGTCAAGCCGTCTGTCACTGTGGAGCCGTTGGAGGAAAACCGCAGGCCGGAATTGTCGCTTTATGAATCGCAAAGGCGGCAGTTGTCCGTACAGGAGAAAGGTTTGACAGCCCGTTATATGCCCAAGTTGGGAGTATTCGCCCAAGGAGCCTACGGCGACCCCGGGCTGAACATGCTGAAAGGAGGGTTTGAACCTTATTACATTGCCGGACTACGGTTGAGTTGGAATATCAGCGACTTGTACACGCGGAAGAACGACAAAAGGCTGTTGGCTGCAAGTCGCGATGACATCGACGTGCAGGAGGCTGTATTCCGCTTGAACAACCGGATGGAGGCGGCGCAGCATTGGCGTACGGTGGAGAAGATAGATACCTTGATGAAGAATGACGACGAGTTGATAAGGTTACGCACCAACATCCGGAAGTCGGCCGAAGCCAAGGTCGCGAACGGCACGCTCACCGTGACGGAAATGTTGCGTGAAGTGACGGCCGAAGATCAGGCCAAGCAGGCCAAGGCCCTGCATGAGATACAACGCTTGCAAGCCTTATATGATATCAAATATACGATGAATCATTAAAAGTAGAATGAATATGGACATTTGGAATAAGTTATGGCGGGGCGGGTTGGACAGTCCGGTCGCCGTAGGAAAGACGGAGTATGGATTCAAACGGGGAGCCCGGGACATTTGCGGCGCGGCCTTGTTGGGATTGTTTGCGGCGTGCAGCGGGGCAGACACGGATTTCGACGCCACAGGAATCTTCGAATCCACGGAAGTCATCGTGTCTTCCGAAGCCAACGGCAAAATCATGGCATTGAATCTGGAAGAAGGCGATGTGTTGGAGTTGGGGCAACAGGTGGGATATGTGGATTCCGTGCAACTTCACCTGAAAAAGTGCCAACTGGAAGCCCAAATGCGTTCCATCGGTAGCCGTAGGGCGGATGTGGCCAAGCAGGTAGCTGCCACTCGGGAACAGATTGCAAAGGCCGAACTGGAAAGAAAGCGCAGCCTGAACCTGTTGGCGCAGAATGCCGGTACGCAAAAGCAGGTGGACGACGTGGAGTCGCAACTGGCCGTGCTGAAAAAGCAGTTGGAAGCCCAGCTGTCTACTTTGAATCTCGGCAACCAAGGCGTGACGGAAGAAGGGGATGCCGCAGAGATACAGATACGGCAGACAGAAGACCAACTGGAGAAATGCCGTATCGTCAGTCCTATTTCCGGTACGGTGCTGACGAAGTATGCGGAACGGGGCGAAGTGACGGCTCAAGGCAAACCCTTGTTTAAAGTGGCGGACATGAAGCATGTCTTTTTGCGGGCGTATGTGGGTGGCGACCAACTCTCTGCGGTAAAATTGGGGCAGGCGGTGAAAGTCTACGCTGATTATGGAGCGGAAGACCGTAAGGAATACAAGGGAAAAATCACGTGGATATCCGGACAGGCCGAATTTACGCCTAAAACCATACAGACGCGTGACGAACGGGCGAATCTGGTGTACGCCGTGAAAATAGCCGTGGAAAACGACGGCTTTCTGAAGTTGGGCATGTATGGCGAAGTCAAATTCAACTAAGGTGTCATGGAATCCATTGTGAAGGTAGAGGGCGTGTCCAAACATTACGGCAGCGTACGGGCTTTGGACGACGTTTCTTTCGAGGTCAGACCCGGAGAAATCTTCGGACTGATAGGACCGGACGGAGCCGGGAAAAGCACGCTGTTCCGCATGTTGGCCACTTTGCTGTGTCCGGAGAGCGGGCGGATTACGGTGGACGGGCAGGACGTTGTGGGGGACTACCGCAAGTTGCGTGCTTGCGTCGGTTATATGCCGGGCCGGTTTTCCCTGTATCCCGACCTGACGGTGGAGGAGAACCTGGACTTTTTTGCCACGTTGTTCGGTACGTCTGTACGTGAGAATTACCATCTGGTGGAAGACATATACAAGCAGATCGAGCCGTTCAAGACCCGCCGCGCAGGGAAACTCTCCGGCGGAATGAAACAGAAACTGGCTTTGAGCTGTGCGTTGATTCATAAACCGGTGGTTTTGTTATTGGATGAGCCGACCACAGGGGTAGACCCTGTCTCGCGCAAGGAATTTTGGGAAATGTTGCGGCGGCTGAAGCGGGAAGGCATCACCATCATCGTCTCTACACCTTATCTCGACGAGATACGGAGTTGCGACCGTATGGCATTCCTCTACGGCGGTGCGGTCAAGGGGATAGATACCCCCACCGTCATGTTGGAACGGTTTGCCGGTATCCTGTGTCCGCCGGGCTTGCAACGCGAACCGGCCGGAGCCCAGTCGGAATGTGCCATCGAGGTGCACGATTTGGTGAAACGGTTCGGGACGTTCACGGCTGTAGACCACATCTCCTTCCGTGTGGGGAAAGGCGAAATCTTCGGTTTCCTCGGGGCGAACGGGGCAGGCAAGACCACAGCCATGCGCATGCTGTGCGGCTTGTCTTATCCCACGTCGGGCACGGGGCGCGTGGCCGGTTTCGACATCAACACCCAACAGGAAGAAATCAAGAAACATATCGGTTACATGAGCCAGAAGTTCTCGTTGTACGACGACCTGAAGGTGTGGGAAAACATTCGCCTGTTTGCCGGTATTTATGGACTCTCGGACGAGGTGATAGCCCGTCGCACGGACGAAGTGCTGCATACGTTGGGACTGGAAGCAGAGCGGAACACGATGGTCAAGTCGTTGCCCTTGGGATGGAAACAAAAGTTGGCTTTTTCTGTGGCTACTTTCCATCGTCCGGACATCGTGTTTCTCGACGAACCGACCGGAGGGGTAGACCCAAGGACACGGCGCCAGTTCTGGGAATTGATTTATCAGGCAGCCGATCAGGGTATCACCATCTTCGTCACAACGCACTATATGGACGAGGCCGAATTTTGCGGTCGAGTGTCCATCATGGTGGACGGAAAGATACGGGCATTGGATACGCCCGAAGGCTTGAAACGTACTTTCGGAGAAAAAGACATGGATGGAGTGTTTCACCGTTTGGCCCGTGAGGCCACACGTAATGCAGAAATTTGCGGGTAAGAGAGTGCAGACCGAACTTGTTCGGTGTCTGCCGAGCGTGAGTAAATTATTCAATGAAGATGAAACAGTTTTGGGCTTTTATCAAGATAGAGTTTTTCCACATTTTCCGCGACAGGCGGACGATGCTGATATTGTTGGGCATGCCGGTGTTGCAAATCATTTTGTTCGGTTTTGCCATTACTACGGAAATCAACCACAGTCGTGTGGCTGTGCTCGACCCGTCGAAAGATGCCGTCACAACGCGTATTACGGAGCGGATAGATGAAAACCGTTATTTCTCAGTCGTAAGATATTTATCATCGGCTTCTGAGATAGAGTCCGTGTTCCGGCATGACGAAGCGGACATCGTGGTGGCTTTCACGCCTGACTTTGATGAAAACTTGCGTACGGGTGAATCCGGTATACAACTGGTGGTGGATGCTACGGATCCGAATACGGGGAATATGATGTCCGGTTATGTGCAGGGCATCATTGGGCAAGCCCTGCAGGAAGGACAGCAAGCCGGATTGGAGGTGCAGACGCACCTCTTGTTCAATCCTCAGATGAAGAGTGCCTATAATTTCGTACCCGGCGTGATGGGGCTGATACTGATGCTGATTTGCGCGATGATGACTTCCATTTCCATTGTACGAGAGAAAGAGACCGGTACGATGGAAGTCCTGTTGGTGTCGCCCATCCGGCCTATTTTTATCATTCTGGCCAAGGCCGTACCCTACTTGGTACTTTCTTGCGTCAATCTGGCCACGATATTGCTGCTGTCGGTCTACGTGCTGCATGTGCCGGTGGAGGGCAGCCTCTGGACGCTGTCTTTCCTGAGCCTCCTTCTGATTGCGGTGGCTCTGTCGTTGGGATTGCTCATTTCATGTGTGGTACAAAACCAAGTGGCGGCCATGATCGTGTCGGGTATGGGACTGATGATGCCTGTCATGTTGCTTTCAGGCATGATTTTTCCCATAGAGAGCATGCCGGCTGTCCTGCAGTGGATTTCCAATATCATTCCGGCAAGGTGGTACATACAGGCCGTGAAGAAGGTGATGATAGAAGGCTTGGGCATGGCCGCCGTATGGCATGAGGCGTTGATACTGTCCGGCATGGCGGCTTTGCTCATCGGGCTGAGCTTGAAGAAATTCAAGGAAAGGCTAGAATAATACGGACGTAAAAGAGGAAAACTTATGGTACTGAAATATTTAATAGAAAAGGAGTTCAAGCAAATGCGGAGGAATCCCATCATCCCCCGGCTCATTTTGGTGTTTCCCTGCATGATGATGATTCTGATGCCGTGGGCAGCCAATCTTGAAATCAAGTACAACAACCTAGCTGTGGTAGACTTGGACCATTCTGCCTTGTCGCGCCGTCTGGTGGAGAAAGTGGCTTCCACGGATTATTTCAAATTGGTGGAGAACGCGCCGGATTACGGCCGTGCATTGGAGAGCGTGGAGCGCGGAGAGGCGGATGTTATTCTGGAGATTCCGCGTGACTTTGCCAAATTTTTAGGCACGGGGCGCCCCGTGGAACTTCAGATTTCGGCCAATGCCATCAACGGAACCAAAGGTGGACTGGGCAGTTCTTACCTTTCTACGGTGGTAAACGATTTCGTGAATCAGGAATTGGGAGGCACGGGTATGACCCGTTTGTCCGTACTTAACTTGTATAATCCGCATCTGAATTATAAAGTGTTCATGGTACCGGCTTTGCTCATCATGATGCTGACGTTGCTTTGCGGCTTTCTTCCTGCATTGAATATCGTGAGCGAAAAAGAGGTGGGCACGATTGAACAGTTGAACGTCACGCCGCTCAACAAGTTCGTGTTCATCCTGGCTAAATTGGTGCCTTACTGGATTGTGGGGCTGGTGGTCCTGTCTATCGGCTTGGTGTTGTCCGCCGTGCTCTACGGCATTGTGCCGTCAGGCAGTTTGTGGCTGATATATTTCTTCTCGTGCATTTACATTCTTACGATGTCGGGTTTCGGGTTGGTTATTTCCAATTATTCTGCCACGATGCAGCAGGCCATGTTCGTCATGTTTTTCTTCCTGATGGTATTCATCCTGATGAGTGGCTTGTTCACCCCCGTGCGCAGCATGCCGGACTGGGCGCAGTGGATAGCGGCTTTCAATCCGTTGACCTATTTTATTCAGGTCATGCGTATGATTTTCCTGAAGGGATGCGGGCTGACCGACTTGTGGCCGCAGTTCGGCAAGATGCTGTGTTTCATGTCGGTGTTTGCCGGAGTAGCCGTGTGGAGTTATCGGAAGACAAATGCCTGATAGCCCGTGCCGGTCATCTACGGCGATAGATGACATGCCGAATGATTTACAAAAACGAGTCGTGGGAAACTTGTGGGTTTTAATTTGGTAAATCATTGTAATACAGTGGAATAAAAACGCCTTGCAGGAAATGTGTCAATCTATGCAAGGCGTTGTTTTTTTCTGCGCCAAACGATTTTTCAATCTCAGGCGAACGATTTTTCAATCTCCTGAGATTGATTTTCCGTTCTGCGGCGAACGATTCGGGCGTTGAATTTCCTTTACGGATTCTATAGCATGAGGAGATTTTCCGGCATACGGAAACCCCGCAGGAAGTCTTCTGTGCGCATCCTTTTCTTGCCCGTCAGTTGGATTTCCTTCAGGCGGAGGTAACCTCCGTCTACGGCCACTTTCAGGTAGGTCTTTCCGTCGCTGACCACTTTGCCCGCCGGTTCGTGGCACGCACACGGCTCTTTCTCCGTTTCGTATATTTTAAGGGTATAAACCTTGCCTGTGGCTTCGTCCTTCATCTCGCTCCACGCGGCAGGGTAGGGCGACAAGCCGCGTACGAAATCATACAGTTGCTTGAGCGTCTTGCCCTGCCAATCCATCCGGCACGTCTCCTTGAAGATTTTCGGTGCCGGGTGCAACGGGCCTTCCACTGCCATCGTTTCTTGCGGTATGGGGCGGACGGCATCGGCCAAGATGTGGTCTACCGTCTCCACTACCAACCGGCCGCCGAGTTCCATCAGTTTGTCGTGCACCACGCCCACATTGTCGGTGTCCGCAATCGGGATGCGCACTTGTTGGATGACCTCGCCGGTGTCGATTTCATGTTTGAGGAAGAACGTGGTGATGCCCGTTTCCGTTTCGCCGTTGATGACGGCCCAGTTGATGGGGGCGGCCCCACGGTATTGCGGCAACAACGACGCATGCAGGTTGAATGTACCCATGGGAGGCATGTTCCACACTACTTCGGGCAACATGCGGAAAGCTACCACGATTTGTAGGTCGGCACGTAGGGAGCGGAGTTCTTCCACAAAGGTTTCGTCTTTCAGCTTGACCGGTTGCAAGATACGCAGGCCGTGTTCCACAGCGTACTGTTTCACGGGGCTGGCTTGCAGTACGTCCTGGTGGCGGCCCATCGGTTTGTCCGGCATGGTGACGACACCGACCACGTTGTAACCTCCTTCTACCAAGCATTTCAGGCTCTCCACCGCGAACTCCGGTGTGCCCATATATACAATTCTCAAATCTTCTTTCTTTTTCATGTCTTTAGTTTTTAGTCGTCGGATAAGTCGGCCAGGGTCTTACGGTAAAGGGTCAGCACGTGCGACTTGCGGATGAAGCCCATGAACGTGCCTTCCGTGTCTACTACCGGGAGCGTCCAAGCCTGAGTCTTGTCTAACGTGAGCAGCACTACGTCCATGGAGTCGTCAATGTTCAGGCGAGCCACCGGCTCTTTCATCAGTTGGCCGATTTGGAAACGGTGGTACAATTCCTGCCGGAACATGATGGGGCGGACATCGTCCAGATAAATGATACCCACCAGACGGTGCTGGCGGTCCACCACCGGGAACACGTCGCGGCGCGAAGCCGAGATGGTTTTTACCAATTCGCTCAAATCCATGTCCGGATACAGGTATTCGTCGTATTTCTCGATAACCGAGTCGAGACTCATCAGCGTGAGTATGGCGCGGTCTTTATGGTGCGTGAGCAACTGGCCTTTCTTGGCCAAACGCATGGAATAGATGCTGTGGGGCTCGAAAGAAATGATGGTCAGGTAGGCACAGACGGATACGATCATCAGGGGCATGAATAGCTGATAGCCTCCGGTGAGTTCCGCGATAAGGAATATGCCTGTCAGTGGGGCGTGCATGACACCGCTCATCAGTCCCGCCATGCCGATCATGGCAAAATTCCGTTCGGGCAAGTAAATGCCCAGACAACGGTAGAAGTTCCAAAGGCGGGCGAAAATAAAGCCAGAGATACAACCCAAAAACAGGCTGGGGGCGAAAATACCGCCACAACCTCCGCCACCGTTGGTGGCCGTGGAGGCGAAGACTTTGAAGATAAGTACCAACGCCAGGTAAAGCAACAACAGGTTGCCGTGTCCGTAGAACAGCGAACTGTCCATCGCCGTGTCCCAGTCTTTCGCGCCGTTCCCGTTCAGCAGCAGGTTGATAAGGTCGTAGCCTTCTCCGTACAACGAAGGGAAAAGGTAAATAAGGATGCTCAGCGTGGCTCCGCCGATGAGGAGCTTGACGTAAGGGTTGGAATATTTGCGGAAGATGTCTTCCAGCGAGTTCATCGTGCGGGTGAAATAGAGCGATACCAATCCGCAGAAGATGCCCAAAAGGATGTAGGCCGGTATTTTGTCTACGGCGAATCCGTTTTGCAGATGGAACTCAAAGATAGTGTTCGTACCCGATACGGCGAATGTCACTCCGGCCGCCGTCACGCATGAAATCAGCAAAGGCAGCAAAGCTCCCATCGTGAGGTCTATCATGAGGACTTCGAGGGTGAATACAAGCCCGGCAATCGGGGCTTTGAAGATGCCTGCCACGGCACCTGCCGCTCCGCAACCCACCAAAAGCATCAGGGTCTTGCTGTTGATGCGGAACAGGCGTCCGAGATTGGAGCCGATGGCCGAACCGGTGAGCACGATGGGGGCTTCTGCCCCTACGGAACCTCCGAACCCGATGGTAATGGCACTGGCTATGACGCTTGACCAGGTGTTGTGGACCTTGATTTTACTTTGTTTGCGTGCGATGGCGAAGAGAATCTTGGTGACACCATGGCTGATGTCGTCCTTTACGACATAGCGGACGAACAGTCCCGTCAGGAAAATGCCGATGACGGGATACACCAGGTAAAGGGCGTTGGAACCAGTGGCATCGAAACGGTAGGTCAGGAGGTATTGTATCTGATGGATGAGCCATTTCAGGAAGAGTCCGGCGAAAGCGGTCAGTACACCGACCACCAAACTAATTATCAGGATGAATTTCTGTTCGCTGAAATTCATCCGCCGCCAGATGAACAGGCGTTCGAAAAATGTGAAATTCCTTTTTACCGCGTTCATAGCTCCTTCCGCTTATTTCCTGATGATGGTCACTTCGCCGTCCGGACGCAATTTGATGATGCTACTGGGAGCTGCTTTTGTCTTTTCTTTCCTGCGGCTTTGCACAATGTAGTCTACCGCGTTTTTTATCTCGTCGCTGATGTCATCGAAACAAGCCGGCGAAGGCTCGCCGCTCACGTTGGCTGAGGTGGACACGACGGCTTTCTGGAAACGGTAACACAACTCTCGGCTGAATTCTTCACGGGTGACGCGTATTCCCACGCTGCCGTCTTCGGCCAACAGGTTGGGGGCCAAGTTCTTGGCCTTGTCGAAAATGATGGTGAGCGGACGGGTGGCATATTCTATCAAGTCCCAAGCCACGTTGGGCACGTCGCTTACGTAACGCTGCAACCGATGGTCGGAGTCTACCAAGCAAATGAGTGCCTTGCTGTCGTCGCGCTTCTTGATGTCGTACACACGGCGTACCGCCTCTTCGTTGGTGGCATCGCAACCGATGCCCCATATCGTGTCCGTAGGGTAGAGGATGACGCCACCCCGGCGCATGACTTCTACTGCCTGTCTGATGTCTTCTTCTCTATTCATGTCCGTTGGTTTGGTTTAAACTTTAAAATTCGCTAGTGAAATGGAATTTGATGTGCTCAAAGTCGCTCTGTGCCATCTGGAGAACGTAGTTGCTGTCGGCCAAAAAAACGTCGCGGCCTTCGCGGTCCTTGGCCATGAACTGGTACTTGCGCTTTTTGAAGGCTTCCAGCTGTGCTTCGTCATCGCTTTCTATCCAACACGCCTTGTACAGGCTGACGGGTTCCCAACGGCATTGGGCATTGTACTCGTTCTCCAGGCGGTATTGTATTACTTCAAACTGCAACTGTCCTACCGTACCGATGATTTTCCGTCCGTTGAACTGGTTGACGAAGAGCTGTGCCACGCCCTCGTCCATCAACTGTTCGATACCCTTGTTCAGTTGCTTGGTCTTCATGGGGTCGGCATTCTCGATGTATTTGAACATTTCGGGAGAGAAACTTGGCAGTCCGCGGAAATGTATCATCTCTCCTTCGGTCAGCGTGTCGCCGATCTTGAATATGCCGTTGTCCGGCAGTCCCACGATGTCGCCGGGCCAAGCCTCGTCGATGGTGCTCTTCTTTTGAGCCATGAACTGTGTGGGCGAAGAAAAGCGCAGCGTCTTGTTTTGGCGTACATGCAGGTAAGGCGCGTTGCGCACGAACTTGCCGGAACATACCTTGCAGAAGGCGATACACGAACGGTGGTTCGGGTCGATGTTGGCTGTGATTTTGAAGATGAAGCCGCTGAACTTCGGCTCTTCCGGGCGCACCATGCGTTCTTCCGCCTGTATGGGGTGTGGGCTGGGAGCTATCTTTACGAAGCAGTCCAACAACTCTTTCACACCGAAGTTATTCAAGGCCGACCCGAAAAAAACAGGTGCCACTTCGCCATTCAGGTAAGTGTTTACATCGAATGACGGATAAACCCCGTCTACCAGTTCCAGGTCCATGCGTAACTTTTCTGCATCGGCATCGCCTACGTGGTTTTCGAGTGCATCGCTGTGGATGTCCACTTCCACCTTTTCCGTTACCTTTTGCTTGTCGGGCGTGAACAGGTCGAGGCGTTGCTCGTAGATGTTGTACACTCCTTTGAAGCGCTGTCCTTGGTTGATGGGCCATGAGAGCGGGCGTACTTTAATCTGTAATTCCTGTTCCAACTCGTCCAAGAGGTCGAAGGGGTCTTTTCCCTCACGGTCCATCTTGTTGATGAAGATGATGACCGGCGTTTTGCGCATACGGCATACCGTCATCAGTTTCCGGGTCTGCGCCTCCACGCCTTTTGCACTGTCTACGACAATGATGGCGCTGTCTACCGCTGTCAGCGTTCGGAATGTATCTTCTGCAAAGTCTTGGTGTCCCGGGGTGTCCAAGATGTTCACCTTATAATCCCCGTAATCGAACTCCATGACAGAGGTCGTGACCGAGATACCGCGTTGTTTTTCGATTTCCATCCAGTCGCTAGTGGCTGTTTTCTTGATTTTGTTGTTCTTGACTGCTCCGGCCACTTGGATTTGCCCGCCGAAGAGCAATAATTTTTCGGTGAGTGTGGTCTTTCCGGCGTCCGGATGGGAAATAATAGCAAAAGTCCTTCTTCTTTCTATTTCATTCATACGTCTCGATGCGTCGGTTTAATTCTGTTCTAATTTCTGTATACACTCGGCCAGCGAGTCTTCCCAATAGGGAATGTCGATGTGGTAAGTCTCTTTGATTTTGGTTTTGTCGAGTACGGAATAGTGGGGCCGTGCCGCCGGTGCGGGATATTCTTCCGTATGGAGCGGGCGCACCTTGCAGGTGGTGATGCCGGCTATGCGGTGGATGGCTTTGGTAAAGTCGTACCATGAGATAGCTCCCTCGTTGCTGAAATGGTAAATTCCGGGAACGAAATCTTGTGTCAGTACGGCAAAGATGGCCACCGCCAGGTCGCGTGCGTAAGTCGGCGTGCCGATTTGGTCGAAGATGACCCCGAGAGTCTCTTTTTCCCGGCCTAACCGCAACATGGTCTTGACGAAGTTGTTGCCGAAAGTGGAGTAGAGCCATGCCGTGCGGATGATGACCGATTCAGGGCAGTTCTGCATGACGGCTTCTTCTCCTGCCAGCTTGGTGCGGCCGTATACCGTAGCCGGGCATGTCGGTTCTTCCTCGCGGTAGGGGATGTGTGTAGTTCCGTCGAACACGTAGTCCGTAGAAACCTGTATCATGTAGCCGCCTTGTTCATGTACTGCTTTAGCCAAATATCCCGGAGCAATGTGGTTCAGTATGTTACAGAAAGCTTCGTCTGCTTCGGCTTTGTCCACAGCCGTATAAGCCGCACAATTCACGACGCAGTCAATGCCGTTCGTCTTGACGAATGACTTTACGGCATTTTCGTCGGTGATGTCCAACTCTTTCACGTCTGTGAAAAAATAATTGAACTCCGGATACCCGGTAGCCAAAAGCTGCATTTCATTGCCCAATTGGCCATTGCAACCTGTTACTAAAATATTTTTCATATCATTTGTTTCCTTTTGTTCATTCAAATTTCAATTCGCCTGCTTTATCTTGTTTATAATAGTCGGACAGCATGGCCAAAAGTTTGGTGATGTCGGCCACGGCCTTGGCGGTCTCGTCGCTTATCGGTTTGTGTTGCAGGCGGAGCAACATCACGCCGTAGAGGGCATCGAAACAGTTTTCCAATTCCGGTATGTCCTTTTTGTCGCCCTTATTGCGAAGTTCCATAATGTAAGGGAGTGCCTTGTAATAAGCAGACGTATAGAACGGGAACTTGGAAGATTGCAAAAGTTGGTTGTGCAAATCGGTGAGCCACAGGATGATGTTCCGGTTGATTTGCAGGTGGCCACCCTCCTGTATGCCTTCTTCCTTCATCATGCGGATGAGATGGCTGTACCATTCTTCCATTTCTTTTTCCGTTTCCTCCGTGGCTCTGAACTGTGCCAGATAGTTCTGTTTGAGTTCATCCGGATCCAAGTGGTGGGCACGGAGAATATCTTCCACCTGCCACATATAAAGCAGGTATTCGGCAATGTTTTTTTCTTTCAGTTGTTGGGCTATATACATATATTTATAACGATAAACCGGTCAGCGTGACGGCAAGCCCCACGATAGAGGCCACAATGACAACCACTCCTATGAGCCTGTTCAGCAAATAGATGCCTTTGACATCGAAACGGCTGCGCACTTTGTCTATGAAATAAGTCAAGACGAACCACCATATCATGGCTCCGACGAACACGGACAAGTAACCTAAGGATTGCTGTACCACGTGGTCAGGGACGACAAAGGTGAAACGGGCGAACAACGCCACGAACAGAAAGATGATGAGTGGGTTGGAAAACGTGACCAGAAAACCGGTCACCATATTGTGTATAAGCGTGCCTTTACGGGGAGAAGTCGGGCGGATGGATTTCGCCGGATTGCAACGGTAAGTGTACCATCCGAAAAAGAAGAGCATGATGCTGCCCGCCATCTGCAGGTAGAACATGTTGTCTTTGTTTTCAATGAAGTCTACCACGAAACTCATTCCGAATCCCGTTATCAAAGCATATATGATGTCGCTGAAAGCTGCTCCGATTCCTGTGACGAAACCATACCAACGCCCCTTGTTCAGTGTACGTTGGATGCAAAGCACTCCGACAGGTCCCATGGGAGCGGATGCCACCACGCCGATGAGCAATCCCTTTATGATTAAATCTAATGTACTAACCGGTTCAAACCACATAATAGGTGCAAAATTGGCATTTTTTCATGAGACTATAAAGAAAAGTCCGTTCTTTTTTTATTTTTCGTGAAAAAGAGTTTTTTTCTTTTCGCGGTTACATCTGTTTTTCTTAACTTTGAAAACTGTTATAATTAACTTTTATGTATTTTATATGGCTATGGAAAATAAACCTTATGTAATAGGGCTTGATTTAGGGGGAACTAATTCGGTTTTCGGCATTGTGAATGCGGAAGGAAGCGTGGTGACTTCAACGTCTATCCGGACGAAAGGACAGAACGATTTGGATGTTTATATGGACAGTGCTTGTGCGGCTTTGGCTCCGATGATAGAACAGGTGGGCGGTATCCAGAACATCAAGGGGATGGGAATCGGTGCGCCTAATGGTAACTATTACACCGGTAATATCGAACTGGCGCCCAACTTGCCGTGGAAAGGAATCGTCCCGTTTGCGAAGAAATTCAGTGACCGGTTGGGGATTCCCGTGGTATTGACAAACGATGCCAATGCTGCGGCTATCGGCGAGATGACTTACGGGGTAGCTCAAGGGATGAAGAACTTCATCATGATTACCTTGGGTACCGGCGTGGGCAGCGGTATTGTGGTCAACGGTGAGTTGGTCTACGGTTGCGACGGGTTTGCCGGAGAGTTGGGGCATGTGATCGTGGATACCACTCCGGAAGCCCGCTTATGCGGTTGCGGTCGTAAAGGGTGTTTGGAGACTTATTGTTCGGCCACGGGCGTGGCTCGGACGGCTCGTGAGTTTCTCGCCAAGCGTACGGACGACACGGAGTTGCGTAAAATCCCGTTGGAGGAGATTACGTCGAAAGATGTATCCATCGCAGCCGAGCACGGCGACCAACTTGCACGCGATGTATATAAGTTTACCGGTGAATTGTTGGGACGCTCTTGTGCCAATTTTACCGCCTTCTGTAGCCCGGAGGCATACGTGTTTTTCGGTGGGCTGACAAAAGCCGGTAATCTGATTATGGACCCTATAAAAGAGGCATACGATGCCAATGTGCAGAACATTTTCAAAGGAAAGGCCAAGATGTTGATTTCCCAAATGGATGATGCACAAGCGGCTGTGGTAGGTGCTGCGGCATTGGCTTGGAAAATTTAGTGACAGCTATAGATATGAGGTTGTGACGAAAGAGTATGTTTTGTATTTGTAGCCTAAGTCCTAGCTGCAGCAAAAAAGTTGGTGGCAGAATGGGGTTAGATGCGGGAATGATATTACCTGTAATGATTTCTTAAAAGACCTTGGCTTATGATGAAGCATACATTGTTCTCTCTTTCTATTTTAGTCTTGTGTAACTCTTGCGGTGATAGAAAAGAAGAAGCTAATATACGTGATTTGTCGGAAGTAAATAATACTATATCAACTTGCTCTTTTATAGAGCAAGTTGATTTTATTCCTCTTCATGAAAAAGATTCATTTTTATTGGGGGAAATCAATGCTATACGTAAGTACGACGGTAAATGGTATATTTTGGATAATAAGCAGAAAGCAGCGATTGTTGCTTTTGACTCGGTAGGTCAACCTGTTTCTCTATACGATAAGACCGGAAATGGAAAAGGGGAATATGCAGAAATCACAGATTTTGACGTGTCCCCAAAAACGGGAGGTATTTGTGTATTATGTGGTCCACCTAAAATTATAATATTAGATAAGGACCTAAAGTTCAAACAAGAAATAAAACTATCCGACTATTATTGGAGAATATGTTGGTATGATGCAGGTTTTTTATTGTATTCGGCTAATAATGCAACAGTGGATTATATTACCTTGGAACAAGGTAAGGCAAGAAAAATATTTCAAGCTGAAAGCGATATGTATAATGTTGCGGGTACAGAACCTGTTTTTATTAGGGATGATGACAATCTGTACTTCCATACGGAACAGTCGGATGCCTTGTATGAAATTAAGGATTTTGAATTTGTCCCGGTTGTATCTTTAGATTATCCATTAAAGAAGGAAACAGAGCAAATTTTGCATAAAAGGTATTATGGAGATTTGAATGTACAAGAACGAATGAAGTATGTAAGGCCTACTGTAAATTGTGTGATAGGCAATGACACGTGCCTTTCTTTTATATATAGTAGGATGCTATATTATATTAATATGCCTTATGAGAATCATTATATCAATTCCGTACTAAAAATTGATTGCGGAAGATCGACTATGAAGACAGGAAATCAACTAATAAGTTGGAAATATATCTCGGAATATGATCCGGAGAGTTATAGTGACGATCGTTTATATAAGGGAGTTAAGGTAAATCACCCTGTAATGAATGATAGTTTAAGGCAATCAGGAAATCCAATGTTGGTATTATATACTCTAAAAAAGACTTTTGGAGAGTAAAACGTATACTGTTCCATATGGGAAGATAATGTTCAACAAGTAAATTTTTCAAGTCTATATGTATAAAGCCGGCCTCAAAATCACTTTTGGGTCGGCTTTTTCTATTTTCCATTCGTCTGGCAAAGGGGGGCCGGATGAATGGATTCCGTTACCTGATTTGGGGACGGTAATTCTTGCGGATAGGATAAAGTTCCTCGGCCTTTACTTCGACAACTTGTCCTTCACGGGCGATAACCAAAGTGGTGTGGTTATGTTTTGCACGCTCTACGAGGCGTTTCTGAGCCAGGTATATGCCTTCGTCGATTTTGCGCTGCATTTCATAAACCTCATCCTCGCTCATTATCGTTTTCTTCGGTGTATTGGTCTTTGAATTTTTCATATACGGCTGGTTCAATAATAGTTATACTCTCGTTTTTGCATCCGTAGGCTATTTTGTTGGCCGGACAGGTGCTGTTGTCATACAATGCCCAATAGTCGCATACGGGCATATAGAGGTTGAACAGGTTGCTCAGGCCGTTGTCGTAACGGCGGTAAATCACGTCAAGCGGGATGTTGTGCCCACCTTCGCTTACGCGTTTGGCCACCCGTTTTACGGCCTGTTCCGGGCTGCTCAGCGAGAAGAAGAGCAACGTGACGAAATAGCCTCTTTTCTGTGCCTGTTTGATAAGTTTCACGTAAGACCGCGTGGCCAATGTCGTTTCAAAAGCAAAGGTTTCGCCTTCTTTCAGCAGGTGGATGATGCGTTCTATCATCAAGCGTCCCGCCTGGATGGCTACGCCTTCGGGATTGAACGGAGACAGTCCCGCTGCGATTTCATCGGCGTTGACGAATTCACGGCAATCCAACATTTCCGGAAGTACGGTAAAGCTGGCAGTCGTTTTTCCGGCTCCGTTACAACCTGCAATGATGTACAAGTTGTGTTTTTGTTCTCCCATTACATTATTTATTTAAATACTTAATGGCAAAGATACGATTTGGCGGTGAATCCGGCAATATTTCCGGTTCCTTTTTGACAGGGCTGAATGAAAAACAGACGGTCAGTCTTTCTTTTTCAGCAAATCGGGACGCAGAGCCTTTGTGCGTTCGAAAGATTGTTGCAGTTCCCATTCCTTAATCTTGGCTTCGTGCCCGGAAAGCAAGATTTCCGGTACGGTCCAACCTTTATAATCGGCAGGACGGGTATATACAGGAGCTGCCAACAGGTTGTCTTGGAACGAATCGGAGAGGGCGCTTTGTTCGTCGCCGATAACGCCGGGTACTATACGTACGATGGCATCCGTCATGACTGCGGCAGCCAGTTCTCCGCCCGTCAGCACATAATCTCCTATGCTGACTTCTTTTGTGATGAGGTGTTCGCGGATGCGGTAGTCTATTCCTTTATAATGTCCGCACAGGATGATGAGGTTTTCGCAAAGGGAGAGCGTGTTGGCCATCGGTTGGTTGAACTGTTCGCCATCCGGTGTGGTGAAAATCACTTCGTCGTAGTCGCGTTCCGCTTTCAAGGCCGAGATGCAGCGGTCTATAGGTTCACATTGCATCACCATGCCCGCAAAGCCACCGAAAGGGTAGTCGTCCACCCGGCGGTACTTATTCGTGGCATAGTCGCGCAAGTTGTGCAAATGGATTTCCACCAAGCCTTTCTTTTGGGCGCGCCCCAATATGCTTTCACGCACGAAGCCTTCGAGCAATTCCGGTAAAACGGTAATGATGTCTATTCTCATGGGGTATCGTAATCTTGATTTTTATTGCAAAAGTAGTGATTTTGCGGCATATTCTGGAAGGCTTAGCGGCTTATTACTAAAAATGGATGTTAAAAACGTAAGCTGATGTGTAGAAAAACAGATTCGGATTTGCTTTTCTAAACCTTTAGATATACATTTGCCGTATCAATAACTAAAGGTTTAGAAATTATGGGGAAGCAAGGAACTTTGACGAAAGCGGAGATGCAAATCATGAATATCCTTTGGAGTTTGCCTTCCATGAAAGGGACGATAGCGGATGTGCTTGAGGGGTACGGTGAGAAGAAACCGGCTTATACCACGGTGGCCACGTTCATGAAAATCCTGCTCAACAAAGGATATGTGGGGTTTGAAAAGATGAAAGGTACGAAAACGCTGTGTTATTATCCTTTGATCACGAAGAAGGATTACACGCGACAAGTGCTCGATGGCGTGAAGGATGACCTGTTCGGAGGTTCGTTTTCCTCTTTGGTGCGTTTCTTTGTCAAGGAGGAGCGTATTTCAGAAAAGGAACTGAAAGAAATGCTCGACATGGTGGAACGGCAAGATTCATTTTCGTAAACACAATGTCTGGGGAAACAAAAATAGAAGGTAACAGTCTCTTAATTTATCGGCCATGGGAACTTTTTTAGTCTATATCATCAAGTCGGCGTTTTGCCTGACGTTGCTTTATCTGCCTTATACCTTGTTATTACGTAAGGAGAAGTTGCATCGTCTGAACCGCATGGCATTGTTTGCCATTTTGGTGGCTTCTTTTTTGCTTCCGTTGGCGCAGGAGGAGTGGTTCGGGCAAGGGTGGCATTCTTGGCAGACGGCTGTACCCGATGGTGTATATGCATCGCTGATCGGGCAACTTGACAGCACCGGCCATTTTCTACCTACGGTAGTGGTTACGGCAGGGACGCCTGTTCCGGTATGGCCCATGGTCTTGGTGGGAATGTATTGGGTCGGGGTGGCCGTGTCGTTAGCGGTACGCCTATGGCAGTTCGGCCGCATGCGATGGTTTATTCCCCGGGGATGTTTGTGGAAAGAGTGCTGTGAGGACGGCATCACGCTCTATTGCCATGCCCGTCCTGTGGCCCCGTTCAGTTGGATGTGTTGCGTGGTCATGTCCGAAGAAGATTTGGAGGGCGCGGCGGGTGAGGCTATCTTTGCCCATGAGAAAGCCCATGTGCTCCACCGGCATTCCTATGACACGATGCTGATGTTGGCGGCCGAAGCCATACAATGGTTCAATCCCGTGATTTGGATGATGGAGATGGACATGCGCTGCATCCATGAATATCAGGCCGACGAGTACGTGCTGAATCAAGGCATCAACGCGA
>NZ_CFQRNQ010000023.1:0-50825 GCF_986071375.1 Paraprevotella sp. | reverse complement strand
CCTGATATGAGTTCAATCCTTCACAGGATACCTCATATCAGGCTACTCACACCAATATTAACCTAATTTCTAACTGCATCTCTCTTATTAGACCAAGGTACGCTCCATCATCTTAGAATGCCTTCACATCAGGATTTCTGAAACGCATGGCAAAGATAAAACGAATCATCCATTCCATTGGTGACAGATAAGCACAAAAAATGGGACATTTTCATCCAAATGCACTTTATGCACCATTTCTACCCGTTTTTGACGCTTTTTGTCTAATTCCGGCTAAAGGATTCACCAAATATCATCCCAAACGTTCTTGTTCGACAACTGTTCGGCATCCGAATAATCATCATGGATATCCATTCCATTTCCTGACCCACAAAGCATGTCTTGTTGCAACAATACCACTGCGTCAACCTCAGGAGTTACATATACCTTCTTTTTCATTTCGTTTCCTATTTTAAGATTTTCCTTCCATTTATAATATAAATTCCTTTGGGCAACCCCTCCAAAGCCTCAGAAGCCTTCACACCGGAACGCACGCGTATGCCGGAAATCCCGTAGACATCCACAGGGGCTTCCTCTGCCGTAAGCTCTGTATCGGTGATACCCGTTGCATCAAAGTCGAATGCAAGGAAGTTGGCCTCTTGCGCCACGGCCTCCGGCAAAGCCAAATATGCCTTGTTCGCTCCGTTTACGATAGAGCTGCCGTCTTGGGTGGCAAAGTAGAAGCCTAAACCGTTCGTCACATCATCAGCCAGTTTGTAGTACTTGTAGCCTTCGGCATCCACAGTGGTTTCCACCAACGTGCCTTCCAACAGGTTATCCTCCGGACGCGACATGTTTGCCACACTAAAGTTACCCGTATAACCACCGGCCTTACCCCTAAGAAGGATACCGGTCAAACCCGGGACAGTACTGCCCGAAGCATAACGCCAATCCACAGCCAAAGTGGTTCCTCCATCGGAAATCCCGGTCACGACACCGGCTTCCAGACCTTCAGGCACAGTAAAGGCATTAGCGGAATAATAAGTAGCCATACCTGCGTCAGAGATGCGAATAGCCTGCGAGGCGGATTCGGGGACACCGATGTAATACAAGCGGAAGTTGTCGGCCTCCCAATGCTGTCCATTACCATGTACGATATCTTCACCCTTCACTCCCAAATAAAGGACACCTCCACTTACGTCCATCCGTAGTTCCGTGGTTGAACCATCGTTCACCCCGGTAGCGGCATTATAAACCGCTTCATCGCCATTGAAATCAGAGAACTCCATGTTTACGTTATCCAACGAACCATATAAATTCACATTCGCGGCATCACGGGTACAATAAGTGGCAGCTTTCAACAGATAAGTACCGTCTGGCAAATTAGCTACACGGTTTCCTGTCCCTCCTATTTTAGTATAATAATGAGCCTTGCCTACATTGTTGTTTTCATTGCTTGACCAACTAGAAGACCATAATGCGGCATCTCCTTTCCCCCCAGTGGTGACATCAGGACTATTGTTTTCTCCAAGTGCGGCCACGACCCATCCGTCCGGAGCTTCCTTGTTCTCTCCTACTTGATAAATATTCGGGTTCTGGATCAAACAGGTCATGTCTATGGGAGCATCTGATGTAGCCTTCGACAAGAAATCCATAGTCATTGCATTGCGGCAAACCAAATTCAAAGCCGCCACATCGGTTGTTACTTTCTCGAAAGTCAATGCCACATCATCCAAATCACTCACGACTTGCCGGTAAGCATCCGTCTCGCCAAGTCCCGTTATCGCATCAGCCAGCTCTTTGGCCTTTTCCAACGGATATATCATACCCATCCAAAGCCTGGCATCCCGGACTTGGGCATTAAGAATTTCCACGTAAACAGGAGCCTGTGTACCCATAGCCGACATCTGCGTTTCCTGCAATATCCTTTCGGCTTCAGTTATGCCCCGCTCCAAAGCTTCTTTCCCCTTGGTGGACAAGGTATATGTACCGTCCTCAACCTTTGCATAAAGCGACTCGGCTGTTTTTATGGAAGCCACTAAACTGTCCACATTGACCTGCACGTCCTTAGCTTCGGCCATGACCTCAGACAGAGCTTTCTGTGCTACTTCTATACCATCGCCCGAAACATCTTTATTTTTGTCATACACCTCCTGCAACTCCGTGGCGATGGCGGTTGCCCCGGAAACTGTAAAATCCGCAATCAAGGTTTCCAACATCTTCAATGACTGTTGGAATGCCTCAGAAGCATCTGCCTCTCCCAAATACGTTAAACGAAAGTTATCAAAAGCCGCCCAATCTTTTGATATATGTACATCCTTCCTCACACCAATCCTCAATGTACCATCCATCACGACCGTACGTACTTCATTACCGCCATAACGCCCAACCAAGAAAGCATCGGCAGCCTTCTCCATGTTATTAGGAATGCCTTTCCCGTCATCCTTCAGCAACTGAAGCGGAGTCTCATCTGCATTCGCATATAAAATAGCATTCTGTGCCCCATTGGCATCCACGTTACCGCCTGGACGATAATACCCTTGGCAGGATACCAAATAACATCCGTTTTTCAATCCTGTCATAACTTGGTATACCTCAAAGTTTGCATTGTCGTACGCCTCAGTACAGGAATTTGTAGACTTTGCCGCCCTGTCTGGTCCGATAAGCGTCAGTGTACCACCGGTATGGCTTTCCTTCCATTCACTCGGCTGAGAACGGTCGAAATTAGCTCCTGTGACATAAAACGTGGCATCTACGCCCTGCTCTTCCGTCGCGTTATCCAAAGCCTTGATACGTTGGTCCTTGGATACCAAAATCCATTCGCAAACATCTACAGTTTCCACCCGTGCCAGAACCGAACCCGAACCATTGTAATGTAAATAACGACCATTCCCGAACAAGGAAAACTCATACACTTCGTCTTCTATATTCTGGTCAGTAAAAATATATCCGGTCTTGTCTTTGTCAATGTAGTCATCTTTCAAATAATTATTAGCCGTCGTCTTGATGGCATATTTACCATCGGGCATAACCTCTAACGTACACAACAGGCCGGGCTGCCCTAACGAGGCTTGCGTGCCCCAAGTATTTGCCCCAAGCAGGAATCCTCCACCTTCCTTATTATAAAGGTAAAACTCTCCACCTTCGGCAGGCAAAGGTTCCCCCACCCAAGAAGATTCTTCCTGTGCCCACACCCCGTTCGCGGCCATACAAGCCACAAACACAGCCATCAACGGCCTACGCTTCCCCATCAACGGGAACAAAGAATTTGGTATTTTCTTTTTCATGTTTAAAAATTTTAAGGTTCTATTGTTTTCCACCGTGCCGCCACCGAACCTATTGACGAGGACACGGAGCTTTCATACGGAATAAACATCATGCTAGCCAACTTGTTTCTATTCCTTTTTCAGGATACAAAATTATATTCTTCCCCCACATTGGAATAAGACATAAAATAACCAATGATAGGATAAATCTTACCAAAATACATTTTCCGACCCGTTTTCCGTCATATATCATGCCATATTCCTTTCTTCCTTTGAAAAGAAGGATACGAATCGGACATATAAAAAGTCCGGATTGAAAACCTACCGTTTCAATCCGGACCCAATCAAAATAAGATAGACGCTGCCACCTGTTACACCGCCTTGTTCCACATACTTTTAGAACCTCCACTTCGGTTTACGCTTCTCCAGGAAAGCACGGCCACCCTCCTGCGCCTCATCAGTCATATAGTAAAGCATCGTGGCGTCCCCGGCCAGTTCCTGAATACCGGCCTGGCCGTCCAGTTCGGCATTCAGCCCCACCTTTATCATACGCAGGGCCAACGGACTGAGTTGCATCATCTCTTCCGCCCATGCCACATATTCGTCTTCCAATTCAGCCAAAGGCACCACCTTGTTGACCAATCCCATGTCGAGGGCCTCCCGGGCATTATACTTCCGGCACAGGAACCATATCTCACGGGCTTTCTTCTGACCTACGACACGGGCCAGATAAGAGGAACCGAAACCGGCATCGAAGCTGCCCACGCGAGGTCCGGTCTGCCCGAAAATGGCATTGTCCGAAGCTATCGTCAGGTCGCACACCACATGGAGCACGTGCCCTCCGCCGATGGCAAAACCGTTGACCGCCGCAATCACGGGCTTGGGCAACGAACGAATTTGTTTTTGCACCTCCAACACATTCAAACGGGGCACACCGTCGTCCCCGACATATCCCCCGTGCCCTTTCACGTGCATGTCGCCTCCGGAACAAAAAGCCTTGTCGCCCGCTCCTGTCAACACCACCACACGGACATCACGCCGCTCGCGGCAAATATAGAACGCGTCGCTCATCTCCGACACCGTGCGCGGCGTAAAAGCGTTGCGCACCTGCGGGCGGTTGATGGTGATACGGGCAATGCCGTTATAAAATTCAAAAAGAATATCCTCGTATTCCTTCAAAGTTTTCCATTCTCTGTTCATATCCTTCATCTTAAAAATTCTTCCATCTCTCCTTTATCGCATGATAGTAACTCCGCTGCTCTTCGGCATCGGCCTCCGCATCGGTAAACACTTCCAACAAGACAGGTGCCGTGGCTGTTTCGTCCAACAAATCATCAAAAGCGGCCAAGAGGGACACAGTGTCCGTAGCCTGCAAATAAGTGAATCCCTGCGATTCAGCCCAACCTGCCGCCGACGCGCCATGAGAAGCCGTCACGAAATGCCGCGTATCCCCGGCCATGTCCAATCCGGGCAAGGCATGGAAAATGGCCCCGCCGCCGTTGTTCAACACGACAATGCGGAGGTTGGAACGTATATGGCCGTTCCATAACGCATTCATGTCATAAAAGAAACTCAAATCACCTACAAGCAGGAAATTCATCCGGTCGGACACTGCCGCATAACCTACCGCAGCCGACACGGAACCCTCTATGCCGTTCACTCCCCTGTTGCATTGCACTTCCACACCTTCGGGCAGGCGGCACAATTCCGCCAAGCGCACCACCGAACTGTTGGCCAAATGGAGCACTGCATGGGGTGGCAATGCCTCTAACACGCGCCGCACGGCATACATCTCGGAGTATCCGGTTTCCGGAGAGGCCAACCGGGCACAACTTTCATGCCATAGCTGCGCATACGCCCCGGACGGCAAAGCCTCCGGCCGGAAAAACAAACGGAAGAAATCAGCAGGAGAAGCCTCCACAACCGTGGTCAGCGCACAAAACAAATCCGCCGGAAGGCCATCCGGCGAAACATGCCAGTGCACCAACGAAGGCGTACGCCTCAGGAACTGTTTCAAACGTTTCGACACGACATGCCCGCCCACGGTAATCACCAAGTCCGGGCGCAACGCCTGCAAGTCTTCCTCACGGGCTGCATATAACAAGGCATCGAAGCCCCGTACCGCATCTGAAGCCGACGGGCAATTCCCCAACACTTCAGCCAACCAAGCCACGCGACTGCCGGACAGGCAAGCCGCTACACCGGCCGCCTCGTCCGAAGACATCTGCCCCGACACGACCAGAACCCGACGGTACTTGGGAAACTCTTCTTTCAGGAAGAAAGACAAAGTCCGTCCCTCGTCGGACATATCCCGCCGTACCATACGCCGTACGGAAGGCAAAGCTTCCGCCGTAAATTGAAACAACGGTTCGGAAAGGGGGACATTGATATGCACCGGCCCGTAGCCGTGGTGGTCCACTTCAAGCAAAGCCTCGTTGACAAGCCGGTTGGCATACCATTCATCTTCCCCGGTACGTACCTCGGGCAGGTTGACCGCCTTCCGCACCAAGCCACCGAAAACACCCGGCTGCGGCAAAGTCTGCCCGTCCATCTGCCCGATCCAAGCCGCCGGACGGTCGGCGGAAATGACTACCAAAGGCACCCGACGGTAAAATGCCTCGCACACCGCCGGATGGAGGTTGAGCAAAGCCGAACCAGAGGTGCAACAGACCACCACGGGAGCCTGTACATGCAAAGCCAATCCGACGGCGAAGAAACCGGCACTGCGCTCGTCCGTCACCGAAAAGCATTCAAAATCCTCACACGTGGCGAAAGCCTGTACTAACGGTACATTACGGCTTCCGGGACACAACACCGCCCGGCGAATGCCGTGCGCACGCAGCAAGGCAACAAGCTGCAACACGTTCTTCTTATCCGAATACATCAGTTCCTCCTTTCGAGATTACATATTTCATAGTCTGCAACTTACGTTCCGTCTCCATCCATTCTTCTTCGCACACGGAAGCCGGCAAGATCCCGCCTCCGGCATACAGGCGGATTTTTTCCGCCCCTTCGCCACATTGCATGCATCGCAAATTCACATACAAAGCCGTCTTCCCCTCCGGCTCCCACCGTCCGAGGAAACCGGCATAATAGCCACGGTCATATCCTTCATGCGACAGGATGAAGCGAAAAGCCTCTTCTTTGGGCAACCCGCATACGGCAGGCGTAGGATGCAAAGCCTGCAACAAGCCGCCTAAGGCTTCGGCCGAAGAAAGACGGAAACGGATATCGGTTTTCAAATGGGCCAATTCTCCGGCCGTAGCCGTATAAGGCCCTTCCACAGTGAACCGGATATCCCGTTCCCGCAAGCAACCGCCGATATATTCCGTCACAAAAGCTTGTTCGCGGATGTTCTTTTCCGACCACGGACCTGCCAACTTGCCCTCTTTCAGGAATTGCGTACCGGCCAAAGCCACTGTACGGTAGTCCCCTTTTCCTCCGGCCAAAAGGATTTCGGGCGTAGCCCCCAACCAAAAACCGGTTTGCGGCGTATGGAACAAATACACGTATGAATGCACATAACGGCGGCAGGCCGCCGTGAAAGCCCGTGCCCATGAAAAGCCATGGGGAAAAGCATCCGTACAAGCACGGGAAAACACCAACTTCTGAAAATCCCCGGCACGAAGCGCACCGGAAAAAACACGAAAAGCCTCACGGTACCCCTTCGAGGGCTGTTCCTCCAACTGTCCGCAAAAGGGCATCGGCGCAGGTGCCTCCACCTCATCGGAACATACAGCCCGGGATATACCGGCTTCTATTTCCTCCTCCAAGGGAAGCAGCCATAAAGGATGCCCCTCTCCGAACCGAAAAGGGGCAAACACAAAACCAGTCTTCCCGTCCAACGGCGGGATGCCTTCAAAAGATTGCAGGGAGGACCGTGCCGCCCGTATGCCGTGACAAACACTTTCCCCCGGCTCACGGTAGAACACAAAGGCATCTTTTCCGCCCTTAATCCATTCATCTATTACCGCCTCGTCGTCCTGCATGCGGCTCATTTGCGTTTCATCACACTGTTCATCACCCGGATGGAAGACACCAATTTCCCCGTGGAAGTGAACACATCCACGTTCCACACGTGTGAAGAGCGCCCTTTATGCACAATCGTGGCCACAGCCCTCACCGTATCCCCCTCGTGGGCCGAAGAGATATGGTTGCCGCTCACTTGCATCCCCACAACGAATTCATCGGGATTGCAAATCACCATCGACCCCAACCCGGCCACTGTCTCTGCCAAAGCCAACGTGGCCCCGCCGTGCAGGATGCCGAAAGGTTGGCGCGTGCGGTGGTCCACCGGCATGGTGGCTTCTATCCGCTCGTGGGAAGCATACGTATATTGTATGCCCAAATTCCCCATCAACGTAGTCTGCGCCTGTGCATTCAAGGCATCAAGCGGTATCTCGCTTTCGCGCACCTCGGCCAGGAAAGCATTCTCCACCGCCACGGCCACACCGTCTTCATTGTTGGAGAGGGTCACGTAGTCGGCACAACGCTTCACCGAATCCGGGGCATTCCCCATGGCAATGCCCAAATCGGCCAACTGCAACATGGTCACGTCGGCCACGCCGTCGCCGAACACCACAATCTCGTCCGTCTTGATGCCCTCCATTTCCATGATGACGCCCAACGTATTGGCTTTGTCCACCCGGCTGCCCACCACTTCCAGGAAATACGGCTCGGAACGGAACACATCCAATACACCGTTCAAACGACGCTTCCAATGGTTCTCCAACCCCACCAAAGCTTCCTCGTCATCGCTCACCAACATACATTTGCAAGGCGGGTAATCTATTGCCGCAGAGAAAAACTCCTGATGCTCCAACTTCATGCCGTTCAAGGCCGCTTCGGCTCGCACATGCGGATCATCCGGGTTATTCGTCACGACCGTATCCCCGTTATAAGTAAGGATCGAAAAACCGTTTTTCTCGGCTTTCTTCTCCAAATAAGTGATATGTTCCGGATTGATACGGCGTTCAAATACCACCTCTCCGTTGGAAGCGTTAATCACCTGGCCACCGTTATAAGAGAGGATATACCCGTTATATGTACCCAATTCCAGTTTCTTGGCCAATGGCAACAAACCGTAAGTGGGACGTCCCGATGCCAACATGATGCGTACGCCCATCTGCTGCACTTTGAGCAACGTGTTCAGCGTCCGCTTGCTAATCTCCTTCTCGTCGTTCAACAGTGTCCCGTCCACGTCGAGCACTAACATTTTATATTTCATACTCCCACGTTTTTTTATTCATGTACACAAATATAGCGAAAGCCTTTCAGAAAAGAGGACGGAAGAAGTAGTTTATCGCAAAGCTTCACGTTTTTTAGGGAACGGCACCCGGAAATTGCCAAATTGTCAATTTGTCAATTCAGGCTCCACGTGGCTGCGCTATTTGTCCCCCGGTCCGCCCTTGTTCCCCGATACACGATTCTCACGCATCAGGAAAATGTCTTTTCGCCACCCCGGCCTCTCTTATATTGGCAAATTGCCCGGCCTCGCCACGCGGCATGCGCAGGCAAACCGGAAACACGTCAGCACATCGTGGCACCGGCCTGACATCCTGACATCCGGATTTTGAAGGCAAATCCCATCCAAATAGGAAAAACAAGGTGCCAAAAGCCCGTTTTTCACTTTGCCTTCCAAAGCCTTTTCCACCCACAAACGGACATCGGCGGAACAAGATGCGGACAAAAAAAATGTTTTTTCAGCCGAACGAAAAATCATTCGGCTGAGATTGGGGTTCTACTTAGGTTAAAAAACGTATAATAACAGGCTGAAACGCAAATTTATGTATCCGGAAAGGGTTTTAAAAGCTTATGGAAGGCTACAAATACAGGGGCAAGCATAAGCACAAAAAGGAAAGGAAGGTGTCATTTTGTCAACCGGAAGTCCATTTTTCTTAAAATGGTATGTAATACCCCATATTATGTTATTATTTGACCCATAACCCATTGAATATTGAACATATATTTGCAAGGTATGAAAATAAAATCGAGATGGTATGAAGAAAAAAAACGTTTTGTTATGGTTATGTACCTTATGTTTCCCGTTGGGAAGCATGGCACAAGGGTTTATCCATCCGGGGGCATTGCATACCCAAGCGGATTTTGACCGGGTGAAAGAGAAGCTGGCCAACGGCGAAGAACCATGGACTGCAGCTTACAAGTTTTTCAAAACCAGCCCGTATATCATGACCGTGGACGACCGGCATCCCACTCCGGTGCGCAGGATTGTCCGTGGCTGCGGGGCCGGTTGCCCGTGGCTACCCCCAGGAGAAAACACGGATAACTATGGAACACCACAGGATAATGCGCACGCGGCCTATCAATTCGCACTCGAATGGAAGATTACCGGGGATGAAAAATATGCCCGAAAAGCCGTCGAGTACTTGAACGCCTGGGCACGAACCTGCAAGGACATCGGCGGGAACAACAATTACGCCCTGGCTTCGGGACTTTCCGGCTATGCGTTTGCCAACGCGGGGGAACTGATGCGCGACTATGAGGGATGGAAACCCGCAGACTTCAAGCGTTACCAAGATTTTATACGTAGGGTGTTCGTCCGCAATTCCCTCAGTTTCCTTGAAAACCGCGCGGAAGGGCACGACGACCATTATTGGTCCAATTGGGGATTGTGCAATGTGCTTTGCATCATATCCGCAGGCATATTGTGCGATGACGTATGGGTGTATAACCGGGGCATGGAATTTTATAAGTATATGGAGGACCACCGTTACGGCGAGTCTATCCACATGTTGGTTTACCACTTGTTCGAGGATGAAGATGGCCCGTTCGGCTACATAGGGCAGATGCATGAGTCCAACCGCGACCAAAGCCATGCCAGCATGGCGGTAGCCCTAGCGGCAGATGTCTGCGGCGTGGGACGCAACCAAGGGGAGGATGCCTATATGCACAAGGACGACCGTATTGCGGCCGGTTTTGAATATGTGGCCCGCTATAACATGTGGCAGGACGTTCCATACGTACCCTACACGAATATGGAGGGAGGTTATTTCCCGGAACCCGGGTGGGGCGGACGCGGCGTGGACCGCCCATGCTGGCCGCGTATCATAAACTATTATGAGAATGTGCGCGGGGTGGAAATGCCTTGGGGCCATGCCATCATGATGAGGCATAATAATGGCACAGGACTTGACGGCGGAGGAGGCTTCTATGGCGGAGGAGGCGGTTATGACCATTTAGGCTTTACCGCATTGATGTGCAGCCTGGATCCATTGACAGACAAAACCAAGGTGCCGACCAAATTGGGCGGAACGGTGCAGTACAACGGCGTGTCCACCACCCGTACGGAAGTATCCAACATCCCGAAAGGCTCACAGATGAAGATTACCGTGATTTTGCCGGAGGACGAAGAGGATACCGGCAAGTGGTCATGGGACGACGACCCCACCTGTAAAAGCAACGAGCGAGAACTTACCTTGGAGACATCCAGTGTGATTCGCGTGCGTTACATCAACAGCAAGGGCGTGGAATGCACGCGCATGTACTCCCTGCACGTGGAAGGCGAAGGAACCCCCGAAGGCTATGCCGATGTTTATGCGAAGGTCAACAGTGTGGAAATCCATGACTCCGTGATTTATGCCAAGAAATATGCCAACGTGATATTAGGGATGAATTATGATGGCTTTACTATCCGTGAATGGAAATGGGAACGCAGCACAGACGGCAAGCGGTGGACTGACTTGAGAACGAATTGCAACCTGTTGGAGATTGAAAGCGTGGCCAAGACCTACTATTACCGTGTGACCATGACACATCCGTCCGGTGCCACCATCATAAAGAATTTCCTTGTGGAAGTGGCAGAGGTGGACCCTTATGTGATACACGGAAACCAATCCCAACCGGGAACCAACCTGGTGTTGGAGAAAGGTTCTTCCTTCAGCATGTACGGCGTTCCGACATCTATCTTAGGCAAGCTGCCGGAAACCACCCGTATTTATAAGTGGGTAGTGGGCACGGATACCATCCAGGCAGACACTTTGACTTATCATCTGGACGAACAAGGCAACAAAGTGGCCGACTTGAACGACACCTTGCATATCAAGAGCCTTGACAGCTGTTTCAAGTGCAAGTTGGTTTTCCAAAGGGTTGCCGAATCGGGAGCGGAAGCCAAGTCTGTTTGCCATTTCAACGTAGACGCGTATGAAGCATGCACGGAAGACCCGTCCTCGGAGGACAGCTATTACATCAGTAATGAGTGGGGTGCTTATCTTCGTAACACGGATGCCCAGTTCGTACCATACGCGGAAGAAAACGACCAGGATTACCTGTGGCGCCTGCGACGCTTGAGCGCAAGTTATGGCAACCGTTATATGCTCTTCAGCCGCACGAACAGCAAGATGCATCTGTCCAAAGACGGCAAGATGATGAACGGGAGCGATTATGCCAACAACTCGTTCAACATACTCCGCAAGTGTACGGACGAAGGTGTATATGCCATCCAACGCTCACCGGCGGCTTCCGGTGGCATGCTGTTGCCCAGCGAGGACGGCATGTTGTTGGAAGTGTCGCAAGCCCCTTGCTCCGGATTTCCCTTCCGTATCGTGAAAAAGACAGATAACCCCGACGGAATGGAAGAGGTGATGGCCGAAATGAAAGGTGAAGAGGCACAATTGATATCCTGTAACCGTCACGGCAACCATTTGGCGGTAGAAGCCCAAGAAAGCGGCATGCTGAAAATCTATTCTTTCGACGGCCGCCTGGTCAAGTCGGTGCGTTGTACGGCCGGAAAGAATGAGGTTGGCCTCCCGGTACAAAACGTAGGTTGGTTGTTGCACTATGTGGGAACCTCCGGCCGCACGCAAGGAATGAAAATGCGCTAAAAGCCATGTACTGACATAACCGAACCGGATAGTACAAAATTAAGAAACGCTCCTATTGCCATCAGGTTCGGCAACAGGAAGACGTAAAATGAGAACCTTTAAACTTATGAACATGAAAAGAAAAATTTCAAAAGGAAATGGAAAGCGTATCCCGTTGGCCATCATGTTTACCATGATGAGCAGTGCGGTGCTGTTCGCACAACAACACCAGTGGATTGATGTGACGGATACTTATCTGGAGAACGCGGATTTCTCGACCGGAACTTCAGAGGGTTGGCAAGACGGGAATTTGGATCCGGTTGTAAATAAGGACTTCAAGAATGCGGAATATTTCAGGAAAAAGAATATTGCCGGACAAAAAGTGTTCGGCCTCCGCCCCGGCAACTACAAATTGACCGTTCGCGGTTTCCATCGCGCCGCAGGGGCTAATGGCGGAAAGGATTATGAGGCCGGTACTGAAGTAATCAATGCGTTCCTGATAGCAGGAGATGCCGAAATCCCATTCGTATCCCTCTATAGCGGGGTAAAAGACGAAACCATACCTAACCAACGCGATGGTTGGCCAGACGGGATGGAAGGCATGGCGAAGTACTGTGAAGCCCACCCCGACCAGTATAACAACGTATTGGAGTTCACCGTTTCCGACAAAGGCGAAATGCTTATCGGCGTGGACATGCGTGGCGGCGAGTGGACATGCTGGGACGATTTCAAACTCTATTTCGACGGTGTGGCTTTCGATGCCTTCCGCATGCAGATGAACCGTGCCACCGTGATGCGCGACTCGTTGAACACCCTCGACATACCGGCCTCTTCCGAACTTACCACGTTGCTCGATAAATATTCCGGTTACACAGAATCCACGCCTGAAGAAGACATCAACGCAGCCGTGGGTGAAATTGCCGGAAAAGTGGAACTGGCCATGGCCGTATGCCTGAACGCGAACACGATGCAGAAAGACATTACCGCAGCCCAAGGCATCTACGACAAGATTGAGAGCGGAGCCTACACCGTGTCGGAACAAGTGAAGGCCAATCTCAGCAAGGCTATCTCCGAAGCCAAGGCCGTACTTGCCAAACCTACACTGGCAGAGGTGGCCGACGCATTGGTGGAAGGTGTGCCCGCCATAGAAGAAGCCATCAAGAATACCAATGCGGTGGTAGGCCTCAACCACTCCTTGCAAGTAGCCAAGGGGCTGGCAGACAAGATTGGCGGACTGAGCGACACGGAGGAATACAAGAAAGTGGCGGCCGACCTCAACGCGACCGAACTTACTTATACAGACATGGTGACTGATGTGGAGAAACTGAATGCCGTATGCAAGGCCGCGATGACGGAACAATTCCTGGGCACGGCATCGGCTGAACATCCGATAGACATGACCAGTTTCATTACCAACCCCAATATCTTCCAGGATGGAGTCATGACCGAAATGCCCGGCGGATGGGTGATGATCGATCGTGGAAGTTCCGACAACGGCAGTCCGACACTGGCAGACCACGCGGATACGGAACTGCATTGTTCCAGTTGGTCGGACAACGACGCGAACAGCATCTGCAAGGGACATTACCAACAGATGATAGGCAAGGAAGACGGGGTGAAGCTGCCTAACGGAGTGTATGAGTTAAGTGCCGCAACGTACACAACCGGCCAGGAAGGCACAAAGATTTACTTGTATGCCACTCCCGACAGCGTGAACTACTCCAGGGCCATTTTCAATCGGGACGCAGAAGCTTATGGCGACGCTTCCAAGAACATGGGAACCACTACGACTGTGCAGAATATCCTGGTGTCGGACGGCAAACTCTACATCGGAATCAACGGTGAAGGCCGTAGCGGAGTGATGGGAGCGGAATGGCGTGCCGATAATTTCCGTCTTTCTTACGTGGGCTCCGATGCCACAGAAGCCTATCGAGACCGTTTGACCGCACGCCTGGAAGAAGGCATCGTATGGCATGACTCATTGGTGAACTACGGTATCGACGACTGGGATTATCTGGGTTGGGTCTTGGACGAAGAAGAAGGCTACTACCAGTACTTGGCTGATGGCGTGCCCATCCAAGATATGATTACTGCCATCGAAGACATGGACAACCTCATCCTCGATGCCCAAAAAGTGATAGACCAGTATCTGGCTCTCACCCCGTTGGTGAGAAAGGGCAATGACTTGTTCGATGCCCTCAACAATGAAAAGGTTTTTGCACAACCGGCTGCACGCAAGACGTTTACCGACGCATTGGTGGAGGCCTCCATCATAGCAGAAGACATGACATGGGAGACTTATGTGAGCGACGAAGTGGGACGTCAGACTGAAGCTCTCAATGAGGCTACCACTACCCTGAAGTCCTCCATCGCCATTTGCTACCCGATGGGAACTGCCATTGTATTGGCGAACCAGATTGGCGGACTCTCTGAAAATGAGGCTTACAAGAACGTGAAGGAATTGCTCAAACAGGATGAATTTGACAACGTAGATGCAGACATGGCGGTGAAAGAACTGCAAGCCGTTTGCCTGACAGCCATGACACCCGACGTTTTGGCCAAAGCCACGAGCGACAACCCGTTCGACATGACCACCTTCGTGGTGAACCCCAACATCTACCAGGATTACGTGGATGAAGCCGGTAACCCCTCCAGGAAAGTCATCAACGGATGGATTTGCGAGACCAACGCAGACGGGACGGACCGCACTGAACATACAGAAGACACATGGTTGTGGTGCTACAGTTGGTCCGGACATGAAGGTCACAACATCGGATCAGCTACCAATTACCGTCAGGTTGTGGGAACACAGATTGGCGAAGAAGGCAAATTCGAATTGCCCGTGGGTACTTACCGTGTGGAAGCAGCCACTCATGCTACCGGCGGAGCTGATGCGCTGTGGTTCTATGCGCAGACAAACGACGTGGAAATTTCCACCGTGCCCGACATCCTCGGACAAGACAGCACCGTGTACACGTACACCGAAGACCAGTTTGAATATTCCATTTTGAACGGCAACCGTGACCTTTGGGACATCGCACAAGCCGAGGTTGGTACCAATACCATAATTCCTGCCGTCTATGTAGACAAGGGGGCTGTGACCATCGGAATAAAGGGTGACGGACGTGTCGTGGGCGGCCACGGCCAACAATGGTTTGCTGACAACTTCCGGTTCTACTACATCAACTCTGGAAAGGGCGATAGCATGGACAAAGTGTTGAAAGATTCCGAATCTCTGGAAACCGAATTAGTGGATGTATACGACCTTACCGGAACACTCGTACGCCGCCAGGTGAAACGCGCCGATGCCGTGAAAGGACTGAAGAAGGGTATCTACATTGCTGGCGGAAAGAAATATGTGGTAACCGGAAAGTAAATGCCGGAAAAAGCTATGAAGTTTTCTCATTCTTCTTAGCAAGTATTGAAGGGGTGGCACTATCATTTTGCCACCCCTCTCTTTTTGCCATCCCGTCAAGAGACTACAAAGAAAAAGCTGTCCCGCGCCTCATACTCCGGCGCAGGACAGCCACTCTCACAAATTTAACCTAAACAAAATTACTTAACTAACACCTTCACTGTTTTCTTCGTGCCGTCGCTCATCATGTCCTGACGGATGTAAATGCCACGCTGCTTCGGCTCAGCCACGCGCACACCGTTGATGGTGTACCATGCGGAACTTATCACCGTGGCCGTACCGTCGGCTGCCACGCCACCGATACCGCTCTCGAAGTCATCCGGCTTGTTGGCATCGCCGTCACCGTAATAGTAGAGGCGGAAGTTGTCGAAACAAGTCCAGTCGTTCGTCAGCATGCCTGTCTTGCGTACGCCCAATACAGGTTCTTTACCTTCAGCCACGTAAAAACTAAAGTTTACTTCATAGGCATTATCCTCAAACGCAAGTTTCGCACCTGCGACTTTATCCACAATGAAATGATACAACATATCGGATTCCGGGAACAAGGAATCAGGCAATGCCACATCGCTGCCGTCATATTTCAACTCGCTGACATGCTCAAAAATGGACGATAACTTTTCGGTCCACTTGTCTTCGCCGCATTCAACGAACAACTCAGCGTTCCGGGCATCTGCGCTGTCCCGACGAGCCACGCCCGCCTCAATAAAGCCTCCCGCACGATAGAAACCATTCATGACAACGCGATAATATCCCGCAGGCATATTATAAAGCGACTGATGTATCTCGCTACTGTCGCTGAACATCTCATAAATCATAGCTCCCGTCACCTTGCTAGAACTGTTCTCGTCCAAAGTGGCACCAACCCATCCATCGGCCGATGCGGCATCCACGATTTCCCCCTTGTCGTTCTCCGTCTTGGTCTGGAAACTCGGGTTGACTATCAAGCCCGTGGCATCCACCGGCTCGTCCTTGCTCGCCGTGGTGAAATCGATATGCCCGCTCAGCATCTTGGAGTAAGCTTTGTCCAAACGAAGGGAATAATCGTTGATTTCGTCCAAAGTAGCAAAGATGCCTTCCCCGTCTATTTTGTCGAAGACTTCAATGGTCAAGTCATACAGCTCTTCATATCCTTCTGTGTCGGAATACTCTTCGTAACTTGCTTCGCCATTACCGCTTAGCTTAGCATCGTGGGCAGTAACTTTAGTCTCCAATGCCGCAGCGGCATCCATGGACTCCTGCCCAAACTTGATGGCGGCATTCAACGACTCTGTCTGCTCCTTGTAAACCTCCGGGGTCAACTCTCCCACGGCAGAAGCGGCCTCTATGGCTTTGCTCAGGCCGTCCTTGGCCTCCTGCGTGGTCAGGACATCGGAAGCCAACATCCCGTTAGCCTCACGAATCAGGGCATCCAAGGCCGTTTGGGCACCTTCCATGTTGTCGGCCCCTAAGTATTCCACTTGGAAGTTGTCGAAGATGACCCAAGCCTGCCCCCAAGACACACCCGACATCTTCACCCCTATGCGGAGCTTACCGTCTTCACCCACGTAACAAGTCGTGGCATTCAGGTAATTCTCGCTATTCTGCTCGAAGATTTCCTGTGCGGAATTCTTTCCATGGCACAACCATTTCCCGGCCAAGGAAGCGTCGTCTGTCCAAGTCACTTCCTCACAGTCTTCAGCCACGTTCTCCTCCTGCGGACAAGCTGTAACATGGAGAAGGGGTTCAGAAGCATCGTTACCGAAAAGGTAACCCAGAATCTTGTTCGTCTCGTCGCCTTCCTGCCCCCAACCTTCATGCCATGCGTTATCATTTCCGGAACTCGGGGAATAGAACCCTTGCATGGTAATCTTATACGATCCTTGGGGCAGGCCGCTGATTTCCTGATAGACTTCCCAATTCCGTCCGTTCCACACCTCAGAAACCCTCGTGCCATCGTTCTTGAAATCCCCGTCGCCCGTCTTGGTCCAACCATCATTGCTCCCCGCAAAATTGGGATTCACCATTAAGCCGGTCACATTATCCGTAGTCCCGTCTGCCAAAGCTTTCATCACAGATTCACGGAAAATCCTGTCGGCACGGGGTTGGACGCTATCTAATTCGGCTATATCGAACGTACCATTGTCATAACCGGCTTGTAAAACATCGTCCAAATAAACCTCATAGTCCTCCAACCCGTCGTTGGCATAAGGCGTCTCATCGTAAGCCTTGTTCAAGGCTTCTATCTTCTGGGCCAAGGTCTCGTAAGCAGCCACGTTGTTGGCCAACGTGTCCATCCGCGCAAACAAAGAAGTTATGACACCGGTAAGCGCCTCACTGTCCAGACTCTGGTTTTGATAAGCTTCCTTAGCCGCAGCAATCATTTCTTCGTACTTCACCTTCTCCGATTCGCTGAAAGCCTTGTTGGCACCGGTATATTCGGCATACTGTGCCTCTGCACTCTCAATATTCTGGTTCAGTATTTCGCGTATATTGACCTCACCGCTTCCACTCTTGCCCATATATTCCAACGTGAAGTTGTCCACGGCCGACCAGGTGGAATTGGCTCCTTGTACGACATATCCTATCGTGATGATGCCACCAATGACATCTACATCCACGGTGTAATGGTGCCACGTGCCATACCCCCGCCCTTCATTGGCTGTTTCCGCAGGGTCAGTGGCTTCCACCTTCTTCTCCCCGGCTAAAGACTGGGCATACAGGAACAGACCTTTCGGAGTGGGCGCATCCTCCGTCGGCAATTTGTTGGTCAGAATCCAAGCCCCCACACGGTATTTTCCGTCAGGAATCCCTTCTATCTTCTGCTTGATAGACCAGTCAGGCATATTACTACCATTGTTGGTGGCGCACTCATAAAAGTTCTCAAGGGCTAACCCTTCCGGCAAACTTCCCGCGCCATTCTCGAAACGGTCGCCCGTCTTGCGTTGGTAGTTGGCACCTGAACCTTGCACGATATCCCATCCGTCCGTACTGTTGGCAAACGAGGCTTCCTTTACGAACTTTTCCGTCACGTCCAACGGATTTTCTTCCGTAGCCACGGAATAACCGAAGTCGATAATATCGGCCTTCAAGTCTTCCACTGCCTTTTCTATCGCCTCTACCGTAGCATCTGCCTGGTTATATAAAGCAGCATAATCGGTATATTCCGTAAACCCGATGGCATCGGCTGCTTCCAACTGTACCTTCAACAGCTTCTTGGCTTGGAAGACCTCGTAAGTTTCCGGTGCCACGAACTTCCATTCGTCTTTGGCATTCTCATACCCGGCCGTGTTCTTATCAATCAACGGATCCACCGTAGTTTTCCCTTCGTTTACTGCCATGTAGGAATTGGCATACAAGCCTCCATTGGCTTCCACACCGTAAATCTTGTCTTCGTCTATCACCTTGATACGGTACACCTCGCCTTCCTTCACGATTTTCCACAGGATATGGCCCGTCTTGTTATGGTCCACGTAAATCTCGGCACCACCCGGATTAATGAACAATTCATGGTATCCTCCGTTACTCGGTGCTTTCATCATGCTCAAACGCCAACCTTTGGCAGTGGAATATTCTTCATCCGTTTCCGGAAGATTGGCTAATTCATAATCTTCACCGTAGCTCAGGGTTACTTCCTGACCTGTTTCCGCTACAACCAATCGTGTACCATAAGGCTGCCCGTTAGTCATGAACTTCTGGGTGGCCACATGATAGATGTAGTACACGCCTCCGCCTGTTTCATCGGCGGTCAAGTTCGGTTCTACGAATTGCAACTCCGGGTCTTCCCACGCGGCCCATAAAGGTAAGGTGGACGATGTCGCACCACAAAGTGCCATCAAGGCAAGTAATCTGTTTTTCATTACACAGAAATTTAAGTTAATAATTAATGTTCTTTATCCTATAATAATATGGTATTACATATAAGATGTGATGCAAAATTATACTTTAAATCCATAAAAACAATGGTAACCATGTTGAAAATAATGGTAACTATGTTGATTTTACTTATAAAGCTGCCCCGCGCCTCATTTTTCCGGCGCAGGACAGCCACTCCTATTAATAACTTTAGCAAAACACTACTTAACTAATACCTTCACTGTTTTCTTCGTGCCGTCGTTCATCATGTCCTGGCGGATGTAAATGCCACGCTGCTTTGGCTCGGCCACACGTACACCGTTGATGGTGTACCAAGCGGAACTTACCACCTTGGCCGTACCGTCGGCCGCCACGCCGTCAATGCTATCTACGAAACCGTCCGGCTTGTTGGCATCGCCATCTCCCAAGTAATAGAGACGGAAGTTGTCGAAGCAAGACCAGTCGTTCGTCAGCATGCCCGTCTTGCGGACACCCAATACCGGCACTTCGCCTTCACCCACGTAGAAGTACGTGTCACACTCATAGGCACCGTCCTCAAAGGCCAACTTCGCACCGCCCGGTTGATCTACGATGAAATGGTACAACTTGTCGGATTCAGGGAACAGAGAATCTGGCAATGCCACATCACTGGTCTCATATTTCCACTCGCTGACGTTCTCGAAGATGGAAGGCAGCTTCTCCGACCACTTGCCCTTGCCGGACTCTATGAACAACTCGGCATTCCGAGCCTCCGTGCCATCACGGTGGGCCACACCGGCCTCGATATAACCGCCCGCACGGTAGAAACCGCTCAAGACAACGCGGTAATAACCCGCAGGAGCATTGTACAACGGTTGGTACACCTTGCTGCTGTCACTATAGATTTCACAGAGCATGGCATCCTTGACACCAGTCATGTCGTACTCCGACTCAATCATCCATCCTTCACCCGACTGGGTGTCTACAATTTCACCCTGTTCGTTCTCCGTCTTGGTTTGGAAGCTCGGGTTGACTATCAATCCTGTGGCATCCACCGGCTCGTCCTTGCTTGCCGTGGTGAAATCGATATGTGCACTCAGCATCTTGGAGTAAGCTTTGTCCAGACGCAGGGAATAATCGTTGATTTCATCCAAAGTGGCAAAGATGCCCACATCGGCAATTTTGTTGTCGAGGATTTCACCGACCAAAGTTTCCAACTCACCATGTCCCTCTGTTCCCACGTACGCTTCGTAGCTGGCTTCGCCCGTACCGCCCAATCTATCCGAATGCACGATGGCTTTATCCTCCAATGCCGCAGCGGCATCCATGGACTCCTGCCCCAACTTGATGGCGGCATTCAACGCTTCCGTCTGTTCCTCATAAATCTCCGGAGTCAACTCTCCCACGCCAGAAGCTGCTTCTATGGCCTTGCCCAAACCGTCCTTGGCCTCCTGCGTGGTCAGAGCATCGGAAGCCAACATCTCGTTGGCTTCACGGATCAAAGCATCCAAAGCCGTTTGCGCACCGTCCATGTTGTCGGCACCTAAGTATTCCACCTGAAAGTTGTCAAAAACGACCCAAGCGGCTCCCCAAGTCACACCCGACATCTTCACGCCCACACGGAGCTTCCCGTCTTTACCCACGTAACAAGTCGTGGCATTCAGGTAATTCCCTTCATCAGCCTCGAATACCTCCTGTGCGGAGTTCTTGCCGTAACACAACCACTTTCCGGCCAAAGAAGCATCTTCGGTCCAAGTCACTTCCTCACAGTTTTCAGCCACATTTTCCTCCTGCGGACAAGCCGTCACATGAAGAAGCGGCTCGGAAGCATCGTTACCGAAAAGGTAGCCATGGATATTACTCGTCTCGTCGCCTTCCTGCCCCCATCCTTCATGCCAAGCATTATCATTGGTAGAACTTGGATTATAGAAAGCCTGGGCCTTTATCTTATATGACCCTTGAGGAAGATTGTTGATTTCCTGATAGACCTCCCAGTTCTGTCCGCCCCACACCTCAGTGACTCTTGTGCCATCGTTCTTGAAATCCCCATCTCCGGTCTTGGTCCAACCATCATTGCTCCCCTCAAAATTAGGGTTCACCATCAATCCGGTCACGTTGTCAGTATCTCCGTTCGTCAAGGCTTCCCTCACGCACGACATCCACAGCCTGTCTGCGCGAGGCTGTATGCTGTCCACTTCTGCCGGGTCGAACGTACGCTGTTCATAGGCATCGTCCAGACCGTACACATATTTTTCATACTCGGGGAAATCCACTTCCGCATAAGGCGACTCGTCCCATTCCGTAAGAAGCTCCTGACGCTTTACATTCAATATTTCGTAAGCATTCACGTCGGCTTTCAGCTCGTCCATACCTTCTTGCAATGAAGTAAGTACCAGTCCCAATGTCTTGTCGTCCGTATCCGGATTGTCTGCCGCCTGCTTGGCCGTCTCAACCGATTGGTTGAATTTGGTTTCGCCGGCAGCCGAATATTTCTTGAACTGGAGGTCATAACCATTCTTCAACTCCTCGGCCTGCGTAATGACTTTCTTCAATTCCTCGGCCATACCGCCTTCAACCTGTCCTAAATACTCCAATTTGAAATTATCGACTGCGACCCAGTTGCAATTCGTATTGACGGTCTTGAACCCCACTTTAATGGTTCCGTCCATGGCAAAGAATTCCAACACGGTGTTACGGGGATATGGGTCGCTCTCTGAAACAACCCCTTCCCTTAATCCACCGAACTCCAGGCTATGGGCTTCCGCACGCGACTCAATACCACCGTTTTCCGCATAAAGGTACACTCCGTAGGGCACTATGTCCCTATTGCCTTGTTGGTAGCCTATGGTGTTAGCCGTCAGGCGGTATTTCCCGACCGGCATGCTTTCTAAAACCTGCGACACTTCCATCGGGTCGTTCGCCAGGCTGTTCAGGTTCGACCCATCTGCCCATGTCCATTTCTCCGCAAAATTTTGCATCTTGTATTCATTCGTGGGAGTCTCATAACTCACAGACTGGACACCAGGAGTGCCTACGGTGGTCCATCCATTGGTCGTGCCGTCCGCAAACGAATTGTTTGTAATGACATTGGTAAAGTCCACGGGGTGTTCCGGTGTCGCATTCGAACTTTGCCAGTTCACTATAGCTTGTTTAAGGCCGGTAGCCGCAGCCTCGACCTCTTCTGCCGTAGCTTTCGGATTATTGTAGACATCGGCATATTCCCCGTAACCAGTAAAACCAACTTCATCTGCCTTGTTCAACTGTCCCAACAACTTCTTCTTGGCTTGGAAAGCCTCATAAGCTTCCACAGACACGAATTTCCATTCATCCCCGGCATTCTCTTGTCCGGCCATACTCTTGTCAATCAACGGATCCACCTCGGTCTCGCCTTCGCCTACCGCAATGTATGAGTTGGCATACAAACCATCTTGGGCTGCCACGCCGTAAAGCTTGTCCTCGTCAATCACCTTGATACGGTACACCTCGCCTTCCTTCACGATTTTCCACAAGATGTGGCCCGTCTTGTTGTGGTCCACGTAAATCTCGGCACCGCCCGTATTGAGGAACAACTCATGGTATCCCCCGTTGGTGGGCGCGTTCATCATGCTCAGGCGCCATCCTTTCCCCGTGAAATATTCCGGATCCGTTTCCGGACGACGGCTCAATTCATAATCCTCACCGTAAGTCAGGGTAACTTCCTGACCTTGGTCGGACACAACCAGACGCGTGGCTGAATTCCCCATGAACTTCTGGGTGGCCACATGATAGACGTAGTACACTCCGCCGCCTGTACCGTCGGTGGCCAGATTCGGCTCTACGAATTGCAACTCCGGGTCTTCCCACGCGGCCCATAAAGGTAAGGTGGACGATGTCGCACCACAAAGTGCCATTAAGGCGAGTAACCTGTTTTTCATTACACAGAAATTTAAGTTAATTATTAATGTTACGTACCCTCCCATTCTCCCGGGAAAGTGAATCTTAATTCAATGAAGAACCTTGATACACTGCAAATATAACGAGTAATCCTTTCCCTATCATTGGACTATTTAAACTTAAATTAGGATTATATCAGCAAAAAAGTTTTTTTCGCATTTGTCAAGGAAAAGCACTTTATAAAATCAATCTGCGCCAAATGAAAAATCGTTTGCCGCAGATTGAAAAATCACTTGGCGCAGAACGAAAAATCATTCTGCGCCAAGTGATTTTATAATTTCAGCATACTGATTTTCAGTAAATTAAATCATAGAAATCCGAAATCAGATTGTTAATCCTTTTGTTAGCAAAAAAGGATTCCTACATCATCCCCGCCCAACGCGCCAGGCCCTCGTAGACGAAGCTCGCCACGCCCAACAGGCAAATGCCCGCCGTGCAGAGCGCCAACGTGAGGCGCACGCCCGGATGGCTGCGCAAGGGGGCCACCGCCGGGAGCCCGTCCTCCGTGAGGGGCGCGGAGATGTACATGGCCTTGACCACCAACAGGTAGTAGAAAAGGGAGACGATGGTGTTCACCAACGCGAGGAACACGACCAGCCACCACCCCCCGGCAAAGGCCGCCGCGAAGATGAAGAACTTGGAGAAGAAACCGGCAAACGGGGGTATGCCGCCCAACGAGAACAGGGCCAACGTCAGCACCAACGTCAGGCGCGGGTTCGTTCGATAAAGCCCGCGGTAAGCGTCACGGCCCGTCTGGCCGCCCGCGTGCTGTTCGACGGTGCTGATGACGGCAAAGACGGCCACGTTGGCCACCACATACACGGCCACATAGAACACCAGCGAGGCCATGCCCTGAGCCGTACCTGCAAGCACACCCAGAAGGATATAACCGGCCTGCGAGATGCTGCTGAAGGCCATGAAACGCTTCATGTCGCCCTGCAAAACGGCCATCAGGTTGGCCACGGTTATGCTGGCGACGGAAAGCAGGGCCACGGCGAGCGTCCAGTCTTCCCTCATCAAAGGGAACACAAAACGCAGGACGATGGCCAAGGCCACGGCAGCGGCTCCCTTGGAAATGACGCTCAGGTAAGCCGTCACGCTTGTGGGTGCCCCCTGATAGACATCGGCCGTCCACAGATGGAAGGGCACGAGGCTCATCTTGAATCCCATCCCGGCCAGGAAGAGCACCAGGGCAAACTGCTGCAACGCGCTGCCCTGAAGCATGGCCGGAAGGTCGGCAAAATAGAGCGTGCCGGAAGTGCCGTAGATGAACGACAGGCCGTAGAGCAGCAAGGCGGAAGAGAACATCGTGCTCAGGATAAACTTGGCACCGGCTTCCGCGCTGTGGTGGCGGTATTTGTCGAGGGCCACGAGGCAGGCCATGGGGATGCTGGCCATCTCCAATCCGATGTAGAATATCAGGAAATGCCCGGCGGACACCATGAAGAACATGCCCAACAGGGTGGCGAGCGTCAGCACGTAGAACTCGCCTTGTTTATAATGCGTGTCTTTCCGCCCTAGCCATTCGCCGCTTTGGAGGAAGATAAGCAACGTGCCGGCCGAAAGGATGGACTTGACGATAGATGTGAACGGGGTGTTGACATACATGCCGCCGAAGAGTGCGCGGGTGTCGGGCGTAAGGTTCAATCCTATCTGGAGGGCCATCAGCACGCAAACGGCCGGATGGAACCAGCGCCGGCGCAGCGGCCCGGCAAAAAGGTCGGCCAAGAGGGCTACCAACAGAATCAACACCAACGAAAGCTCGGCATGCAAAGACAATATAGCAGATAAATTACTGTTCATGACTTGAATCAGGGAAGATTAAAATGTGAAACAATAGGCTCTACACTGAAACTGACGGTGTCGCTCACCCACCACGGGGCAAGTCCCAGTCCTGCCACACACACAATCAGGCAAATGACGGCAAAACGCTCGTCCCACGTGGCATCCGTCAACTTCAGATGCCCGGGGTTGCGGCACGTGCCATAAAGAATCTTGCCCACCACACGCAGGATATACACTGCCGTGACGACGATGCTCACCGTGGCGATGACGGTGCAGGCGCGGTGGAACACATCGGGATGTTCGAAAGAACCCACGAACACCGTCATCTCGGCCACGAAGCCGCTCAGGCCGGGCAGGCCGAGATTGGCCAGACCGGCAATGACGTACCCCACAGCCAGGAAAGGCATGACCTTCATCAATCCGTTCAACTCGCGCACGTCACGGGTGTGCGTCCGGCCGTATATCATGCCGATAAGGGCAAAGAACAAGGCCGTCATCAGCCCGTGGCTCAGCATTTGCAGGATGGCGCCCGTGCAGCTCGTGCGGGTCGCCATCAGCAAGGCGAAAAGTACCAGGCCGCAATGGCTCACGGAAGAATAGGCGTTGATGTATTTCAAATCGGTCTGCACCACGGCACTGAAAGCCCCGTAAACCACAGAAACCGTAGTCAGTATCAGGAAGAAGTCGCCCCACTGGGCCAACCCTTCAGGCATCAGGTACATGGCCACGCGGAAACACCCGTATCCGCCCAGTTTCATCAACACCCCGGCATGCAACATGGACACCGCCGTGGGGGCGGAAGCGTGGCCGTCCGGGCTCCATGTATGGAACGGGAACAAGGCACCCAACACGCCGAAACCCAGGAACACCGCAGGAAAGAACAGCCGTTGCATCCCTTCGGGGATGTTATGCAGTCCGGCAATCTCCAACACATTCATCGTCTGCGCCCCGGCCCCGTAATAGATGCCCAGGATACCGATGAGCAAGAAAGCCGACCCGCCCATCAGCATCAGCGTCAGTTTCATGGCGGCATATTCCTTGCGCCCGCTGCCCCATACGCCGATGAGCAGGTACATCGGGATGAGGGCCACCTCATAAAACATGAACATGGTGAAAAGGTCGGTGGAGATGAAGAAACCGAACACGCCCGTGGAAAGCAGCGTGTACCACAGGAAATATTCTTTCGTGAGGGGTTTCAGTTTCCATGAAGCGAAAGTGCCCGTGAACACGATGATGGCACTCAGCAGCAACATGACCACGGAAATGCCGTCCACCCCGACGGAATAACAGATATGCAAGGGAGCGTACCACACGACACTATCCGTGTAGAGCATCTCAGGCTGCGGGAAAGGCAGATTGGCAATCAACGCACGAAGCCGGAGATAATCCACGGCAAGCCAGACCGCCAGCACCAACAACGCGGAAGAACCGGCTACCATCACTCCCCGCACTTGGTTGACACTACGGGCCATCCACAGACCGAGCATCATCAACAGGGGAATCAATACGAAAAGACTTAATATATTCATATCGTTTTTACTTTTTTAAAGAATAGTCAGACGGCCAACAAGACCAAAGTCAAAAGGATAATGCCGCTCAGGAACCAAATCACGTAAGCCTGTATCCGCCCGCTCTGCATGGGCTGTACTTCCTCGGCCGAAGCACGGGTGCCCCAAGCCAGGAAGTTCATGAAACCGTCTATCACATGGCGGTCGAACCATGCCAACGGTACAGACACGCAGCGGAAAATAATCCGTTTGGTGACGAACAGCCAGGCTTCGTCCATATAAAAACGGCGGTAGGCCGCACGGTGCAGTTTCGGGAAACGACGAGCCAAGGCATCGGCCACCGGCTGTTCGCTGCGGGCATACATGAAAGTGGCCAAGGCGATGGCCAATACAGCCACCACGCAACTTGTGGCTGCCACGCCACCGTCCAAATGGATGTCGTAAGACAAACCGTCGCCCGTGACAAAATGCCCGAAGGGAATGAAACCGGCCAGACAGGTCACGGCAGCCAATACCATCAACGGGAAAGTCATCGTAAGCGGACTTTCGTGCGGCACGTGCGCGGCATGCAGTTCCTTGTTCTCGTGCCCCCAGAAAATGCAATAGTACAGACGGAACATGTAGAAAGCCGTCATCCCTGCAATGAAAGTCATGACATAACCCATCACCGGGCTGAAAGCAAAGCAAGCCGTCAGGATCTCGTCCTTGGAGAAGAAACCGGAAAACGGCGGGATACCGGCAATGGCCAGGCAAGCGATGAGGAACGTGACATGCGTCACCGGCATATACTTGCGCAAGCCGCCCATCGTGGACATCTCGTTGCTATGCACGGCATGGATGATGCAACCCGCGCCGAGGAAGAGCAAAGCCTTGAACATGGCATGGGTGAAAAGATGGAACATGGAAGCCATGTAGCCCAGACCGCCTTCATGGCTCGGCATGCCAGTGCAGACTCCCAAAGCCACCATCATGAACCCGATTTGGGAAATGGTGGAAAAGGCCAACACCCGCTTGATGTCGCTTTGCACGCAAGCCACGGAAGCGGCATAGAAAGCCGTGAAAGCCCCGACGTAGGCCACAATGTGCAACGTTTCCGGCGCGTATGCGATATAAAGCGGGAACATCCGTGCCACTTGGTACACTCCGGCCACGACCATCGTGGCCGCATGAATCAACGCACTCACCGGCGTAGGACCTTCCATGGCATCGGGCAACCAGATGTGGAGCGGGAACATGGCGCTCTTACCGGCACCGCCCACGAACATCAGCCCCAATGCCCACGGCAGCATCAATGCGCCTTGCATAAGGTTCTCCTCGGCAGGCGCAAAGGTGAACGTACCCATATAATAACCGTAAATCAGGATACCGATGAGGAATCCGAGGTCGGCAAAACGTGTCACGATAAAAGCTTTCTTGGAAGCGGAGATGGCTTCAGGCTTCGTGTAATAAAACCCTATGAGCAGGTAAGAGGACACGCCCACCAGTTCCCAAAACACATACATCTGGAAAATGTTCGTGGCTACCACCAAGCCGAGCATCGAAAAGGTGAACAAGCTCAGGAAAGCGTAATAACGCTGAAAACCCTTCTCCCCTTTCATATACCCGAAAGAATAGATGTGCACCATGAGCGAGACGGTGGAAATGACCACCAACATCATCACCGAGATAGGGTCGAGCAGGATGCCCATGTCGATATGCAGGCCGGCCGTGAAAGGCAACCATACAAAATTATAAGGTACCAGGGTCCCAAACGTCCCGTCGGCCAAACGCGGCAAGGTGAAATAACCGTATGCCACGGCATAACTCAACACGGCCACAGCCCCCAATGACAACGAACCGACCAGACCGGCTGCGCGGTGGGACATCTTCATACCTGCCAGAGCCAACACTAAGAAACTCAGTACGGGCAGGAGGAGTATCAATATCGTATATTCCATATCATTCTTCTTTTTATCAGTTTCCGGCGTCAACCCTTCAGGTCGCTGACATCATCCGTCTGGATATTCCGGACATTACGGTACACATTTATCATAATGGCAATGGCCACAGCCGTTTCCGCCGCCGAGATGGCAATGCCGAAGAGCGTGAAGAAATGGCCTTCGAGCGCACCCGGATAAAAATAACGGTTGAACACGGCAAAGTTGATGTTCGTGGCATTCAGCATCAATTCCACGGAGATGAGCGTGGCCAACAGGTTGCGTCGCGTGAAAAAGCCGTAAATACCGGCAAACATCATCACCGTACTCAGTATCAGATAATAAAAAGCATCTATTTCCATAACTCTGTTTGTTTAATCAACGTTTACGCGCAATCATGATGGCACCGATCATGCAGGCCAACAACAACACACTGACGACCTCGAAAGGCAGGACAAACTGGTATTTCCCCATTCCGACAAGCGCGTTGCCGACTTTCACCGGATCCAGTTCCACCAACGGAGGAACGGAGAAACGTGCAAAACCGTAAGACGACAGCAAGAATACCGTCAACCCGAAACCGGCCAATACCGTCAGCATGGCCGCAAACCAACGTCCCCGTGGGATACGTTCGTTCATGTTCTTGTCCGAACGGGTCAACAGGATGGAGAAGACATAAAGCACGACGATACCTCCGGCATAAACCGACAACTGCACCGCTCCCAAATAGGTATAGCCCAACATGAAATAAAGGCCGGCCGTCCCGAAAAGCACAAACAACAGAGCCGTGGCCGCACGCAAAATACGCCCCGATGTCACAGCCAACACCGAACAGACCGCCATCATCAGTGAGACAACCCCAAAAACTACTTGCCCAAGAGTGATTCCTTCCATATTACATTATGCTTTTATAGGTTTGTTTTTCTCGGGAGCCGGTGCCAACACCGAACCTTCCCGGTTCAACGTGAGCAGCAACTTGTCACGCTCGAAAACCGAATTCTCAAAATCATTGGAAAAACGTATGGCGCCATGCGGACAGGCATTGACACAAAGCTGGCAAAACATGCAGGAACCCAAATCATATTCATACTTCACCAAATACTTCTTCTTCTTTCCTTCCGCATCTTCCCTCACTTCGGAAACCACACGGATTGTATCGTTGGGACAGGCCATCTGGCACAACCCGCAGGCCACACAATGATGCTGGTTCCGGTCGTCATGAATCATTTCCAACTGTGCCCGATGACGTTCCGGTATGTAAAGCGTCGTATGCCGGTTTTCCGGATACTGCTCCGTCACTTTCTTCCGGAAGAACACCTTGATGGACGTTTTCAGTCCTCCCGCCAGACTCTCCGTGCTACGCCAATATCTCTTTATATATTTTGTGAATTTACTCATTTCATTACTATCGTTTTAAAAAACCAATCCGAAAACCTTCATCACCACCATGGCCAACATGACTACGAGCGACAAGGGCATGAGGTATTTCCATTCCAACGTCAGCACCTGGTCGATACGCAAACGGGGGAAGGTCCACCGGATCCACATCAACAGGAATATGACGAAAAACGTCTTGCCCAGGAACCATACGATACCGGGAACATAGTCCATCACGGCATTGAACCCGTCGAGCCCGGCCACATGCAAAGGCATCCACCCCCCTAAGAAAAGCGTAGTGGCAATACCTGCCGTAATGAAAAGGTTCAGGTACTCGGCCAAGTAGAAAAAGCCGAAATGCATGCCGGAATATTCCGTATGGTAACCGGCTGTCAATTCTTGCTCGGCTTCAGCCAGGTCGAACGGCCCGCGGTTGGCTTCGGCATTGCCGGAAATGAGGTAAATGACAAAAGCCACCAACGTCAGGACATGTCCCCTGAAAATGTTCCATCCTCCGGCCTGGCTTTCCACGATGCCGCTGATGCTCATCGTCCCGCTCAGGATGACCATCGTAAGTACCGTGATACCCAAAGACAGCTCATAGCTGATAATCATGGCACCACTGCGGACGGCACCGATAATCGTGTACTTGCTGTTACTGCTCCATCCGGCCAACAAAATGCCGATCACCCCGATGCTCGAAGCGGCCAACACGAAGAATATCCCTATTTGCATGTCCAGAATCTCTGCTCCCTTGTGCCAGGGCAGACAGGAAAACGAAATGACGGAAGCCAGAATCACTAAATAAGGCGCCAGTTCATAAAGCACATGGTCGGACTTCCTGAGGCGTATGATCTCCTTGGTCAGTATCTTCAACACGTCGGCCGGCACTTGCAACAACCCGCCTTTGCCCCCCACACGGTTCGGCCCTATACGGCACTGGAAAGCGCCGCAGACCCTGCGTTCCATATAAATGAGCACCACGGCCAACACGGCGTATGCCAACAAAATGACTATGCCCAACGCCAACCCTTCGATAAAAACAGCCCAGTCCTCAGGCATCACGCCGCACAACGTACGGTGTATCCACTGCGTGAACGGTTCCAGGCTGTAATAATCCAAAAATGCTTGATCCATATATTTAAATGTGTCTGTATGTTATCTGTCAATATCCGGTATCACGAAGTCCATCGTACCGCCGATGGCAATCAGGTCGGCTATCTTCCCGCCCCGGCACACGGTGTCCATGGCATGCACCAACGGCAGGCCCGTGCTCCGGTAATGCAAACGGTAAGGCATCTTGTCCCCCCGGCTGATGAGGAACACGCCGAACTCGCCACGACTGGCCTCGACGGAAGCCGTAAACACGCCTTCGGGCAATTTGAGGATGGGCTTCGTCTTCACCCGGAACTCCCCTTCGGGCACGTTGTCTATCAACTGTTCTATGATCCGGCAGGATTCCATGATTTCGTCCATGCGCACCATATAGCGGTCAAACGAATCACCATGGGTATAGGTGATTTCCTTGAAGTCCACCTTGCCGTACATCGCGTAGGGATGGTGCTTGCGCACGTCGTTGGCCCATCCGCAGGCACGGCCCGTACCGCCGGTACAGCCCAACGAGATGGCATCCTCACGCGAAAGCAAGCCGACCCCCTTCAGACGGGTGCGGGCAATGACGCTCTTCGTAAAGATGTCGTGGTATTCATGGATAATGTTCCGCAAGTGCACGATAAACTCTTTCGTCTTCCGCACGAAATCGGGATGCAGGTCGGCCTGCACGCCGCCAATCACATTGTAGTTCTGAATCAACCGCCCCCCGGTGGTATCCTCGAATATGTCGAGAATCATCTCACGCTCGCGGAAACCATAGAAGAAAGGCGTAAGCGCACCCATGTCCATGGCCAGACAGGAATAAAAGAGGAGGTGGGAATCGATTCGTTGCAATTCGTCCATTATCGTGCGGATATACCTAGCACGTTCGGAAACCTCGATGCCTGCCGCCTTCTCGATGCATATACACAGGGCATGGCGGCTCTGGTGGGCGCTCAGGTAGTCCAGACGGTCGGTCAACGCCAATGTCTGCGGATAAGTCAGGCTCTCGTTCATCTTCTCGATGCCCCGGTGGATATATCCCAATATGGGGTCTATCTTCTTGACCGTCTCGCCGTCCAACGACGTACGCATGCGCAACACGCCATGCGTGGAAGGATGTTGCGGGCCGATGTTCACGATGAAGTCATCAGGGTTGAACACCACGTTCTCGCGCCGTTCAATGGTCCCGTCCGCACGCAAGTCATATTCCTCCGTCACGTCGGCATTCACCTCATTCTCCATGTTGAGCGGGTTGCTGCCCATGTCGTAATCCTTAAGGAGCGGGTAACCGGCCCAATCCTCACGCAAGTAGAGGCGGCGCATGTCAGGATGCCCCGTGAAGCGTATGCCGAAGAAATCGTATGCTTCGCGTTCCTTGATTTCCGCCGTCTTCCATATCCGGCACACCGAGGGCAGGAAAGGCTCCTCGCGCCCGTCCGTGTCCGTGCGCAACGTCACGCGGCCGCCCGTCCGGGTCGACTCCAACAGGTAGAACACGCTCAGGCGGCCGTCCCCGTCCGCCGCCACAAGGTCGCGCATGTAATCCATCGGTTCCTCCGCGTCGTCGTGCAGCCGACGGCATACCTCCGCCACGTCCCCCTTCGGGACCACTACCACTCTCTCGCCGGCCTCTTCCACTGTGGCGGCCGCGCACCACTGCCTTATCTTTTCTTCAATCATATTCCGGCCTCCTTTCTTTCCTCTGCCTCTTCCGGCTTCTCCTTGCGGTTGCGTCCCCCAAGGAAACGCTCTGCCTTGATTTTACGTTGCAACTGCATCATGCCATAAAAGAAAGCCTCCGGCCGCGGGGGGCATCCCGGGATGTACACGTCCACCGGGATAATCTCGTCGATACCGTTCACCACGTGGTAACTCTTGCGGAACGGCCCCCCGCTGATGGTGCATCCCCCCACGGCCACCACGTATTTCGGCTCGGCCATCTGGTCGTACAACCGCTTCAGTACCGGAGCCATGCGGTAAGTAATCGTGCCCAACACCATGATCATGTCCGCCTGGCGAGGCGAGTTGCGCGTCACCTCGAAACCGAAACGCGCCATGTCATAACGCGCCGCCCCTAAGGCCATGAACTCTATGGCGCAACAGCTCGTGCCGAAAGTAAGGGACCAGAGCGAATTGCTGCGGCCCCAGTTGATCAGGTCGTCCAACGTGCCCAACACGATGCCAGCCCCGTCGCGGTTCAGTTTCTCGGCCATGCGCAGCAGGTAATCGTTGTTCTTGAAATCGCCCGGCCCCATGTCCTTTATCTTGGGCAACCCGTGTTTCATTTCCATTCCAACGCTCCTTTCCTCCAGGCGTAAGCCAGGCCCAGAATCAATACCACAATGAAAAACACGATGCTCAACAGCCCTTGCATGCCTATACGGCCTACCACCGCCGCCCACGGGAAGAGGAACACCGTCTCGATGTCGAATATCAGGAACAGGATGGCATACAGGTAATAACCGGCATGGAACTGGAACCAAGCTTCCCCCCTCGTGGGCACGCCGCACTCGTAGGGCTCGCCTTTTTGGGGGTTGAACGTACGGGGGGCCGCAAGGCGCGCTATCAGCAAGGCAGCCGTCACTAAAGCGATTGCCGTAAGCACCACGACCGTTAACAATGTGAAATCCGTCATTCTTGAAGTTATATTTAATTTAACAACCAAAGATTATTGTAGTGAAAGACATATCTTTTATTTTCTTTTCCGAGGGGAAAAGGACCATAAGATATGGCACTCTGAAATGATACCTATTTATATAATATAGGCCCCGTAGGGGTCACACCCTGATTCGTCTCAAGGTAAAGATATAATAATCCCTGCTAGGTCCGGAATCATAAGAATAGTATAAAGACCTGCAAGGAGATAAAAAACAGTTTACGGAAGCATAAAGAAAACCGGATAATCTTTCCGAGGCCGCCCTGTACCCCGGACACGACGTTTCAGCCCCTTCATCCAAGGCAAAAGACAACGGGGCTATGTAATCAGAAGTAAAAAAGAAATAAGGAGTATCAGATGTCCAATATGTAGCTTCCTGTCCGAAACTTTCCACCGACAGAAAACTTGCCTCAGCACAAAACGCCGATGAACCATGTTTTTCCATCGTGGCAAAAGCCATTAAGAAAGACATGGAAAACAGTAGCCACATACAGAGTTTAAGCTTCATTTCCTCGTCTCTTTAACGGGCGCAAAGGTACATATATTATTTTAAAGCTTCTTTTATGGAAGATTAAAATATCTAAATTAGAACGATTTAAGTACTACTTAAAAAAACTACCGGCATAACCATTCACAAACTTTGTCTTGAAAGTCTTGTGCAGCCGCCACACGTTCCACACCTTGATTCATAATACAAAAGGCCAACAAATGGTTATTCGCCGACCGTACATAACCGGCCAACGTGGATACTCCTTCCAAAGTCCCGGTCTTAGCCCTTACGTTTCCGTAAGCTTTTCCCTTCCTCATACGTTTTTTCAACGTACCGTCAACTCCGGCTATAGGCAAAGCAATATAAAGAGGTGAAAAAATAGCCTCATCACGATAAGCGTATCTCAGGAAAGCAATTTCAAGTTCCGGTGTCAAGTAATTATATAAAGAAACCCCGCTCCCATCGGCCACTATATATTTTCCGGGATCATAGCCTAACCGCCCTATCAACCGCTCAATGTAGTACATAGCTTCTTTTCTTGAAGCGTATGGTTTTCCTGTACGGGCTGCCAACTGGTAAAACAAGGCTTCGGCACATAAATTATCACTCTCTTTCATCATCGGATGCAAAACGTCTGCCAATTGACGTGTCCGTCCGGCTAACAATACGCCATTTTGGGGACAACGGGCTTGTCCTCCAAAAACATGATGAATACCTAAGCCATGCAACATCTCGCTGAATGCCCTTATGAAAATATTCTTCTTCCCATATAATAAAGGAGTCAGCACCGGCATGTCATCATCCCAACACCACCCCCATCCCCATTGCAAGGTATCTTTCATCGACACGTCTGCATACAGTTTCCCAACTATAGAATCCACATCCGATTCTTTCAAAGCCTTGCCGAAAGAAAGCAAATCTTCTTTCCCGAAACAAGGGTCGAAACCTCCCACGACATATAAGTCTCCATACAAAACACGCCCTCGGATTTCGCCTGTGTAGAACAAGCGGGTTGCAAAACGATAATCACTCCCCAATTCGGAAAGCGCGGTGACAGCCGTTACCAATTTTTCAGTAGAAGCCGGCCGCATACGCTGTTTGGCCTGATAAGCATACAGTAAAGTATCGTCGGTCAAATCATATACACACAAACCTACTTGTGAAGTAAGGAATAGCTCATCTTGCAACAAGCTATCCAGTCCGTCCCGCAAACACACCGGCCACGAAGCCTCTTCCCCAAGTGGTTCACAAGAAAATCTCCCGGAAGCCAACAAGGGATTACCAACTCCCCCAACAAACCAGAAGACTCCCAAAAGTACTCTAAAAAGCCTCATATTCATAAGCCACCTGTCTTTTCAAGAAAATCTTCTTGTTTTCGTTTGAAATACCGGCAAAACTCTTCAGCCGGAAAAGGCGTGATGAACTTTATCGAACCGTCGCAAAACGTCAACATGACAGTATCCTTATTCTTTAAAAAAGACAAAGAAGACGGCCGTACGATATCCACCTTTTCGATGTCGGACAAAGAATGCCTGCTGACCTTGGAAAACCGCCCTTGATGAATGAACAAGCAACCTTCATCGGTAAAAACATAATACGTATGAATCAAACGTTCCACCACGAAAACCAAAAAGACCATACAACACAATGCAGCCAAAGGCAATTTTACCCAAAAGAAATATATGGCCAACACTGTAGCAGGCAACAAGCTGAAAAACATTATCTTCTTATTAATTTTTGCATGAAATGTCCGTATCATAAAACTAAAATTTGATGCAAGTTACACTTTTTACGGATTAAATCCACAGAAAGCCCAAAAATATCCTTTATTTTTTGTTTATTTAAAAAAAGACATATACCTTTGGGACGATAGCAGAAAAACAAACTAAAACCTATATATTATGAGAGCATTATTTGTTTTTTCCGGCTTATTGTTTTACTTTTCCGCTTTCTCTCAGAATGCGATAAGGTTTGCATACGATGCGTTAGGCAACCGGGTGAAGCGGGAAATCGTGCTGCAAAACTCAGATGTTGCCAAACGAAACCTGTCATCGGAAGAAAAAAAAGAGGATAATTTCTATTCCGACATGCTCTCTGAAAAACAGATCCGTATCTGGCCCAACCCAACGGAAGGGCACCTGAAAGTGGAAATCCAAGGACTCGCCCCCGAAGAAAAAGCCAGTTTGCGCATTACTTCGATGAGCGGAGCGGTCGTGGACGTAAAAGAAACAACCTCCCCCGTTTCCGAACTCGACCTGAGCCATTGCACAAATGGAATTTACCTGCTACATATCGCAACGGGCGGACAAGAAACCACTTGGAAAATCATCAAAAAATAACGCTTATGAAACGGTTTCCGCTTCTTTTCTTCCTTTGCGCGTGCTGCCTCCTTTCTGCCCTCGGACAAGAGGGGTATCCGGCTATTGACAACGATTATGTGCCTATCACTTACAAGATAGACACAAGAAATGAAGTGGGACAAATAGATATCACTTCAGGAGTATCTCCCACCGGTGCACGTACCTATACTGTCCCTATATCTGCTTATAAAGGAATACGGGGATTTAATCCGGAATTATCCTTTGTTTATAATAGCCAACAAGGCAACGGTTTATTAGGAATGGGATGGTCTCTTTCCGGATTGTCCGTCATTTGCCGCACAGTACAAACACCTTATTATGATGGGAAAATCGCTCCCATAGCTTTCAACCGTGAAGATGTTTTTATGCTCGATGGTATGCGGTTGGTCAAGGTGGATTCCGTCACTTATTTGAGCGAGCGCGGCTATATACGTGTCAAAGCGAACTATGCAGGTAATTCCTTACAGTATTTTGACGTGGCTTTCCCCAATGGCCGAACGGCCATATTCGGTTACAAAACCAATACCAACAATAACCTATATTACCCTCTCACGGAACTGAGTGATTTGTGGGGCAATACCATTACATACCATTATACTTCACAAAGGGACCATTACCGGATAAACAAAATTACATACAACGGAGCTTCCATAGAATTCTCGTTTGTCGGTTCACGGACAGACCCAGTATCCTTTTATCTTTCAGGACAGAAAGTAACAGAAAACTCTTTGCTGAAAACCATAACCTGTAAGTTTGGTAATACCATATTGGGAACTTACAAACTCAATTATAGGAATGAGAGCCAAACGCCGCTCAAACAATCCCTATTGGAAGAAATTGAGTATCTGAGTGGTGTGAAAAGCTTTCCTCCCTTGCATTTCTACTATGGTAAGGGAAATAAGGCAACAGGTTATGACACCCATTCTTTCGTCTGCAAAGGTTATGTAGGGACACCTTCTCCAAAACGTTTTGTCGTAGCGCGGAATGCTGACCACGGTAAAGCTGACTTAATTGTAGCAATACCCGATTACAATCCTTATGTCATCCAAAATGAACTGGAAGTGGTAAACGGTTTCGAGGGTTATTCCTGGATTGAAAACGGCTATCCCAACAACGACTATATTGATTACTTTTCTTTTTCAGGAGGCATGCAAGGCGGTCGGCACCAGTTGACCTACAGTGGCGACGGATTTATCGACATTGTGGCCGCAGACATCACCGGGTGCGGACGTGACTGCGTTGTACAAATAAACAACACCATAGCAAATAAGCAAACAGATCAAGTCACTTTCAGGATTCACGATAGTGAAAGTCTTTTAATGAATAAGCAACCCTCGCAACATATATATTATTTTTCCACCCTACATTCCTGTATACACGATAATATAGAAGCACTCAGTATCCAACCCAAATATTATTACCCTGGAGATTTCAACGGAGACGGGAAAACCGAAATTTTAGGCGTATCCGCCCACCAACCTTTCGGAGATACCGGCTTGCCTTCCCAATGTTACATCTTCGACCTGAACAAAGGCACGCTTCCTTACCAAGGCCATATATTCCCTTTCCATGTAGAATTCCAAACCACTCATAATTCCCCTACTCCGGAATTTATATATAATCGGACGGACAAAATTTTCGTGTTGGACTATGACGGTGACGGGTGTAGCGAAATCGTTCACCAAGATCGTAATGGAGCACACATTTATAAATTCGACATAAAAGGTTCGGTTTGGACACCTCGCAAAATAGCAGACGGAATCCCCCTGGTTTTTACTGACAATACAAAATTCCTCATAGGTGACTTTAACGGGGACGGACTGACAGACATGCTTAGATATGTCACCAAGACTTCCAACCGACAATATTGTGAATTGTTTATATCCCAAGGCAATGGGGTCTTTGACTTAAGCAATTTCAATTTACCTTTGCGTGATGGCGAAAGTTTAGGACAAGAACGCAGATATAATTTCTTACTTCAAGATGTCAACGGGGACGGACGTTCGGATTTGATAGACTATACCGACAAAGGGTTTTATACCTATTTATATAATAATGCCGGACGGTTCGAGGATCCTTTCTTTACTCCATATCCTTCTTCCGGCGGACAACTGTTGCCTTCACGCCTAAAGACGGGAAAGGATTTTTCCCAACTTGCCTGTTTTGATGGGAATGAGATTCATCTGTATTCTTTTTCACGCAACGACAAAAAAGAGAACCTTATTACAGGAATGGTGAATAGTCTTGGTGCCATAGAAAGGAACGATTATGCTATCACCAACGGAGATGCCACATTTTCATCCATATATCAGCCAGGTTACAATATCCACTATCCTTATGTAGAAGCCTTTGACAATCTTCCTTTACTTGCCATTTCAGAAAAATATGTGGATGGCAAGCAAATGGATGGATGGCATTATTACTATAAAGGTGGAATAAAACATCTTACCGGAAAGGGATTTTGCGGCTTCCAGCAAACCCGTACCGTGGATTTCAAGGGAAAGGAACTTATCCGTGACTTTGACCCTGAAAGGTATGGGATACTGACCCATGAGGCATATGATTTGGCCTACGAAAACTTTTATGAATATGAAATCGTGGAGCATCCTAACCGTATGGTTGAAGTCAACCTATATATGAAGGATGAAAGTGATTATTTAAAAAACGCGGACAATCTATATTATTATGATGGACACAAGTTAGGATACCCTTCCACGGAAGAAATAGAATATTGGGACGGACATAAAACAAAAACGAACACTGTTTTCAAACCGGTCTACACCGGATGGGCTGAAAACAAGATAGGAGGTACGTCACCTGACAGCATGGACGTGTGCTACATGTTGGCTTATATACCTTCCGGACAAGAATACCTTTTCGGACGCATCCACGAACAAACCGTCACAAATACCACAGCCGGAGGAAAAAGCGTGTCACAAAAAACCACCATTCCTTCGTGGCAATATGACATGCCCACAGTCCGAAGGGATTACCTCGGAGGAGAGACACGTTATGACAACCAATATGATACAAAAGGAAATCTCATAAAAGCAGTAACGGAGTGGACCGGTAAAGCAAGGATTTCCGAATCATGGGAATATGACAATTACGGGAGGATATCCTCGCATACTTCAGAAATAGGGACAACGGAAAAGTACGCATACGGGACAGACGGCAGGCTGAAGTCGCACACCGACAGCCGGGGAAATACTACAGCCTATACCTATGACGGCTTTGGAAGACAAGTAGAAACGGAACGTGCAGACGGCACCACCGTGACCAATGAATATGCATGGTGCAATGAAGCTACGGGAGGAGTATATGCAATCATAATCCGGGAAACGGGAAAACCGGACATGAAGACCGTCTATGACGCATTAGGACGGGTGGTTCGCCAAAGCGAAATGACTTTTGACGGAATATGGAGAAGTACTGACATAGAATATGACGTTTACGGACGTGTTGCACGCAAGTCACTGCCTTATACACAGTCCTCCCCTTCCCATTATACGGTTTACACGTACGATGATTTCGACCGGTTGGTTTCCGTCACGGACCGTCCCGGCCATACCACCACGTACACTTACAGCGATGACAATGACGGATACACTATAACCACCACGCAGGACGGGGTGGAAACCACAAGGGCTTACGACCTTCGTGATCGTCTTGTCAGGGTGGACGACCCGGGAGGCACCACGCGTTACGAACTGGATGCGGACGGCCACCCCCTTACCATTACAGCCCCGGATGGAACCCAGACCAAGTTCGAATACAACGACATGAGGAAATGCCGCAAAAGGACAGACCCCGGATTCGGAGAAAGCACTTATGGATATGAGGCTTTCGGGGACATCGCATGGGAAAAGAACGCCCGAGGGGAAAATATCAACAGGCTCTATGATTCATACAACCGGCTGACCAACATAGGATGGGGAAGTCCCAACGTGGCATATACTTATACGCCACATGGTGAAATAGCCACCATCAAGGGGTTCAACAACACATTCATCACCTATACCTATGATGAGTTCGGGCGTTTGGCATCATACCGGGAGGATGCCCCGGACGGAAAGTGGCTGCTGAAAGATTATACATACAAAGATGGAAATACGGCTTCCGTCACTTACACCTCGCAGAACGGCAGGTTGACCACTGAAAATTACGTGTATCAGAACGGACACCTGACAGAAATAAAACTTAATGATGGCACCTCCGTCCTTAAAATAGAGGATGAAAACGACATGGGAATGCCTACCAGAGCACAAACAGGGAACATCACAAGACTCTACGAATACGATGCATACGGTTATCCCCTGCACCGGACCGGGAAGACTGACCAGCTCACTTACCAAAACTTCACATATACGTTCGACACATCCCGGCAAAACCTTCGGACACGTACAGACCAAAGGTCGGGAAAGACGGAAACTTTCAACTATGACGGGATGAACCGCCTCACGGGGGACGGGACATCCGTCTTGGAATATACCCCCAACGGGAATATCATAAAGAAATCGGATGTAGGAAGCTACACTTACGAAATGCCCGGAAAACCTCATGCCGTAACAGGCATTGCCCCTGAAGGCAACCTCACGTCCGGAATGGGTACGCAGGAAATATTCTATACCAAAGCCTTGCGGCCTGACTCCATACACGAAGGGGCTTTTGATGCGAAGTTCGTCTACAATGGCAACTTGGACAAAGTGAAAATGACAGTCACACAGGACAAGGGACGCTCCTATCTCCGGAAATATTATCTCGGGGGGTGTTATGAACTGGAAGAGTCTTCTTCCGGCCCGGCAAGAGAAAGAGTATATGTGGGTGGAAACTATTATGATGCACCCGTAATGTTGGAAAAAACAGGCCCTCTCACACAATGCTATAGCCTGCTCCGCGACTATTTGGGTAGCATTACCCATGTGGTACGTTTCGACGGATACCTTATAAAAGAGCTAAACCACGATGCCTGGGGCATGCGGAGAAACCCCGTTTCATATAGCCCGGAAGTACGGCCTACCACATTGTCGGCTTCGACATTTTCACGTGGGTTCTGCGGTCATGAATATTTGGACGTATTCGGACTTGTCGACATGAACGCCCGGCTTTACGACCCCATACTTGGACGTTTCCTCTCGCCCGACCCCTATATGCAGATTCCTGATTTTTCGCAGGGATTTAACCGATATGCCTATTGCATGAATAATCCGCTTGCCTACGTGGATGAAAACGGAGAGAACCCACTCTTTATCATTGGTATCGCCATGATAGTTGGAGGAACGGCCAACCTTAGCTGGAAAGCCATTAACGGACAAATAGATGATTTTGGTGATGCCGTCTCTGCATTCGGAATAGGTGCGGCAGCCGGGGGATTCGGTGCGGCAGCAGGGTTTGTGGCCGCTCCAATGGTGGGTGCGGGCTTCTTAGGTGGATTTGTGGAAAGTGCATTCTCCGGTGTAGTGTCAAGCTCCATCCTCAGTGTAGGAAATTCCCAAGCTTTCGGCGATCCCCAAATGGGTTGGAAAGGATATGTTTTGAGTGCCATCGGAGCTGGTGTTATCGGAGGGGTCGTGAACGGTGGAATAGCTGCAAGCCAAGGAAAGAACTTTTGGACGGGTGCAAAAAAAACAATCAGTAACCGTGACCTGATTCAACAAGCTGCAGACATGGCTTATAAAGAAATTCCGGGTGAAGGGCCTGTTGTAGGAACTAAAAGACATAAATTCGCTAGTGATTATTTGAAAGAATATCAAATACAACATGGAGATAGACAAATAAAAACAAATGTCTATTTTATCGACAAAAAAACAGGGGCAAAAGGTATTATAGACATTGTTGATTATAAAAATGAAATCATTTATGATTTTAAGTTTGGTTATCCAAATAAGACCCCAGAAATGTTAAATAACACCAGACAAATGCAATGGTATAGGAAAAATATGAATAACTGGGCTTCCTTTATTATAAAGCCTAAAATAAAATATTAAAATTATGATGGATAGTAGTTCTATTAAAAAAAACTTACCTCTGACTGATTGGAAAAAAGCATTTCCAATTCTGTCACGTTATGCCTCAAACAAGCTACTTATGAAGCAAGATGTTGCACTTGTGGGATTATACTTCCAAAAAATAACGTTGATGAAAGTATATTACCGTCCCCTACTTGTGGCTTTTCCCTTATGGGAAAATACTATAGAAAAATGTATGTGTCCCATATTTATGCAAGATTTTCACGACGATCGAAACTTAACATTAGATATTACCATAGAGCAACATCAACAGAGATTTCATGACTCTGTAAAATACGTGGAATCACAAAGTTGGAATCTTCTTAAAGAGAATGTGAAAGTAAGCGATTTGTTTGATTTCTTAGATTATCACAGGAATACAAATGTCTTGCTTCTTAATATGTTTTCTATGCAGGCTGATTTTTTAAAACACAGATTGATCACAGCCCTTTATTTACAAGATAAAGGACTGATACAAAAAGCTTGTGAGCATGCAGAAAAGGAAATGAGCCTTTGGAAAAATTACAGTAATTTTGAAGAAACAATGGGTAAATTGGATACTTGGAGGTCTGAATTCTATCAACTAATAGACCAACGAGAAGAAATCATGGAACGGATTCGAATCAATTCCATGGACAAAAGGATTGCCAAACTGAAAGAATCCCATCTTATTATATAGACAAGCTTATGGCAAAAAGAATAGTAACAAGAATCGGAAACGTGTTCTGTACAGTATTTGGTTTTCTTTAGATCATTATAAATCATTTATTCCTATAAATTATAAATATTAAAATTATGAGAGATATAATTTTTGTACCGAATTCAGCAGACTATAAGATTGAAAATAGTCATATTGCTTATATCCCAAAAGTATGCAATAAGTTTGAATTATGCATAGCTGTAGCCAAAGCCATGAATTATCCTTATGTTGTTAATGAAAATTGGGATGCCTTACTGGATTACTATCGTTTTCCGGAAGGCTGTGTGGAAGAAGAAGAAATCGTAGTGATACATGAAGACTTGTCCGATTTGCCACAAGCGGAGTTTGAAATTTACATTAAAATCGTACAAACCACGGTCAATGAATGGGTAGATTGTCCTGATCATCATTATACTTTTGTGTTCAAGACATGTGAACAGGACAGAATAGAACCACTATTGCGTTTAAGCCCTTCTACTGAGTCTTGGGATATAGAAAATTATCAAATAAAAAATTATCAGTTAGAAGATGTACGCTTGATTGATTTTCCGGTGACATCAGACAGGAAAGTCTTATTCCGCGAACTGGCCAAAGCATTCCTTGGAAATGCAAATAAAGAAATAGACTGGGATATTTTTAAAACACTATATTTCCGAATGGCAGAGATTATAGGAAAGAACATTGTGATACGAAATAAGAATTTAGACTGTCTTGCAGAAGAAGACTTACGCCAATATTTAAATATTGTACAGGACTACATCTATTTCTGGGAAAAAAACAAGCCTGAATTTGTCACACAGTTTGTGTATCGCAATCAGGATAAGTTCTTAATTACCAAATACTGTTTTCATTTGTATTAACTACAAAGCCTCTCTCCTGTAACTCTGATAGGAAAATGAGACATGACAATGAACGTTATTGGAATAAATATAATGATTTGCCAACAGGTATAAACTATACAGAATATATATGTCCACCACCACGGGAACTTAATATTCACCGCCCTGGACCAAGAAGAATTATAATGGGAAATAATGGTAGTATATGGTTTACACCAAATCATCATAACACTTTTATACCTATAAACTGGAAATATTAATTTTACATGAAAGATATCATATTTACTTTAAACCCTTCAAAGCTTTATGAAAAAGACGCGAAGATAATTCATATAGGTCCAGTTACCAACAGACTGGAACTATGTAATTGCATTGTTACAGGATTAAATTATCCATATTATGTCCAAGATAATTGGGATGCACTGATAGATTGTTTCCGTAGTCCAGATGAGGGTATGATAAACAAAAGGAATATCATTCTATTGCACGAAGATTTGTCGGGTCTACCACAACAAGATTTTGAAAACTACATTGATGTGGTCCAAATTGTAACAAGTGAATGGATTGATGATCCTGAACATCATTATACTTTTGTATTCAATCTGCACGAACAAAAAAGGATAGAGCCTTTGTTGCGACTCAGACCATTCGTCTGGTGTTATGATATAGAACATTATGAAGTGGAGCACGCCGATATGATGGATTTTCCAAACAGAGGATATGCCAAAGAGTTATTGGAACAATGGTCTGGTTTACTATCTCTTCAAATAACAGATTGGGAATATTTAAAAAATGTATTTGTCCGATTGCCGGAGATAAGAAACCGGAATATTGTGATCAGGCATAAAAACATGTCTATATTGAATAAAGAGGACTTTTCACAATATATGGACATCGTGTATGACTGCACTGATAACTGGTTGAATCATAACGGAAAACGACATGTACTCCAATTTGCCTTTGCTTATAGCGACAAAGGTTTAATATCCGCATATCACATAAATCGGATTCTATCTAAGAGATGAACAAAGCTTATATAGCTATCAAAGAACAATAAAAATGGAAACAATTAAAAAGAAAAGAATCGTAACAAGAATCGGGAATGTGTTCTGTGCAGAAATAGACAACGAATGCAAACGGTTTTTCCAATACGTAGCCAATGACTTGGAAGAACTGAATAGTAGTGTCATACGTGTATTTAAAACCAAATATCCCATGGACTACAAACCGAATATTGAAGAGATTGTAAAAGATGAGGTCGAGTTTTATGCACACACTATTTTGAAGTTCGGTATTGTGTTTAATGCGTGGTACAAAGTGGAAACATCCAAAAACATCGGAAAGGGACACAAAGAAGCATTATTTGCAGATAACTTAGCAGAACTAAATGAAGATCCCAAAATACACTGGAATGTATGGCAATTTAATAAACAACCTTTTATTCAAGGTAAGTTAGATAAAAAATATGCTCAATTCATAGAGAGAGGTGGAGTTATTCCATACGTAGACATTATCAACCGGTTAAAATTCGGTTATTTCAAATACAAATTACCGAGCTGGAAAATAGAAAACGGAAAGAACGTACCCATTATAGAATAAAAGGAGACACTATAAACTATTCGGTAAATGCCAAGAATAAAAAAACAAAATATATAAATGGATTTCATCTATATCACATCGTAATATGGAAGATAAAGGAACTGAACCTATATCAGGCTCTCCTGTGAAAAGTCTGCCTCTGACCGATTGGAAAAAAGCATTTCCAATGTTATCAAGGTATTCTTCTAATACATTATTAATGAAATTAGGAGTTGGATTAATCGGATTTAAGTTTCAACGAATATATGGAAGTTATCGACCACTATTGGTAGGTTATTCTTTATATGATGAGAGGATAAATGACGACATTATTATAGAAATGTTCTACAATAAAAAGCATCTCACGTTAGATATACCATTCGAGAAGCACCAACAGATGTTTCAAGATGCAGTGGATGATGTACAGTCCCAACACGGCAACCTCCTCGGAGAAACAGTGAATGTAAAAGACTTGTTTGATTTATTAAAACACAAGCAAAAATATGACATGTTGGTTTGCCACAATTATTGCAGCCTGACAGAATTTCTCAAATACAAGCTAATCACTGCTCTTTATCTGGATAATGACGCATTGATACAACAAGTTTGTATGGACATGGAAGAACAAACCAATTCTTGGGATGACATAGAGCGTTTTGAACTTTTCTTAGGGAAACTTCCTGTATGGAAAGATAAGTTCTATCAACTAATAGACCAACGAGAAGAAATCATGGAACGGATTCGAATCAATTCCATGGACAAAAAGATTGCCAAACTGAAAGAATCCCATCTTATTATATAGACAAGCGTATGGCAAAGAGAACAGAAAATAAAAAAGAGAATGGTTGCTACGCAATAGGCAAATGGTTTGCATGGGTCGTGGCCTTGCTCGTTACAGGCTGTAGTCCGAAAGTGGCCACGGAAATCTATCATTCTTATCCCGCTACGCAAGCTGACGACGTACAAGTATTCAAGACCGGAACGAACCGGCCTTACTCTGCCGAACTCCTGGGCAAAGTGGCTGTAAAAGGAAACGGATATACCGCACATTTCAGTTATGACCAGGTCGTAGCACTGGCCAAGGCTGAAACGGCCAAAGTGGGAGGAAACGCCTTGGCTATCACCGAACATAAAGAACCTACCATCCTCGTTTCCTGCCATCAGATAAAAGGAGAAATGCTACGCATGAAAACCCAACAAAGGGAACAGATAAGGAAAGCCGACAGTTTGGAACTGGCTAGCCGGAAAAGCATAAAGCCACGTAAGCTCCCGCCCCCACTCCCTATCCATATCTACGGGAACGGAGGTTTCGGTCATGTGTTCAGCAAAGCTTACCATGACATTCCGGGCGGTCTCAGCGGCACGTTCAAAAACGGGGTGGATTTCCAGGGAGGAATCGACTGGGTGGGTAAAAAGTTCATGGGTGTAGGCATTCTCTATTCCGGCTACCGCTCTGGAGCATACCATACCAACTTCGTACGCAATCCCGATTACCCCAAGGAACAAACCGCCAATCCCAAAAGCCGGATGCACTTGGATTACATAGGCCCGGAATTTGTCATGAGGGCAGCCAACAAACATTGGTCCCTACGGTACGGCATCGGAGCAGGTGCCTTCATCTTGAATGTCGAGGAAGAGATGGATTTCAGTATGGGAAAAACTGTAAAAGGGATGGGATTGCATTACCAACTCAGTGCGGACTACCTGCTGAACAAACACGTAGGCATAGGAGTAAATGCCGGAATCATTTACGGAAACGTATATGACGAAGATGGGGTGATTCCCGGCTCCATGGACCAATCCGTAGAGTTCTACCGTATCTTTATCAACGGAGGACTGCACTTTTATTTTTAAAAGAAATCCTGCGGCAAACGCACAACCAACCGAGTTTTTAAGTAGTTTTGCAACGTCTAACATCAACAGCATGAACTGACGGCATGATACGCAAATTTGATTTTTTAGTGATAGGTTCGGGAGTGGCCGGAATGAGTTACGCCCTGAAAGTGGCCGATGCGGGCAAAGGCAAGGTGGCCATCGTATGTAAAACCACATTGGAAGAGGCCAACACGGCCAAGGCACAAGGGGGAATAGCCTCAGTGACCAACCTGAAAGTGGACAACTTCGAGAAACATATCAAGGACACCATGGTTGCAGGGGATTTCATCAGCAACCCTGCAGCCGTGGAACAAGTAGTGAAAAACGCACCGCAAGGCATACGCGACCTCGTGAAATGGGGCGTAAACTTCGACAAAAACGAAAAGGGAGACTTCGACCTGCACCGCGAAGGCGGACATTCGGAATTCCGCATCCTGCACCATGCTGACGACACAGGTTTTGAAATCCAGCGCGGACTGATGGAAGCCGTACGCCGCCATCCGAACATCACGATTCTGGAAAACCACTTTGCCGTGGAAATCATCACCCAACACCATTTGGGCATCGAGGTGACGCGCCGCACGCCGGACATTGAATGTTACGGGGCATACGTCTTAGACCCGGATACCCAAAAGATAGATACTTTCCTCTCCAAAGTCACTCTGATGGCTACCGGTGGTACGGGAGCCGTCTACGCCACTACAACCAACCCCAACATTGCCACAGGCGACGGCATCGCCATGGTCTACCGTGCCAAAGGTACGGTGAAAGGCATGGAGTTCGTGCAGTTCCACCCCACGGCCCTCTTCCATCCGGGCGAGACGCACCCGGCTTACCTCATCACAGAGGCCATGCGGGGATACGGCGGCATCTTGCGGTTGCCCAATGGCGAAGAGTTCATGCAGAAATACGACAAGCGGCTTAGCCTCGCCCCACGCGACATCGTGGCCCGTGCCATCGACAAGGAAATGAAAATACATGGCTTGGACCACGTGTGCCTGGACGTGACGCACAAGGATGCGGAAGAAACCAAACACCATTTCCCGAACATTTATGCCAAATGCCTCTCCATCGGCATCGATATTACCAAGCAATACATTCCCGTCGTGCCTTGCGCCCACTACATGTGCGGCGGCATCAAGGTAGACCTCAACGCCTGTTCCAGCATCCGGCGGCTCTATGCTGTGGGCGAATGTTCTTGTACCGGACTGCACGGCGGTAACCGCTTGGCCAGCAATTCGCTCATCGAAGCCGTGGTGTATGCCGACGCGGCAGCCCGCCACAGCTTGGAGGTCATAGACCAATATGCTTTCAATGAAAAGATACCCGAATGGAACGATGAGGGTACGATGAGCAACGAAGAAAAAGTACTCATCGCGCAGGACATGAAGGAAGTGGGACAAATCATGAGCAACTACGTGGGCATCGTGCGGAGCGACCTGCGCCTGAAACGGGCATGGACACGCTTGGACCTGCTATACGAAGAGACCGAAGAGCTTTTCAAGCGTGTCAAGGCGACCAAAGACATTTGCGAACTGCGCAACATGATTAACGTGGGTTACCTTATCACGCGGCAAGCCATCGAACGCAAGGAAAGCCGAGGATTGCACTATACGATAGACTATCCCAAACACGCTTACGACCAAAAATAAGGTAACCATTTACAATGGCCTCGTAAAAACTCCTTTCTCTAATAAAAACATATTGAGAAAGGAGTTTTATTATTTCTAAAAATCCGCTTAATTTGACGGATTTAATAAAACAATTCCGGTAAATTCCGTAATTTTGCACCCACAAAAGAATGTGTTTTTCAGGAAAAAGAGATTCGCCATGACGAAAGAGATGACGGAGGGTTCACCCCTACGGTTGATATTCAACTTTTCGCTCCCGCTCATTTTGGGAAGCTTGCTCCAACAGACTTATAGTCTGATAGATGCAGCCATCGTAGGAAAATATTTAGGCATCAACGATTTGGCAGCCGTGGGAGCCAGTACATCCGTCGTGTTCCTCATCATCGGATTCTGCACCGGCTGCTGTTGCGGTTTCGGCATTCCCGTGGCCCAAGCGTTCGGCGCACGTTCATACAGCGACTTGCGGCGTTACGTAGCCAACAGTCTTTGGGTTTCCCTCATCATTTCCATTGTGTTGGCCGTCGTCACTTCCCTGCTTTGCGAGAGAATCCTGTTCATGATGCAGACACCGCACGACATCCTGCATAGTGCCTACCTCTATCTTCTGGTCATCTTCATCGGCATTCCTTTCACTTTCCTTTATAACCTGCTCTCCAGTCTCATCCGAGCATTGGGCGACAGCAAGACCCCGTTCTACTTCCTGCTGCTGTCCTCCGTCCTGAACATCGTCCTCGACCTGTTCTGCATCCTCGTGTTGCATTGGGGCGTGGCCGGAGCCGCCATCGCCACGGTCTTCTCACAAGCCGTCTCTGCCCTGCTTTGCCTGTATTACATGTTCAGGAAATTCGGCATACTGAAAATGGAAAAGGGAGAAACCGCCTTGGACAGACACTACATAAAAGGGCTGTTGGATATGGGCGTACCGATGGGACTACAGTTTTCCATCACGGCCATAGGGAGCATCATGCTCCAAAGCGCGAACAACGCCCTGGGTACTTCGTGCGTGGCAGCCTTTACTGCCGGCATGCGCATCAAGATGTTCTTCATGTGCCCGTTGGAGAGCATGGGCATCGCCATGGCCACGTATTGCGGACAGAACTATGGGGCGGGAAAAACAGAACGTATCAACATGGGGCTGCGCGCCAGCTTTTTCATGGTCTGCCTCTACTGCATCTTCTGTTTCATCGCGTTGCATCTTTTCGCCCGCCACATCATCTACCTGTTTGTGGATGTCCATGAATATGAAATCATAGAAAAGGCCAACCAGTTCATCGTCACCTCCTGCACCTATTTCATCCCGTTAGGACTGCTGTGCCTGCTCAGGTACAGCATCCAAGGATTAGGATACAGTAAACTGGCCATGATGTCCGGTGTATTCGAAATGGTAGACCGCACGGCCGTCAGCCTGTTCCTGGTCCCTATTTTAGGATATACGGGAGTTTGTTACGGCGACCCTTCGGCTTGGTTTGCCGCAGACCTCTTCCTCATCCCGGCTTACCTTTACGTGCATAAACGCCTGTCCCGGAAGAGATGTTACGTGCAAGCCTCCTGAATTTTAAAGGAAAGTTACATACAAAAATGGCTTGGCTGAGAACGGAATTCCGTTCTCAGCTAAACTATTTTTCAAGGAGAAGTGTCAAAATGCTCACCTCCTTCTGATTGTAGATTGTGTATTTTGTTTTCCTTATTCCTTATATTTCGCTATTTCCGCTATCTTTTTAGGTATTTCCGTGTTGTCTATGCGTCCGGTGAATTCTTCGCAAACCATACTGCAGAGTCATGGAG
>NZ_CFQRNQ010000022.1:0-63348 GCF_986071375.1 Paraprevotella sp. | reverse complement strand
TGAACGATAAAATCTCATCTTTCAGTTCCCTTTCATGGCAGAAAGCCGTCAAACGTTCTGCGCCAAATGATTTTTCAATCTAAGCCAACTGATTTTTCATTCTCAGCCGATTGATTTTCCGTTCTCTACTAAAGGAAATGAAACACGGCTGAAGGATGTCTGAAACATCCTTCAGCCTGTAACTTCAACGTAATGAGAGAATTAATGTACATCCTGAAGGATGAAGGATGTTTTTTGGAAAACTCCTGTGTAGGTGGAGTGTTATTAATAAGTGTCTAATGCATAAAGTTGCTCAAAATCATATAGTTGTATAAATATAGTGAATGATTTGTTTGAACAATGGAAAGACTGATATTTTCAATACCTTGTCGAACGTATCATCCAAAGTTTACCGCATAGCGTAATAGTTCGCTTCATTATGGCAGTGATATGAAATTTGAAATGTCTGCTGCTTACCATAATAAAACCTGTTTTTACTTAACTCTGTTTCGGACACTGTAAAGTGCCCTTTCAAGAAGGATTGTCTAAATATGAATGCTTGTCGAAAATATGGGTACCATTAATAAAAATAGAATTGTTAAGAATACCGTTGCTTTATACTTTCGTCAGATACTATCTATTGTCGTTTCGATTTATTCAGTAAGGGTTGTTTTATTGGAATTGGGTGAAGTGGACTATGGCATATACAATGTGGTTGGTGGTATAGTGTTTTTGTTTACATTTATATCTCACTCATTGGCAAGTTCAACCCAGAGGTATTTGTCTATCAGTATTCCAAGTGGGATTGAAAAAGTAAGGAAAACGTTTTCTGACTCGCTTTGGATGTATGTGGCATTGATTCTTGTTGTTTTCATATTGGTTGAAATAGTAGGCATTTATACGCTTAATAATGTCATGCGAATACCTGTTGAACGATTGGCAGCAGCCCATTGGGTGTTGCAATGCACTATCATGTCATTCTTGATGACGCTATTTGCTTCACCATTTTTCGCATTAGTAATAACCTATGAAAAGATGACTCTATTTGCCATAGTGGCTATTGTAGAATCGATACTAAAGTTAATAGCGGCATTGTTGATTTCTTGCTTTAATTCTGACAACTTGATAGTCTATTCTATGTTGATTCTTATAGTAACAATATGTACGCAAGGTTACTATGTGTTGTATTGCAAATGGCAATATAAGGAGGAAACTAATGTGGATTCTATAAGGATTTTTGCTCTTACAAAAGACGTTAGGAGTATGATTGTTTTTGCTTTTTGGAACTTATTCAAGACTTTGGCGGCAGCTTTGAAAGGACAAGGAGTTAACATCATACTGAATATGTTCTTCGGTCCGGTGGTAAATGCTGCACGAGGCATTGCCTATCAAATAGAAAATGCAGTAATTAATTTCACGAATAGCGTATATTTGGCAGTTCGCCCACAGATATTCCAATCGTACAAAAAGAACGAATTTAGTAGTATGTTCTCGCTCGTGTATATGTCTTCAAAAGTTGCGTTTTTTCTCCTGCTGCTTATTTCTTCAATAATCATATTCCGAACAGACTTCATTTTAGCAAAATGGCTTGGAGAGGTACCCCAATACACAGATGTGTTTGTCCGCTTGGTATTGGTGAATTGCATAATTGATGCATTTTCCACCCCAGTGCTTAATGTCATTTATGCATCAGCAAAAATAGGTAAAGTACAATTCTTTACAAGCCTGGTTCTTTTTGCAAACTTGCCGCTTTCATATCTATTGCTGTGGTTCGGCTCATCTCCTCATGTAGTGTATTACATATCAATATTATTGTCGGTTATGGCCTTTGTGATAATAATATATTTTGCCTATAAAACTGTAAAATTACCGATTGGAGAATATTCAACAAGGGTTCTTTTCCCTGTTCTGATTACTACCGTCCTGTCGCAAGTACCTCTTTATTGGGTCAACCAATATATTGGGCAAACTTGGTTAGGAGTGACTGCGTTCTGCTTAATCGCCACCATTTGGACAATATTATCAATATTTTGCTATGGTCTGTCACGCGATGAGAAATCCAAGATATTAATCGTAATAAACAATAAACTTAAAAAAAATGAAATCACCAAAAATCATTGCTGAAATTGGTTGCAACCACAAGGGTGATATGGCAATCGCAAAAGAAATGATCATGACCGCTGCCACGTATTGCAAGGCAGACGTGGTCAAGTTCCAAAAACGTTGCAACAAGGAGCTGCTTACTCCCGAGGAATATAATGCCCCGCATCCTCATCCGGAAAATTCATACGGCTCAACTTATGGTGCGCACCGTGAGTTCTTGGAGTTCGACTTGGAGCAGCACCGTCAGTTACAGGCATGGTGCAACGAGTTCGGCATAGAGTATTCCACCTCTGTGTGGGACATCACTTCCGCCAAGGAAATCTGCACGTTGCAGCCCAACCTTATCAAGGTGCCTTCGGCATGCAATCTGAACAAGGGGCTGTTGGAATATCTCTGTAATAACTTCGGCGGCGAAATTCACCTTTCGTTTGGTATGACCACCCGCGAGGAAGAGGAGCAGATAATCAGCTTCTTCGAATCCAAAGGCAGGAACAAGGACTTGGTGGTTTACGACTGCACTTCGGGTTATCCTGTCCCGTTTGAGGACATCTGCCTGTTGGAACTGACTCGCCTGCGCGAACTGTATGCAAGCAGGGTGAAGGCGATAGGCTTCTCCGGGCACCACTTGGGCATTGCTGTGGACTCTGCTGCCGTAGCCCTTGGTGCAGAATGGGTAGAACGTCATTATACGCTTGACAGAACATGGAAAGGCACTGACCATGCAGCTTCCTTGGAACCTGACGGTGTGCGTAAGTTGGTACGCGATTGCCGTGCGGTTGCCAAAGCATTGACCTACAAGCAGGAAGAAATTTTGGATATAGAGAAAGTGCAAAGAAACAAACTGAAAAAGAATCAAGTGAAATGGTAATTGCATTCATACCCGTGAGAGGGGGAAGTAAGTCTATTCCCCTCAAAAACATCAAACCGTTTTGTGGCAAGCCGCTCGTATGTTGGAGTATTGAGGCATTAGAGCAGTGCAACGAAGTGGATGAAATAATCGTGGCTACTGATTCTGACAAGATAGAAGAAGTAGTTAGTAACCAGTTGTATAACAAGACTAAGGTATACCGCCGTTCTGTAGAAAATGCTTGTGATACTGCAAGTACGGAGAGTGTGATGTTGGAGTATGCGAACTATGCCCAACTTCCAAGTGATTGTGTGTTTATATTGGTTCAAGCTACATCGCCATTGACTGGGACACAGCATTTTGCGGAGGCGTTGGCTATGTATCGTAAAGGTGAGTTTGACTCAATTCTTACTTGTGTGCGCAATTACCGTTTCTTTTGGAATGTTGACGGTACAAGCATGAACTACGACTATAACAACCGTCCTCGCAGGCAGGATTTCGATGGGATGCTGATGGAAAATGGGGCTTTCTATATCAACACGGTCGGCAACATCCTTTCGTCGGGCAACCGCCTTAGTGGGCACATCGGCATCTATGAAATGCCTGCGTACACGGCTGCTGAGATAGACGAACCGGATGATTGGGTTGTATTGGAAGGTCTTATGCGTCGGCATATTTTGTCGAAAAGTCAGAGTGGCAAAAAAAACATAAAGCTTTTCTTGTGCGACATTGACGGGACGTTGACCGACGGGGGCATGTATTACAGCGAGAACGGTGATGAATTGAAGAAATTCAACACTCGCGATGGGATGGGCTTTAGGCTGCTTCGGGAGGCTGGTATTAAGACGGGTATTATAACTTCGGAAGACACTCTCATAGCAAAACGGAGGGCTCAAAAGTTGAAAGTGGATTTCTTGCAACAAGGTAAGCGCGATGTAGGCAAGTTGGCCATCGTGGAAGAAATATGCAGTCAACTCGGAATATCCTTGGATGAAGTGGCTTATATAGGTGATGACATCAATTGTATAGATTTGCTCTACGCTGTAGGAATGAAAGCCTGTCCTGCTGATGCCTGTGAAGAAGTGATGCGCATCAAAGGGATAGAAGTGATGGACAAACGTGGAGGAGAAGGGTGCGTAAGGGAATGGATTAACATAATATTGTCGAGAAATGAATAATGGGTTTGTGTTTGCATGTAACGATTTCTTTTTTCGGGGGCTGTTGGTCACGATAAAATCGTTGTGGAAGTTTAATCCTTTGGCAAAAATAGAGGTTCTTGATACAGGGTTGTCAAATGTGCAAATAATGGAGTTAAGGAAACGTCATATTCAAGTGATAGATATCAAAGAGAAGTTGCAAACTCATTTCCACAATAAGCGTGAATGGCATTCAGACTTCTCTGTGTATGGTTCCTTGTTTATTGATGAATCTTCTTTTGATAATATTATATTTTGTGATTCTGATTTGCTCATATTGGGTGACTTGTCCGAGTACTTTAATTTGATTGAAAAATATAAGGTTGTCGCGACAAAGAGTAATTCTGTTAAAAGTTACTTCAACCCCAAATATTCTATTCCTTTGCGTAAATATATAACTGAAGAAGGGCAGAAAAATATGAACAAGCAATATGACATTAATTGGGATTATGTTACTTTCAATTCAGGCTTTTGGGGTATCCAGAAATCTTATTATAAAGAACTTAAAGAAGCATACTGGCACTTGTTGGAAGAAATGGAGGCCGAGTTCACATTCCATGACCAAACTTTCATTAATCTAGTGTTGTGTTTGGACAACAAATGTTTTTATGATGCGGGTTTCGGGTATAATGCCGTGAACATAGGTGCACTGAATTCCTATAGTAGCAGCAAGGGTCTTATCAAATACATACTATATAAGTTTACTCAGCAAGCATATAGAATAAAAGGTCTTTCTGTTTACTACAAAGGATTGGGTGTCAAAGTATTGCATTGGACAGGGGGAAACAAGCCTTTTTTGAATAATAGTGGAAAAATTCGCGGTGGGGGAGCTTTGCTCTGGCAGAAATTCATGTAACATACAATAAATAATATGCTCCGATGAAACACATTGTTAAGTATATATTGAATAGGGCAACATTCATGTTCCTGTTTGTTTTGGCTAAAACCATCAAGCTGCGACAGAAGAAAAACAACCATAAGGTTGTTTGGTTTGGTGCCTATGGGAACTCGAACAAAGGTGATGACCTCATATTTTGGGGGTTGAAAAAATACATTCCAAATGATTACGAGATTAGCTTATCATGTAGGGATGTCTCTTTTAAGGACGAATATGGAATAAGGACGTTTAAAAAAGGTGAGAACGTGTATAGCCTGTATCGCAATGTCGGTGAGATTGTCAAAAGTTCGGTGTTTGTTTTGGGTGGAGGTGGCTTGTTCGAATCTTACGACGATTCTGAAGACAGCCGACGGTTGAAGTTGGCTTACATTGCTCCTTTCCTGATTGCAAGAATTTGTGGCCTGAAAACTCTTGTATTAGGTATAGGCTGCAATAAAGCTCGTTCATCAAGTAGGCTGTTGGAGAAAGCCTTGGCTTTTGTTTACACCCACTCCGACATCATAGTAACACGTGACGCAAAATCTTTGAATGGTCTTGCTATATGCGCCAATTCGGTAAACAGCAATGCTCATTGGACATTTGATCCTGTGTTCACTTTGCCCACGAAGAATATTCCGAAAGAAAAATACGTATCTTTCCTGTTGTGGCCATACTTTCTTTGGCCTGAATTTTATACCCTAAAGGCACTACACAACCTAAACAAACAAAAAAAGGAAAAACATGCCTTGTTTTTGGCTAAAATTAAAAAGGCCATTGGGTTTGTAAGAAGCCGAGGTTACTTGCCTGTATTTCCCGAGTTTCATTTTTCAGACAAGATGCTAGTTGAGGATTTGGGCGAGGAGATATATCCTTGTGACAGAGGCGAGTATATGGAACTTATAGGTAAAAGTGCTTTAGTGGTCACAATGAGGTATCATGGTCAAATTACATCCCTGCTGAATCGAACCCCATTCATTTCTCTTGTCGTGCAGGAAAAGATGAGTGCATTGGTACAAAACATGGCTGTCGAGCAGTGTTCTTTTTCGGACATATCGGAGTTTGACGAAAGGATTTTTGAAAAAATGATGGATAATGCATTGGCGTTTGATTGGACACAAAAATTTGAACTGTTTGAAAGTTACAAAAAACAGGCTCATAGCCTTTATATGGATAATGTTTACACTTATTTGGATAATATTTAATTTTATGATTATGAACATTGCATTCGTTTCCAACTTCCAAAAGACTTATTTATTTTCATTCATAGCTGATGGCCTTATGGCAAAGGGCTATAGTATTTATTGGATATGCTTCTCGAAGACTTATTATGATTATTTATGCACCAAATACGCCCAAGAAGACATTCTTTTGCTCAACAGGGAAATGGCAAAAATGCACAATGCCCCAATTGGAGAATATAAACTTAACGAGTTGGTATACAATGATAGGGCTTTGAGCTATGAGAGAGAATGGGGATTGAGATTCTTGCAAAATATACAGGAACCTTTTCTCAACTTCATCAATAAGAAAACAGTGCGTTATGTATTCGGAGAAATGACCTATGCCCACGAAATTTTGATGAACCGTATATGTAGGGATAAACTAAATGGTATTTGCGACTATTTGCATCCGCAGTCTATACGCATACCCAATGGTCGGTTCTCATTTATGGACACCGAGTTTCAAAATTCGTTGCATCCATCTTGCATTGGTGTTAATTCCACTGATGTGGCTGACTATAGGATTCCGATTGAAATTGTACGACCTCAAAGGGTGGCTGAGGTTGATCGTGAGGTGAAGCAGCAGATGTCATGGGGCGGTAAGCTTGCAAGGATTAAACGGATGATAACTGAGGAGAACATCGATACAGACTCCCCCAGCCTCATAGTTGACCGAAAAGTACGTTATGTCAAAGCGATAAGGGAAGAAATTAACAAATACCAATATCATAAATGGAAACGTTTGAACCTAAGTGATTTGGGAGGAAGGAAATTCTTTCTCTACACATTGCATATGCAGCCCGAGGCATCAGTTGACGTTGTGGGACGTTATTACGATGACCAACTGCAAACTATAAAAAACATTTGGCGCATACTTCCAAATGGCTATTTCTTGTTGGTAAAAGAACATAGTAATGCCATTGGTAATCGAGGCTATAAATTCTATAAGCAGTGCGTGGCATTCCCGAATGTGTGTTTTGTTGACGAGTGTGCTGACTCGCACGAACTTATAGATCTCGCGCAAGCCATTTTCACAAATAGCGGAACAATCGGTTTGGAATCTGCCTTGAAAGGAAGACCTGCATTTGTGTTCTCCCGTATCTTTTACGACAAGCTAAGTGGAGTGTACAACACAACGTTGGATGACCTGAAGTTATGCGTTAATTATTTTGACCTATTGGAGAAGAAGCAAACTGAAAACAAGATGAAAATGTCGGTAGAGGAATATAGCCGTTATATCATCGCGAGTAGTTTCCCCGGTGTTGTTGACCCACCTGTAAGCTCTCCTTTGTTTACCGATGAGACAAATATTCGAACAGTAGTGAAATCATTCGATTTGTTCCTTAAAAATGCTTAGAATTGAGTTTTTCTTCTTCAAGATGTTCGTGTTGCTCTCCATTTTTCATGATGTCGTGTTTGCGACACCGGTAGGAAAATTCAGACTGTTACACTTTTGCATACCTGTTATGTATGTCATAGTCTTCAGGCATATCAAGGTCGTGGTGCGGATGAAGAAATATCGCAAGTATTTCATTGTTTTGTTTTCTGCCCTGTGCTATGGAGGGCTGACTTATTTCACCTCGAAGTTTCAAAGTGGCACTATCCGTATCTTCTTTTCCATGATACTTAATTTTGCAGTGTTCTATTTCTTTCTTTTCTTTTTGGAAATCCATAAGTCAAGGATAGGACAGATCTTGCTTTTTCTTAAAAAGTTTGTGTTGTTTCTGTGTGTGTTGACGTTGCTTCAATGGCTTGGTGCCCTAATTCACATTGTGCCCATAAGTCAGCCGGGTGAGGGCTTTTTGGCCGTGGGACGTCCGGATTTGTTTTTCAACGATCCAAACTGGCTTGCTTTTTATATCGTGTTTGCCTATATGATGGTTGATGTAATGAGCCAATGGTGTGGTCTTAACGTGTCGTCAAGATATAGGTTAGTAGTATTTATTGCCCTTTTATTTATTCAATCGCGAATACTTTTGTTGTGTTTTGTCATGCATTATGTATATTGTGTGGCTAAATATCGTAAGACTTGGAGCTTAATCCCATTTGTTTTGCTTTTACTTGTTTGTTTTACAGATACATCCATGTTGATAAATGTTTTGCCCGAAAGGTTAGTTTACGATCTTGTGGATAGTGATACTAATCCGAGATGGTTGGATGTGGTGAATATTTCGGGTGAAGTGCAATGGTACCACAGGGAGGTGTTCGGCATGGGATGGGGCAGTTTGGGGAGTATTGCCGATGATTTTCCATACAGGAACTATGATATTACAATCAATGTCTGGCCGGGGCAAATATATTTCGACTTTGGCATTGTGGGTGTTTGTGGTTTCGCCCTTGTTTTCCTGTACACTATATTTAAGGTTAAAGGTACTACATTTAAGGTGATATTCGTATTTTTTATCATTAACTGTTGTTTCCATATGCCGGGTTATTTCTTGTTCACATGGGTGTTGTTGGGTCTGTTTGTTTATACATATAAAAATAGTGTAAAGGTAACTGTGAAATGAAAATAGTTCTTTTTGATGTAATAGGACAAAAGTCGGGTATGGATTACTACGATACTGCATTTTATAGCCAATTGCGAAGTAATGGGTTTGATGCAGAAATCCATTCCAACTATTCCGTAGGTAAGGGTAAACCTTTTATTACTAATATCTACGAAGGTAACAAGGTGAAAAAGATTTTTAATTTGCTAAAGTTGTTACCTGTGTTTATTAAAGACGTATGTAGGAACAGAAAGTCGGCATATGTGTATATGGCTTTTGGCGAGTGGGTTGACATGGTGTTGATATGTTTGCTGTTGGTATTTCATCCTAAGCCGATTTTAGATGTGCATGAGTTCGTTTCGTTAGATAAAGAAGGTAATAGAAAATACACTAAAGTGTTTGAAATGCTTTATAAACATATTTACGCTTTGATTTATCATTCGGAACGTAGTGAGAGGTATTTAGACAGGATAAGCTTTGGGGGCAAGCGTCTTTACGTTCCGCATTTTAAATACGAGTTTCCAAAAAGTTACAATACGCTTGAGTTGAATGAGAGCGTTATAAACTCAATTTCGTCCCATCATATCAACATTTTATTTTTTGGACATATGAGAAAAAGTAAGGGCATTAACTTTGTGTTTGATTCTATAAAGAAGACGGAAGCTGATGTCCTGAAACGGTTGCATTTCATTTTTGCAGGTAATGATGCACATTTGATTGTCAAGAAAAGGATAGGCGAAATAAAAGAGCTTGTATCGTGTTCTACAATATTGCGTTTCATTGAGGATGAAGAGCTAAACTATCTTTTTGACAATACAGATATCGTGTTGTTGCCATACGAAGAAGTGTCGCAAAGTGGAATTTTGGAAGCTGCGGTGTATTTTAGAAAGAAGATGATATTGACAGACATTCCATATTTTAAGTCGTTTTCGCAGCAATACCCTTCATTTTCGTATATAGTGGAAAAAGGTAACATCACAGCTTTGTCAACTGTTTATAAAGAGATATGCTATAATGGAATAAAGGCATACATGCAGCAAGACATCGAACAGTTTTATGAAACCAATAGCTTTAAAGTTTTTTTTCAACAGTTGAGGCACATTTTATAACGTTTTGATGGTTGCTATGACAAACTGAAACAACCTCAATCATAACCATTTAATTAGGGGTTATGTTCATCGATTTTTAATCCATAAACATATTATATGAAAATAGCATTTATCAGCACCCGTGGCATACCGAATAACTACGGGGGCTTCGAGCAGTTTGCAGAATATATCTCCGTGGGATTGGTCCGGCGGGGGCATGAGGTCGTGGTGTACTCTCCGCATTTCCATCCTTACCGAGAGCCTGATTATAAGGGGGTACGCATAAAGCATATTTATAGCCCGGAGAAATGGATAGGGAGTTCCGTGGGGAGTTTCTTTTACGATTTCCTGTCTTTGCGCGATGCCTTGAAGAAGGAGAAGTTCGACATTATTTACGAAGCGGGCTATACGAGCATCGTTCCGGCTTATATCTGGTTCAATGTGAAGCGTATCAAGTATCCGCTTTTTACGACGAACATGGACGGGTTGGAATACAAGCGTACGAAGTTTAACAGATGGGTGCAGAAGTTCGTATTCTGGGAAGAACGTATGGCAGTGAAGCATAGCCATTTCCTGATTGCGGACAATATGGGTATACATGATTATTATAAGGAGAAATATGGAAAAGAAAGCAAGTTCTTGGCATACGGGGCTGACATTCATGAGGATTACGATGAGGACATATTAAAGGAGTTCGGTTTGGAAGCGGATGGTTATTTCATCGTGGTGGCCCGTTTGGAACCGGAAAACAACCTTTTCATGGCCATAGAGGGATATTTGGCTTCAGGCCAGTATGGCAAACGCCCGTTGGTGATTGTAGGCAAGACGAATACGCCTTATGGAAAACATCTGGTGGAACGCTACGGCGATGACCGGAATATCCGCTTTGTGGGTGGTATATATGATTTTCGTAAATTAAACTCCATCCGTCATTATTCCTATGCTTATTTCCATGGGCATAGTGTGGGCGGAACGAACCCTTCTTTGTTGGAAGCCATGGCTTCCGGCTGCTTTATCCTGGCTCATGACAATATCTTCAACCGTGCGGTCTTGGGTGAAAACGCCTTATACTATGGTTCCACGGATGCTGCCATGGAGATGTTGGACGGAATAGACCAGGCGGTGTCTGCCTATAAAAAGGAATATACGGGACGTAACTTGGAAGTGATACGGCGTGATTATTCATGGGAGAAGTTGGTGGACGAGCATGAGGAATACTTCAAATGGATGTTGGCACAACCGAGGCATGGCTGACGTGCTGTTTATACCTGTGGGCACGGCATAGATAAGCAAATCCCCGTGAAGACCGGATAAAGGTCTTCACGGGGATTTGCTTTTGAGGTAAGGGAAATTTATAATGGTTTCACGCCTTCTGCCGTGGGAGGAATAGGCTTGATGCTGCCGTCGGTATTGTATTCCATGGGTTCGGCCACGATGGAGCGGCTGTAACTGGTGCCGGTGGGCAGGCCGCCATTGTGGCTGATGAAAATCCATTGTCCTTTGAAGTTCACGATGGCCGGATGGGTCGTGTTGCTGTTCCCGGCTATTTCAGAGATTATCCCTTTCGTTTCATACGGGCCTTCAATGTGGTCGGCTACGGCGTAGGCTATTTTTTCCGGCCATTCGCTGGCGTATGTGAGGTAATATTTGCCATTGTATTTGTGAATCCACGGAGCCTCAGTGAAAGGATGGCTTTCGTCGATATGGATGCGTTTCACCTCTCCCTCTGTTTCTATCATGTTGTCTTTCAGTTTTACGATATAGCATTCGCGGTTACCCCATGTCAGGTAGGCTTGGCCGTCATCGTCTATGAATACGGCAGGGTCGATACAAGCCCAACTGTGGCGGGAATCGAAACAGTCTTTGTTGGTGAGCAGCGGCTTGCCTAAGGCATCTTTGTAAGGGCCGGTGATTTTGTCGGATACGGCCACGCCGATACCGCACCAGTTGGTGCTGACATACCAATAGTATTTGCCGTTGCGTTCAACTGCGTGCCCGGCGTATGCCTGTTTGCTTTCTGCCCATTTGAATTCATCGATTTTCAGAGGGGAGGGGTGTTGCGTCCAATGCTTCATGTCGGTGGTGGAGAACAGCTGCCAGTCTTTCATCACGTAGCCGTTTTGGTTGCCGTTCAGGTCGTGTCCGGTGAAGAGCCATAGCGTGTCGCCCTTGACGAGCGCGGCAGGGTCGGCTGTGTGCATGTGGCGGATGATGGGGTTGCCGTGGCTTTCAAACTGGTAGGTCACCACGTAGCCCCATTTCTCTTGTAGGCGTTGCAGTTCGTCGCGGGTCAGCGAAATGACGGAACCATGGCGCGGGAAGAAGTCTTTGGTGAACGCTTTGGGTTCGGAGAAATGGTAAAGGTCGGTACTGGTCTGGTACTCATACCGTCCGCTAGTGTACATGTCGTACATCAACACGTATTCGTCTTTCCCGTTCAGCTTGAAGATGCTCGACCCCTCCACGGGTGTCTTTCCTGCGTAAGCGTCTACATACCTGAAGTCTTCCTTCCATTTGCCTTTCAGGCTTTTCGAAGTGGCTTGTTGGATGCCGTTTTTCACTTCCTTGCCATTTTCGTCCTTGGTGTTGCCTTTATAGAAAAGGTGGTAAGTGCCATCCCGTTCTATGATGTCGTTGTCTATGCTGCCGTATTTGGCCGAAAAGAGCTGTTTGGGTTCGTTTTCAAAGCCTGTGAAGTCCTTGTTGGCGTATGCATAATAGGTGATGAGGCTTTTGCGGTCGTTGCGTTGCAAGGTAAAATAAATCATATATTTTTTGGCCTTGCGGTCGTAAATGGTCTGAGGGGCCCATACCCAATAAGCATCACCGAAATGTTTCGGATAATCCTTGGATAGATTGATCTTGGCATGTTTCCAATGAAGCAGGTCGTCCGAACTCAGGAGTACGATGCCCGGGTTTTCGTTCCAACCGTTTTTGGCGGTATTCATGTCCGTGGCCACGATGTAGAAGCGTCCGTCTTCGCCGCGCAGGATGTGCGGGTCGCGGATACCCCCGCTTTCGCTGATGGTGTCGGAAGCGATGACCGGGCGGTTTCCGTTGAGTGCACGCCAGTTCACTCCGTCATCACTGAGGGCGAAACGCAAATGTTCCTGTTGTTTGGCATCTCCTCTGCCTTCGAAATAAGCGAAAAGATAGCCTTCATAATTAGTTGGTGTTTCGGTTCGATTCGGTGCCGCCTTTCCGTGGCTCATGGTCGTAGCTAATAAGAGAGCGGCAATGATGGTTTGTTTTTTCATGTGACTGTTGTTCTTTTAACTGTAATGTTTTTCTGTCATTTTCGGCGGCAAAACTATGAATAAAATGTTGTACGGGCAAGAAAACGGGCGAAAAAGGTGTTAAATGTACACGTGTTTACCCTTTTCGATATAATTTGGCGGAACAATGTTTTCATTTGGGGCTTTTCTGTCCTAATCGTAAGCGAAATGGTCCACGATGAAGTTCGGCATCCAGACGCAAAGCCCCAATCCGATGAGCAAGGCTGCGAAGGCTACTAACGTAGTCTTGTCTTTCCACGACGGGAGAAGCGTGGCACGGTGCATGCGGAGGTAAGTCAACAGGTAGCCCAACAGGACGAGGAAAGCGGGGACACCGAATGTCCAACCGTATACCCATTGTTGTGCGGTATTATGGTAAACGAAATCCGGTCCGATAAAATAAAATACGGTGCAGAAATAGGTGAAATAATATATCAAGGACGTGAGCAGCACGAGGCTCAGCGTTTTTTGGAAAGGTTTCTTCTGCCAATAGGTACCGCCCAGAATGAACAAGGCTTGCAGGCCGTAGGCTTGGAGGATGGCTAAGGGCAGGTACACCTCACATTCGCTACTTGACCATGGGACAGGGAACGACAACGAGACTTCGGGATAGAGGAAATGGATGAAACCGATACGGGTGAAGTCTGCCAATACGGTGGCTAAACAAAAGACGGGGAAAGGTATGATTGCGATTCTGCCCCACCGTATGATAAACTTCTCTGCATTTGAAACCGGGAGTGTCAGGTCGGTGATGTAATCTTTCCGGTATTTTGATGTTTTGAAAAAGGTGCTGCCAACGTAGGCCATGAAGAAATAAAAACAGAAAATGGTCGTTAAGGTAATGAATGACCAACAGTCGTCTTTTCCCGACAACGCATTTTCCATGATTTGTTGGTAACTGTTGTTGTCGGTTTCCATGCCTTGCCGCACTTGTTCCAATGCCACGACCACAGAATGCGTTTTGGAAAAGTCCATCCAACTGAATAGCAGGGTCATGATGCCGTAAGGAATGATGAAATAATAGTATAACTGCATGTTGTTCTCACTCCAGTCCTTGCGGAAATATCGGAGGAGGCGTTGGGCGTTCAATGTATTCTTGTTCATGATGAGTGTTTTAAAGGTTGTACATAGGATCTGAGGTGTCTGATAAATATTGCCGGTAAAGGGTTTCGAGTTCTTCTGCCGTGATGCCGATGGAACGGGCTTGCCGGAAGAAATCGTAGAGTTCTTCATTCATGAAACTTTCCCTGCGAAACGAACGGATGCGTTCCGATGCGCTCGGTTCTACGAAATAACCTATGCCGCGTTGCATGCGGATGACAGAGCGGGATTGCAGGAAGTCGTAAGAGCGCATGGCCGTATTGGCGTTCACCTCCACCGTGGCGGCGTAATCGCGCACGGAAGGGATACGGTCGTTTTCAGCGTACCGTCCTTGCAGTATTTCATCGCAGATGCGGTCGGCGATTTGCAAGTAAATGGGTTTGCTTTCCTTGAAATTCATACGCTTTCCTTGAAATTCATACGCTTTTCGGATTGAGTGCATATTGGTACTTGAGGTCGTTCTTTTTCATTCTGCGGTAGGCCGACAGCCAAAAGAGGGAGGTTACGACAAGCCAAAAGGTATGCCATACCACTTCGGCAGTCGCAGCTCCGGGCTGTTGGGGGTAAGTGTCAGGGTCGCCTCCGGCAATGAGCGAGACTCCAATCATCAAAAGGAGGGGCAACAACAGGATTGGGCATTTGCCGAGTGCGCGGCGCAGGGGTGTCCGTCCTGTTTCGCTCCGGGCAGAAATGGCTTGGCCCAAAAGGCCGGTCGTGAGGAGCATCCTGAGTACAAAGCCGGAGGAGGCTGTATGAAGTCCGGAAGTAAAGAGTAGGGGGCGGGCGAAACTGTAATCCGGGAAGACCATGTTGCAGATGATGACACGGGTGATGTCTGCCGCCAAAATAATAAGAACGCCTGCTAAAATCGAAAGAGGAACGGTATAGAGCCACCATCGGGCGAACTTCTCGAACGTGGAGGCAGGGAGTAACAAGTACCTGATGTGCTGTCCCTTGTTGTATATGGGCGCATTCCATAGCCACGGAGTGAATATAAGGAATAGGAAAAAGAATGCCGTAACGGTGACGAACGCAGCATTTTGGTTAGTGGCTGTGTCAGTGAGGTGGGCGAACTTTTCTTCTAACATGTCCGTTGGGAGGGTCTGTAGCAAGGTGGCGTTTTCCGAATATACTTTGAGGCAAGACACCGTGAGAATGACAGAGAGTAACAAGTAGCCTGCGGTGAGGATGACGAGGCTGCGTGTACATAGGATAGCCCAGTCTGCGTGAAGCAAGGCTGCGAAGCGTTTCCGGTTGAAAAACTGTGATTCCATATCCTTTTATTTTTCAGCATTAAACAAGGGGCAGATGGTTTCCGGGTGTGCCAGGGTACCGTTGAAAAGGAGTTCCAAGTTGATTTCCGAATCCTTGTCTTCCGGATTCGGGAGCATGATGCTGTGCCCGTTGTAAGAAGGGAGGGCGTAATAAGCCTCGGAGGTTTCCGATTCATTGTCGGTCTGCGTGAAATATAATTTATGGCAGATTTCAGTTACCGACGCATCGAGCAGTACGCGGGCGTTATCTAAGATGACCACGTGGTCGAGAAGTTGTTCCACATCTTGCACCTGATGGGTGGAAATCACGATACCACGCGATTCGTTCATTTCGCGGATGAGGAGTTTGCGGAATTGGCTTTTGCCGGGGATGTCCAGTCCGTTGGTCGGTTCGTACATGATGAGCCACGAGGTACGGGTGGCCAAGGCAAAGCAGATGAGTGCCTTTTTCTTTTGTCCCATCGAAAGTTCGCCGAGCTTGATGTCTTCCGGTAGTTCGAACATTTCCAGATTGCGGAGCAGGTTGTCATGGTCGAAATGCGGATAGAAAGGAGCGTTGAGGCGGACGTACTTTTTCAGGTTGTAGTCCGGAAGGTCGAATTCTTCGGGGATGAGAAAGAAGTCGCTCAATGTGTCCGGACGGCGCAAGCGTACATCTGTGCCGTTCAGGCAGGCATGTCCTTCTGTCGGTGTAAGGAGTCCGGTCATCAGGTAGAGCAAGGTGGACTTTCCGACCCCGTTTTTCCCTAAAAGCCCATAAATCTTGCCTTCCTCGAGATGGAGGGAGCAGTCGTTTAACACGCGGTTTTTCCGTTTGGAATATCCGAATGAAAGGTGTTCAATGGTCATCATAAGGCAATGTTTTATAAATTAATTAGTGTATTAGTATAATAGTACACTGCAAATATAGGACAACATTGCGGAACGTACAAATAAAAGGCGGAATATTTTTAGGTTTTTCTTTGCCAATGCGAAAATAGGATGCGGCTCGGCAGTCTTTCGTTCAAAAGCAAGCTTTTGGCTTGGAACTGCGCTCGTCTTTCACTATCTTTGCAAATTCAAGACGCAAAGGAATGGAACAAGAAAAAATAACAATCAGCGATGCGCGGTTGCGCGAGGCGGCTGCACAAGGAATGGATGAGTTTTTGCAGGTCTTCATAGACCGTTATCGGGAGGTTATCGGTGGAGAGTTGAGTGCCGGGAACATGGGGATGCTCAATGGGGAACAAATTTCATTGTTGGCCTATGCCCTGTTTCGTGAGGAGGTGATGGACGGAGGATTTATCCAATTGATACACAACGGCTACGGGCCGTTTATTTTCGACAATCCTTTTGCGAAAGCCATGCGGCTGATGGGGGCGCATGATTTCTCCAAACTGGTATATAAAGGAAAGAGGCTGTATGACAAATACAAGGAAGAACTGACGAAGGACTGTTCGGACGAAGACTTTATGGCTTTGTTCGAGGCGTATCCGCAGTTTGACGACTTGGATGACGGGTTTGTGGAAATGGAAGAAGAAGTCACGGCTGCATTGGCTTGTTATGTGGATGAGCATCTCGAGCTGTTTGCCGAGGTAGTGAAAGAGTAAGGAGGGAAAAAGATGGCAGAAAAGAAAAATAAGACCAAATCAATAAACATCAAGAATAAACGGGCTTCGTTTGATTTCTTGCTGTTGGACAAATATACGGCCGGCATCGTGCTGACCGGTACGGAAATCAAATCCATACGGGCGGGCAAGGCCAGTCTGGTGGATACTTTTTGTTTCATCCATAACGGAGAGGTGTGGGTGAAAAACATGTACGTGGCCGAGTATTCGTACGGTTCTTACAATAACCATGCGGCACGGCGTGACCGGAAGCTTTTGCTCAACCGCAAGGAAATCCGGAAATTGCAGCAGGAAATGAAAAGTCCCGGCTTCACGTTGGTGCCGACCTTGTTGTTTATCGACGAGAACGGACGTGCCAAAGTGGATGTGTATTTGTGCCGGGGTAAGAAAGAATACGACAAGCGGCAGACGTTGAAGGAAAAGGAAGACCGGCGCGAGATAGACCGGCAGGTAAAAAGGTATTAGAGTTTGAAATCATGAGGTTGGAAGAGATTGTTAAGGAGAGGATATTGATATTGGATGGTGCCATGGGCACCATGATTCAGCGGTACGGCCTGACGGAGGCTGATTTCCGGGGGGGGCGTTTCAGGGATGTTCCGGGACTGATGGCCGGTAACAACGATCTGTTGTCGCTGACCCGTCCTGATGTGATTCGGGATATCCATCGTAAATATCTCACGGTCGGGGCGGACATTATCGAGACGAATACGTTCAGTTCGCAACGAGTATCGATGGCGGATTACCACGTGGAGGACTATTGTCGTGAAATCAATCTGGCGGCTTGCCGGATAGCCCGCGAGCTTGCGGATGAGTTCACGGCCCGCAATCCTGAAAAACCGCGTTTCGTGGCCGGTTCGGTGGGGCCGACCAACAAAACCTGTTCGATGAGTCCCGATGTGAACAATCCGGCATACCGCGCCCTAGCTTTCGACGAATTGGTGGCTGCCTATCGGGAACAGATGGAAGCCTTGCTCGAAGGCGGTGTGGATGCCTTGCTCATCGAAACTATTTTCGACACGCTGAATGCCAAGGCCGCTATTTATGCGGCAGAAGCATCCATGCAAACCACCGGACGCAAAGTGCCGCTCATGTTGTCGGTTACGGTGTCGGATAAGAGCGGACGTACGCTTTCCGGCCAGACGATGGAGGCTTTCCTCGCTTCCGTGGCTCATGCCGATATTTTTTCCTTGGGGCTGAACTGTTCTTTCGGGGCACACGACCTGATTCCTTTCCTGCAAGTCTTGGCCCATCGTTCACCTTATTATATATCCGTTTATCCGAACGCGGGACTGCCCAACAGCATGGGAGAGTACGACCAGACCCCAACCCAGATGGCAGAGGAAATGAAATTCTTTGTGGACAAAGGTTGGGTGAATATCATCGGGGGGTGTTGCGGTACGACGGACGAGTATATCGCCCGTTTTCCGGCTTTGGCGGCGCAAGGGCGTCCGCATGTGCCGGCCGGAAGAGCCGAAACCTTGTGCCTGAGTGGTTTGGAGCAGTTTGAACTGACGCCTGAAGTGCGGTTCGTCAATGTGGGCGAACGTTGCAATGTGGCTGGTTCGCGCAAATTCCTGCGGTTGGTCAAAGAGAAAAACTACGAAGAGGCTTTGGAAATCGCCCGCAAGCAAGTGGAGGATGGTGCGTTGGTCGTCGACATCAACATGGACGACGGGCTTCTCGATGCCCGGCAGGAGATGGTGACGTTCCTGAACCTGTTGGCCTCCGAGCCGGAGATTTCCCGCGTGCCCGTCATGATAGATTCTTCCAAATGGGACGTGATTACAGCCGGACTGAAATGCGTGCAGGGCAAGAGCATCGTCAATTCCATCTCGTTGAAAGAAGGAGAGGAAGTTTTCTTGGCCCATGCCCGGGAGGTGAAACGCCTTGGGGCGGCCGTCATCGTGATGGCTTTTGATGAAAAGGGGCAGGCCGATACTTATGAACGCAAGATCGAAGTCTGCGCACGGGCTTACCGTTTGTTGGTGGACGAGGTCGGTTTCAATCCCCATGACATCATATTCGACCCGAACGTGTTGGCCATAGCCACGGGAATGGAGGAACATGACAACTATGCCGTGGACTTTATCCGTGCTACGGGATGGATTCGCCGTAACCTTCCCGGAGCACATGTAAGTGGCGGGGTGAGCAACCTTTCTTTCTCTTTCCGGGGCAACAACTATATCCGCGAGGCGATGCACGCTGTGTTCCTCTACCATGCCTGCCGTGAGGGGATGGACATGGGCATCGTCAATCCCGCCACGTCGGTGATGTATGGCGATATTCCGTCCGACATTCTGACGGTCATAGAAGACGTGGTGCTCAACCGTCGGCCTGACGCGGCGGAGCGGTTGATAGAGTTGGCCGATAAGCTGAAAGCTGAGGCAGAAGCGGCGAAGGCCGGGCTGTCTGGAGCGGGAGGCGGCGGGGTGCCTGTGACAGATGCCTGGCGTGGCGGCAGTGTGGAGGAACGTTTGCAGCATGCTTTGGTGAAAGGTATAGATTCCTATTTGCAGGAAGATTTGGAGGAGGCGGCACAGTCTTATCCGCACGCCGTAGACATCATCGAAGGGCCGCTCATGAAGGGGATGAATACCGTGGGCGAGCTGTTCGGGGCCGGTAAGATGTTCTTGCCGCAGGTCGTGAAGACAGCCCGTACGATGAAGAAAGCCGTGGGCATCCTGCAACCCCGTATCGAGGCCGAGAAAAAAGAGGGGGCAGCACGTGCGGGATTGGTCTTGGTGGCTACGGTGAAGGGAGATGTGCATGACATCGGGAAGAATATCGTATCGGTGGTCATGGCCTGCAACAACTATGAGATAGTGGATTTGGGGGTCATGACACCGGCAGAAGAGATTGTGGCGAAAGCCAAGGAACTGCACCCCGACATCATCGGCCTGAGCGGACTGATTACGCCGAGCCTGGAAGAAATGGTGCATGTGGTGGGCGAATTGAAGCGGGCCGGGCTGTCCATTCCGGTCATGATCGGCGGGGCCACGACGAGTCGTTTGCATACGGCATTGAAGATAGCTCCTGTGTACGACGGGCCAGTCATTTGGATGAAGGATGCCTCGCAGAACGCGCTGACGGCTGCCCGTTTCCTGAATCCCGACACGGAGGGAGAGGCTTTCCGCGAGTTGCGCGAAGAGCAGGAACGTTTGCGTGAAAGTGCCGGAACGCGGCGTGTAGAGACCATCTCGATAGAGGAAGCCCGGCAAAAGAAACTGAATCTGTTTTAATACTGTTTTTCGTAAGATATGAAACGCTATACTACTTATATTTTTGATTTCGACTATACCTTGGTCGATTCTTCACGGGGCATTGTGACTTGTTTCCGGCATGTGCTCGGCAATCACGGGCACACCGGAGTGACGGATACGGAAATCAAGCACACCATCGGGAAGACGTTGGAGGAATCTTTTTCCATCCTGACGGGAATTACCGAGGCGGGGACGTTGGCGGACTACAAGCGTGAATATGTAAAGGCCGCCGATGTCCACATGACTGCCAATACTTTCTTTTTCCCGGAGACGATAGAGGTCTTGGAAACTTTGAAAAGCCAAGGAGCCGTGTTGGGTATTGTGTCCACCAAATTCCGTTACCGCATCCTCGACTTGTTTGAAAAAACGGGACATGACGGTCTTGTGGATTTCATTGTGGGCGGAGAGGATGTGACAGCGGCCAAGCCGGACCCAGAAGGATTGTTGTTGGCCATCGGACGTGCTTCCGGTGGCGGGAAATCTGAGGTGCTGTATGTAGGGGATAGCGTAGTGGATGCCGCAACGGCACAGGCCGCCGGTACGGATTTTGCGGGTGTATTGCATGGCATGACCACGTGTGAGGAATTGAAAACTTATCCCCACGTGGCTATCGTGGACGACCTTCGGGGGATTCTGCCCATCCCGGTTTAATATTTTTTGCACAGTATAATGCCCCTTCACCTTAACAGTTTGTGTTTCAAGGATTATAAACATGCACATATTGCGTGACGTGAACGTTAGGTGAGGGCACTTGTCGAAGAGGTTTCACCGCAACAGATTGGTTTACAGTGTGTATGAAGGATGCGAACCCTTTTCCCATTTAAATACTTGTACGTAGGGGAGGGGAGTTTGTATGTTGTCGTTGTCTGCTTGAGAGGCTTCCGTCAACCGGAAAATCGTTTGCCACAGAACGGAAAATCATTCTCAGGAGAATGAAAAATCGTTCGGCTGAGAATGAAAAATCATTTGGCGCAGAACTGAAACGAACGAAAAAACAGGGTAACTGTTCTCTGTTTTTATATTTTTTGTATCTTTGCCATAGTAGTAACCATGGAAGGAAAGTAACTATGGAAGAAAATACTGAAAAAGCAATGGAACCGACGAAGAAAAAAAGTAAGGTGGAAGAAATCTTGGAAGCGGACGGGAAAAATCCTCCGAAGAGAGTAAATAAGACGTGGGAGGCGGCTATGAGACTGAAAGGTAGTCTGATTGTGAACGACCCTACATTCTTGTTGTAAAGTATGAGGGTGCTTATCGACACCAACATTTTTGTCTATCTGGCACTTGATACGGAGCTGTTGAGCAAAGACGTAGCCGCACTTTTACAAGAGCCGGACACTCTGATTTACATCAGTGCGGAATCGGTGCGTGAACTTGTTGTGGCCTACCGCAACAAGGGATTGTGCTCCAAACGTTGGAAATCGGCGGAAGAAATGGTGGCGGCCATTGAAGATGAGTTTTATGTCAAGATACTACCTTTGAAAAAGGAGCACATGATGACTTATGCCCACTTGGAAACCAACGAGGCGCAAGGGCATAAAGACCCTTCCGACCACGTAATCATCGCCCACGCCATCACCGAACATTTGCCGCTCATATCGAGCGATACACGCTTTTGGTTCTATCGTAGCCAAGGACTTGACTTGATTTTCAACAAGAAGTATCCTTTGTTTCATAATGGTGCTCGTAAATATGAACGGCGGCCGTAATCCTAAGAGATTACGGCCGCCGTTCATATAAGTTATGGCTTTTTAGCCCTTGATGCGTCTTTTGTAGTCCACCATTTTAATGGCTGTTACGGCACATTCATCGCCTTTGTTTCCCAAAATGCCTCCTGCACGGTCTTGTGCTTGTTGCAAGTTGTTGCAAGTGAGCAGTCCGTAGATGACGGGTACATCGCCATTCGTGTTCAATTCTGCTAATCCTTGGGTTGCTCCCTCGCAGATGTAATCGAAGTGAGGAGTGTCGCCGCGAATCACGCAACCGATGGCTATCACAGCATCCACCTTGCCGCTTTTAGCCATTTGGGCGGCACCGAACACCAATTCAAAACTGCCCGGCACGGTCATGACCAAAATATCTTCTTCACTGACTCCATGTTTGAGCAAGGTGGTTTGCGCACCTTCCAACAACGAGCCGGTGATGTGGTGATTCCATTCGCTGACCACGATGCCGAAGCGCATGCCTTGGGCCGAGGGGACGGACTTGGGGTCATATTCAGACAAGTTATGTAAATTCGTTGCCATGTTCGTTTTCTGCTTTAGGACTTTATTCGCTTACACGTTCGATGTATTTGTCGATTTCGGCATACTGCATGGAGTTCACATACTTGGTCTTGATTTCTTTGTAGCATTCCAAAGCCTTGTCTTTCTTTCCTTGCGATTCGAAAATCTCACCGGCCTGAATCAGATAGAGGGGGCTGAGGCTGTTGTTGTCCGCCTTCTTGGCTGCTTCCAATAAAGTGGAAGTCGCTTTGTCTAATTGGTCCAATTCTGCATAGCAGTTGCCCAATGCACCGATGGCAGCAGGAGACACCATGGCATCGCCGCAATTTTTGAAATCTTCCAGACGGGTAACAGCTTCCTGATATTTACCCAATTTGGCATAACTTAATCCGGCATAGAGTTGTGCCAGATTGCCGGCTTTCGTGCTTCCGTAGTCGTTGGCGATTTTCAAGAAACCGGGAAAGCCTTGTCCGTCACCGTTCAACGCCTTTTCGTAATTGTCCGAAGCAAAATATTGCTGCCCTTTGAACATCAGTTCATTGGCTTTGGCCTCGCGCGGTTCGCTTACGAAACTCCGATAGAGGAAGTATCCGCCTACCAATACGACGATGGCGATGAAAACGTACATAATAGGCTTCTTGTATTTGTCGATGAAAGCCTCGGAAGAAATCAAAGTCTGTTCCACGTTGAGTGAATCATGCTGTGTCTTTTTGTTCGTCATTTTATTTGATGGTTTTATTATTATTTCCTGTTTTTCGTCCCATAGTGCATGGTACGGGAATAAAGCGGAGCAAAAGTAGCGAAATTCTCCCGTTTGATGAAATTTATAGCCTATTATTTTTAGGATTCGGGGGATAAACCTTAATTTTGCAGGGTGATTTAACGGGAAAACCTACGGATGATACTGAAAAAAATTTCTGTCTTGAATTATAAGAACATAGCGCAGGCCGAGTTGGCCTTCTCTCCGAAGATGAATTGTTTCATCGGACATAATGGTGAAGGAAAGACCAATTTGTTGGATGCTGTGTATTTTCTTTCCTTTTGTAAGAGCGCAACCCATTCCGTAGATTCCCAAAATATCCGGCACGGTGAGGACTTCTTCATGTTGCAGGGAGAGTATGAGCATGAGTCGGGAGAGCCGGAAGAGGTATATTGCGGTTTGAAACGCAAACAGAAAAAGCGTTTTAAGCGTAATAAGAAAGAGTATAAAAGATTGTCGGAGCATATCGGATTGGTGCCGGTAGTGCTCGTTTCTCCGGCCGATGCCGATTTGATTTCGGGGGGGAGTGAGGAGCGGCGACGCTTTATGGACATGGTAATCGTGCAATATGACCATGAATATCTCGATGCATTAGTGCGTTACAACAGGGCTTTGCAACAGAGGAACGTGTTGTTGAAACAGGAGGAGGAACCCGATGAAGCCCTTATAGGGCTATGGGAAGAAATGATGGCTCAGGAAGGGGAGAAGATATACGAGAAGCGAAAGGCTTACGTGGAGGAATTCGTTCCGGTCTTTCAGGATTTCTATACGCGGATTTCCCGTGGAAAAGAACATGTGGGGCTGCGTTACATTTCTCATGGCCAACGTGGGGATTTGTTGGAAGTCATTCGTCGCGACCGTGCCAAGGACCGGATTATGGGGTATTCCCTGCATGGTGTCCATAAGGATGATTTGGAGATGACCTTGGGAGAGTTCCCTATAAAGCGGGAGGGTTCTCAGGGGCAGAACAAAACCTATTTGATTGCTTTGAAGTTGGCGCAGTTTGATTTCTTGCGCCGTACGGGAAGCCGTACTACTCCTTTATTGTTGTTGGACGATATTTTCGACAAGTTGGATGCTGACCGCGTGGAGCAGATTGTCAAATTGGTTTCCGGCGAACAGTTCGGGCAAATCTTCGTGACGGATACCAATCGAGACCATCTGGATCGTATTTTGGAGAAGACGGACGAAGACTACAAGCTCTTTTATGTGGAAAACGGAGAAATCAAGGCATGAGACGGAACAAGGCGGAATGCATAGGCGACATCATCCGGCAATATCTCCGGCAGGAAGGGTTGGAGACACCGTTGAATGAGACCCGGATGGCGGCAGCTTGGTCCGAAGTGATGGGGCAGGCTATTGCCCGGTATACAGGGGATGTTTTCGTGAAAAATCAAGTGTTATACGTCCATCTCAAGTCACCGGCCCTCAGGGCTAACCTAATGATGGGTAGGGAAGCATTGGTACGCAAACTGAATGAGTATGTGGGAGCGCAAGTCATTCAGAATATTGTGTTCCGTTGACAACGATTCAAAGAATCTCGTCCATGGGGATGTCATGGGGTTCGGTAGGAACATGTTCTACCCGTTGGAAATCGAAGCAAACACCTATTTTATATATATCGTAATGTTGCAACCGCGTCAGCAAACGGTCGTAAAAGCCTTGTCCGCGTCCCAAGCGGTTTCCTTTTGCATCAAAAGCCACTCCCGGGATAATGGCTAAATCAATAGAGGCGTAGTCGGTAAAGACCTCGCCGGTGGATTCTTGGATGCCGAAAGGCCCCTCTTCGAGCCGGTCTTCAGCTGCATAACGGTGCAACTCGATTTCTTTACCTTTTACGGTGGGAAGCAGGATGCATTTGCGCAAGCTCCAATAACGTACGAAGTCTTGTGTATCCACTTCGTCCGGCAATGAATGGTAGAGTAAAACCGTTCGTGCAGCGATGAATCGCGGATGTACAGCCAAACGTCTCAAAATCGGGCCGGAAAGGTCGAGTATGGCCGCCCGGGAAGTTTCTTTCTTATTTCGGGTCATTGATGCCCTTAATTCTTTTTTATCCATAAGCATAATTAATTTTGGAAAAACTACGGCATCATCAAATGCCATAGTTTTTCCAATAAGTCTCTATATTATTGGGAGGTTACAGTTTTCTGTGGGGCTTCCGGAAAAGCTTTTCCTTCTTCCAGAACCTTGATGGCACGTTCAACTGCCGGGTCATCACTGTTGACGAATTCGTAGAATTGTTCTGTTTCCTTCACGTTGTTGATGATGGAGGCATAAAGGCTTCTTCTGAAAAGTTTGCGTGACTTGTAAAGCATCAGGTTTCTTTTGCGAAGTCCCCGTTGTTGTGCAAAATCGGCAAACTTGCGGACTACGTTTTGTTGGTCTAAGTAGCGGACGAGTTCCTCATTAGTATCTATTTCATTCAATTCCGGACGATGGCTGTCGGCAAAGTTAAATGCATATTGATGTATTAGTCCGCTTATCCACGCTTCCTTATAGTATGAGGTTATGTCTGCTGTATCTTCCGGAACAAAGATGTCCGGCATGATGCCTCCACTGCCGTAAACGGTGCGTCCCAAGCGGGTCTTGAACTGCGGGCCTTTTTGTTTGATGCTGTCTTGAGAGAAAAATTCCCCTCGTTCGTAACGTTCCATAAGGTCATTCTCGTATTCTTCTCCGTGTCCTTTTACGTAAGGCTTTTGGATGCACCGTCCAGAAGGTGTATAATACCGTGCGATGGTCAGGCGTATCATGCTTCCGTCCCGGAATTCGATGGGTTGTTGTACCAATCCTTTGCCATACGTACGGCGGCCTATGATGGTTCCCCGGTCATTGTCTTGTATGGCTCCTGCAAAAATTTCGCTGGCCGATGCCGATCCCTCGTTGACCAATACTGTCAGAGGCAGATTGGGGAAAGCTCCGCGCCCGTCGCTTTTGTATTCTTCACGTGGGAATTTGCGTCCTTCCGTGTAGAGAATCAAACGGTTCTTGGGCAGGAATATGTTGGCCATTTGTATGGCGGTCTGCATAATGCCCCCGGTGTTGTCCCGCAAGTCGATGACCAGGTTCTTAAACCCTTTCTGGTTTAATTCAGCCAAGGATACCAAGAGTTCGGGGTAGGTCGTTTCGCTGAAACTTTTGATTTTGACATATCCGGTTTCGGGGGTGAGCATGTAAGTGGCTTCTATGCTGTGTACCGGGATGTCGCCTCGTGTGATGGTATAGTAAAGTGTCTCCTTTTCACCCGTACGCCGGATGCCTAATTTGACTTTGGAGGCTTTCTTGCCTTTCATGAGTTTCATGCAGTCTTCGGCTGTGATGTCTTTTCCTGTAATGTCTTTTCCGTCCACATTGACAATACGGTCTCCTGCCAGCAATCCTACCTTTTCAGATGGGCCGCCTTTGATGACACTGATGATGCGCGCTGTGTCGTTTTGTTTGGTGAAAGACACGCCGATGCCGGAAAAACTGCCTTTCAGGCTTTCCATTGCCGCTTCTGTTTCCTTGGCTGTGGTGTAAGCCGAGTGCGGGTCCAGTTCCGCCAATATGCGGGGCATGGCTTTTTCCACGAGGTCGGTCATATTGACCGTGTCTACATATTGGTCGTCGATGATACGCAGCAGGTCGTTCACCTTGTTACTGTTCGTATTGATGATGTTCAGCCGGTTTCCCGAGAAATGGTTGGCATAGAACGTTCCTATCAATATTCCTGCCACAAGGCATAACGCCAATAGGATAGGTGTAAATCGCGATGAACTATTCTGATTCATAAATACATGTTTTTTAAAGTTCTTCAGTCTGAGTCTCCAATGGTAGGTAGTGTACTTCTATACCGGCTCTTTGAAGCAGGTCGATGCCGTCTGTCAGCCGGTATTGCCGGGCATAGAAGACCTTCTTGATGCCGGACTGTATGATAAGCTTGGAGCATTCGATGCAGGGAGCGTCTGTGACGTACAGGGTAGCTCCTTCGCTGTTGTTCCCAGACCGTGCGATCTTGGTGATGGCGTTGGCTTCTGCATGCAGCACGTAAGGTTTGGTCAGGTGGTTTTCATCTTCGCACACGTTTTCGAATCCGGCCGGTGTACCATTGTAGCCATCGGAAATAATCATTTTGTCTTTCACGATGAGGGCTCCTACTTTGCGTCGTTCACAATAGCTGTTTTCTGCCCATATCCGAGCCATACGCAAATAGCGCAGGTCCAGTTCATGCTTTTTTTCTTCCGGAGTTTTCATTTTTTCTCTCAAGCTTTGTTTATGGGGTTGATACCGTTTCGTTTTAACAGAGCATCTATGGTGGGAGCTTGTCCGCGGAATCGTTTATATAATGCCATAGGAGGTTCCGTGCCTCCCTTCGACAAGATATTGTCGCGGAAACTTTGTGCCACTTCCCGGTTGAATATACCTTTTTCCTTGAACAGGGAGAATGCGTCAGCGTCCAGGACTTCCGCCCATTTGTAACTGTAATATCCGGCTGCATAGCCTCCGGACATGATATGTCCGAACTGTACGCTCATACAGGCCTCTTCAGGTTGCGGCAACAACTGTGCCGCTTCCCACGCGCGTTTTTCAAACGAAAGCACGTCTTCCTCGAAAGGTTTGTCCTGCGTGTAATAAGCCATGTCCAACAGAGCGAAACTGACCTGTCGGATACAAGCGTAAGCCGTGTTGAAATTGCGGCTTTTGATAATCCGGTCGATAAGTTCTTCCGGAAGCGGTTCACCCGTCAGGTAGTGTTGGGCAAAGGTATTTAAAAAATCGCGTTCTACGGCAAAATTTTCCATAATTTGTGACGGAAGTTCCACAAAATCCCAATAGACACTCGTACCGCTGAGACTTTCGAAGCGCGTATTGGCGAATATGCCGTGTAGGGCATGTCCGAATTCATGCAGGAATGTTTCTACTTCTCCTAAAGTGAGTAAGGCCGGTTTGCTCTCTGTCGGTTTGGTCAAATTCATGGTGACGGACACATGGGGACGATGGTTGGTGCCGTCTTCATCTATCCATTGGTCTTTGTAGGAGGTCATCCAGGCACCGCTCTGTTTACCTTTCCGGGGATGGAAATCCGTGTACAATACGGCCAGGAAAGTTCCGTCTTTGTCGAACACTTCGTATGCCGTCACGTCCGGATGGTATACCGGAATGTCGGCATTTTCCTTGAATGTGATGCCGTACAGGCGGGAAGCCAGTCCGAAGATACCTTGTTTGACGCGTGACAGTTCGAAGTACGGGCGTAGCATTTCCGCATCCAGATTGTACTTCTCTAATTGCAGTTTATGGGCATAATAACCGAAATCCCAAGGTTGCAGCACGAAGTCTTCTCCTTCTTTTTCGCGGCCCTTTCTCTCCACTTCTTTCACTTCTTCCCGTGCCGTGGGCAGGTAAGCTTCCAACAAGTCGTTCAACAGTTGGTAAACATTCCGGCTGTTTTCCGCCATACGTTTTTTCAATACGAAGTCGGCGTAGGTGGGGTAGCCCAACAGTTGTGCCCGTTCGCGTCGCAGGTTGACGATACGCTTGACGATTTCAAGGTTGTTGTATTCGTTGTCGTGCGTGCAGATGGTATTCCGTGCCATATACATTTTCCGGCGGAGTTCCCGATTGTCGGCGTAGGTCATGAACGGATTGTAGCTCGGGGCGTGCAGGGTGAACACCCATCCCTCCAAATCCTTTTCCTTGGCTGCCAATGCGGCAGCTTCGACAGCAGATTCCGGAAGACCTGCCAAATCCTTTTCGTCAGTCAGGTGGAGTTGGAAATTATTGGTCTCTTTCAGGTTGTTCTGTGAGAATTGCAAAGTCAACTGGCTCAGTTCCTTGCTGAGCGTGCGGAACTTTTCTTTATCCTCGGCCGTAAGGTTAGCCCCGTTGCGTATGAAGCCGTCGTAGCTCTTGTCCAGAAGCATTTGTTCTTCAGGCGTCAATTCACGGTGGCTTTCATGCACGGCCTTTATCCGGGCGAACAGTTTCTCGTTCAGCAGGATGTTGTTGGCATGTTCCGTCAATATCGGTGACATTTTTTGTGCCAACTCGTCCATCTCGTCGTTGGTCTCCGTACTCAACAGGTTGAAGAACACATTGCTCACCCGGCTCAGCAGGTTGTCGGGGACGCTGAATGATATGGTATTGTCGAACGTGGGAGGTTCCGGATTTTGGATGATGGTGTCCGTCAGTTCGTCATCTTGCCGTATGCCTTCCATGAAAGCCGGTTCGAAATCTTCGAGGTGTATTTGGTCGAAAGGTGCCGTGTCGTGAGGCGTTCCATAGGAAGAGCTGAAAAACGGATTTTTCCTTTCTTCGGTTTTGTTTTCTTGTATGATGTCCATGTCGATATTTGTATTTTTAGAAGGCCTGGATCAATTTCTCCAAGGCTGGTATGATAATTTTCCTTCTTTTTAATAAGACTAAGTTTTCTTTCTGTAAACGGTTCAGGGCACGTGACACATTCATGCGTGGCTCATTGATTTGTAATCCGAGGTCTTCCATGCTGATTTCCAAAATTTTCTCCCCGGCAGGGTATACACTACGGGAGTGAATGAAATTGACGATACGTTTCTCCGTATTCCCTGAAAGGTTATGCCACAGCCATCTTCCCTGACGGTAAATATAGGAGGACAAGAGGTTGATCATGTTAAGCCGGAATACCTCGAAACGACTGAATAACAAGGTCACTCCGTCTTTGGGAATGATCAGGGCGCGTATGTCTGTCTGTGCCGTATAAGTATGCGTGTAGTGTGGAGTAATGCCGTACAGGGCTTCCGGTTGCAGGGCTACTGGCGATTGTAGCCGTTCGTAGAATGCGAAGCGGTTGTTGTCCGACCGGGTACGCATTTCGATGGTGCCCCGGAATGCCAGTATCAACTGTCGGCAAGGGTGGTCTTGTTCAGCCAGGTTCTCTCCTTCGGCATATTGGACAATCCGGTGAGGGACAGACGTGGAAAATTGTGCCAATTCACTTTTTCCGATGCCTTGAAACAATGGCAGGGCGGTCAAAGTGTCCAATGTAAAGTTTTCCATATATGTCTGTTTTATCGGTCCATCATCGTTTGGAGGGCCGGAGTTGTGTACACTTGGTTCTTCCCTTTCTCGTCCGCATAGATAAGGTAAGCTTGTATGTCGGGAGTGGACTGCAATATCTTTTTAGCCTGTTCCAATCCCATGACCATAAATGCCGTAGCGTATGCGTCGGCGGTGGCGCAGTCTTTGGCCACTACGGTGGACGACAGGATGGAGTGCTGCACAGGATAACCTGTGTGCGGGTCTATGGTATGTGCATACTTTTTTCCATTTTTGTAGTAGAAGTTACGGTAATTTCCCGAAGTCGCGATACCGAGGTCCGTGACGTTCAGTATGGTTTGGATTTCATTGTTGACATTCAATGAATCGTCTATGGGCTTATTGATGCCCACTTTCCATTTTTGCTCTTTGGGACTGAGTCCTTTCACCACGATTTCCCCTCCGATTTCAATCATGTAGTTCCGGATGCCTTTACGGTCGAACAGGCGGGCTACCGCATCACTGCCGTATCCTTTGGCAATGGCACTGCAATCCAGTATTACCCGAGAATCCTGTTTCACGACCTTTCCGTTTTCCAAAGCCACTTTTTCAAATCCGACGAACGAAAGGATACTGTCGATTTGTGACGGAGTGAGATTCTGTCCGTTTTTGAAGCCGAATCCCCAGGCATTGACTAGCGGGGCGACGGTGATGTCGAATGCACCGTCGGTATGTTTGCTGATGGTTTTGGCCAGTTGGAATACGTGGACGAACATGCTGTCCGGGGTAACCTCCTCATTCCGGTTGATTCGGCTGATGACCGATTCTTTATTAAAAGGGGAGAGGGAAACATCCACTTTTCGTAATTCGGCTTCAATTTCCTTTTGCAGACTGGAATCGCATTGGTAGGTTACGTGGTAAAACGTGCCGAAAACTGCTCCTTCTTCCCGTTGGAAAGGAATATTGGAGTGTGGGCTGCGTATGGCATATATCGTGCCGATAACCAACAGGATGAGAAATGGCAGTTGCCAACGTAGTTTTTTTCTTTTATCGTTCATGAGCATAAACCTAAATGTTCTACAATGATTTTAATACCGATACCTATCAGGATAAGACCTCCGGCGGATGCCATGGAGCATGGTATCTTGCGTCCGATGAATATGCCTGTTCCCAACCCGGCTATGGTAAGGGCTGACGAAATGGCGGCAATGAGGACGGTTGGCATTGCGATGGTGTCCCAACTGCTACCTATTGGCATAAAAGCCATGGAAACTCCTACGGCCATGGCATCTATGCTTGTGGCTACGGCCAGTGTAAGGATGACTTTATAGCTTAGCGGGTCGAACTTGGTTTCCTCTTTTTTCCCGAAGCCTTCCCGAACCATCTGGATACCGACGGCAGAGAGCAATCCGAAAGCAATCCAATGGTCTATGGGAGCCAGAAAACGGCTGAAGAGTGTGCTGACATACCAACCGGCCAATACCATTGCACCCTGAAAGAGGCCGAACGAAAGGATCATGGCCAACATTGGGCGCAAGACGATGTGCTTGACAATAGCACCTGAAGTGATGCTTACGGCAAAGCAATCCATGGCGAGTGCCAATCCTATTAGTATAGCTTCTGTGATGTACATGTTTGCATGTTTTTGCCAGGGTTTAAATGTCGAATATGATATTGAATGTTCCACCGATACATGAATTGCCGTATTTGCCGAAACCAGGCACATACCACGGAGAACCTTGCGGGGCTTCGCTGTGGCTCATGCGGATTTTATAGCGTACGTTCCATCCTAAGTGGAAAATTTTCCATATCCGTGTTTCTATGCCGAACACGATTTCTCCCCAATGGGAATTGGCCGAAAGCCCGTTGAACACGAACGGGACTTCGTTTCCCCACACCGGATCGGCGAATCCCGGGGAACTTATATCGTATTTGAAAGACGTGAAAGCATAACGTAAGCCTAAATACAACCGGTTGCCAGTGTACCACTTTTTAGTAAAGTTGTAGTCCATACCGATGCGGAAATAAGGTGCCTTGGTTTTGTAAGTATTGCCTGTTTCCTCACCCTCGCAGTTACTTTCCCCATATCCCAATTCAAAAACCGGAAAATATTTCTCCTTGAAATTCAAATGTGCGGCCACTTCCATTTGCGAATAATCCGAATTGAGGGATTTCATAATGACACCTACAAGGTCGCCTGACAGGGCCACTCCTCCGAATATGGGTGCTTCCTTTTTCGTCAGGTCTTCTACGGTTTCCTGAGGCTCCTTGTTGTCGGTTTGTTGAGCGTAGGAAGCGAAAGGGAGAGGTAGGCTAATTACCGTTACGGAAATATATTTTAAAATTCTCGGATACATTATAATTGATATTCGGATTTACAATTGAAACGGAGTCTACAAGCAGTCGGGTCCAACGGACGGCGGTCACATGGTGGAACATCGAAGCCGGACAAGTAGGGGATTCGTAATGCGGAATGTTTTCTTTGTCAATCCAAATGGTGTCCCTCCGCGTACGGCCCACCGTATCGGTGAAGTGGAAGATAAGCGTGTCGGTTGCGGCACTGTAACTTACCGGAAGTTCCACTTCGCTTCCTCGTACCAGGCGGTTAATCAAAATGGAATCCGTTCCGGCAGCCGTGACCGTCAGTGTGTCCAACACTTGGATTTTGCTTTCCCCTTCATCCGTGGCGGCATAGAATCCATACGTACTGTAAACGACATTGTTTATCGGGCAGTCGGTAGATTCGCAGGAAACGGCAGCAATGAAAATGCTGATGCAAACCAACGTGAGGGTTATACCTTTTAGTTTCTTCATCTTCAAAAGATGTAATCTTTATATTTCTTTTTCAATCAAGTAATTGTTGCGTTCTGGCGAATTGCGGCTGATGAGTTCTCCCAAGAAGCCGGTCAGGAAAAGTTGCGTACCCAGTATCATCGTAGTGAGCGCGATGTAGAAGTAGGGTGAGTCGGTAATCAAACGGTAGTCGTTGCCGCAATACATGTCATACAGCTTGTTCACGCCGATAACCCCTGTGGCAATGAAACCCAAAATGAACATGATAGAACCTAAAAAGCCGAAGATGTGCATCGGTTTGACCCCGAATTTGGATAGGAACCAAAGGGAAATCAGATCCAGATAACCGTTGAAGAAGCGGTTCAGGCCGCCGAATTTGGTCTTGCCGTACTTGCGTGCCTGATGGTGCACCACCTTTTCCCCGATTTTGTCGAAACCGGCGTTCTTGGCCAGATAAGGGATATAACGGTGCATTTCCCCATAGACCTCAATGCTTTTCACGACTTCCTTGCGGTAAGCTTTCAATCCGCAGTTGAAATCGTGCAGGTTTTTGATGCCGCTGACCTTGCGGGCGGTGGCGTTGAACAGTTTGGTAGGGATGGTTTTGGACAACGGGTCATATCGTTTTTGCTTGTACCCCGACACCAAGTCGAATCCGTCCGTCACGATCATGCGGTAAAGCTCCGGAATCTCGTCGGGGGAGTCCTGAAGGTCGGCATCCATGGTGATGACCACGTCACCCTCCGCTTTCTTGAAGCCGCAATACAAGGCCGGGCTTTTTCCGTAGTTGCGGCGGAATTTGATGCCTTTCACGCAACTGTGCTTTTCCTGCAAATCTTCAATCAGTTGCCAAGAACGGTCGGTGCTGCCGTCATTGACGAAAATGACTTCGTATGTGAAGCCGTGTGCGTTCATTACGCGTTCAATCCATGAATATAATTCCGGAATGGATTCTTCTTCATTGAAGAGGGGTATTACGACTGAAATATCCATATTTATCGGTTTTGACTGTGAGTCGTACGGCTCTTTCCGCTTAATCCGATCCACGCGGTGGGGATGGCTAGCAGGAAGCCGAACATGAGATTATATACTAAGAATTCGAAAGTCAGTTGTATGGGAGAGATACTTTTAAGCAGGTCTATGACTTGGCGGCTGACTTCGGCCACGTCCTCTCCCGGCATCATGCTTTGCATCATAGCTACAGCCTCGGGCTGTTGCATGATGGTGGAATAAGTCTGGAGGAGCAATCCGTTGTCGATGTAGCGGAAATAAACAAATTGGGCCACCGCCATGAGCAAGGAGGCATACATGAAAATCAGCGTCGCCATCCACCACGACTGGCCGAAACGAAGGGGAAACACTTCACCTCTGAATTTCCGTATCAGGAAACCGGCTGTCACCACGGACAACAATCCGATGATGAGACCCACGTTGCCTACGAGCGGACGGGTCAACCCGATAATATAAAAAGCAAAACTGACAATCCACATCAGGCCCACTACGGCACCGTATTGGGCGGCAAAAGCACGGAGTTGCTTGTAGCTTATTGCATTCATTATGACATATATTACATTTAGCGTGCAAAAATACGAAAAATTAGCGGAATACGGCGAACTAAACTTCTTTATTTTTGTAAAATCTAAGCGGTTGAAAATGAGTTTTATTTCAGGAATGCATTAAAAAAGTATATACCAATGTTTGGAACGGAAAGAAAAAGTTCCTACCTTTGCAACCGCAAACGGGAAAGTCCTGTACGGCTAGCTCCCTTCGAATCCCCCAGGGCTTGATCGCAGCAAGGGTAGTTGGTTGTAGCAGCGCGATGCAGTAAGCTTTCCCACCCGCCTCTTTAGCTCAGTTGGCCAGAGCACGTGATTTGTAATCTCGGGGTCGTTGGTTCGAATCCGACAAGAGGCTCAAAAAGCACAAAGGCGAAACCGGAAAAGTTTCGCCTTTTTATTTTATCGGGCTTATGGCGTATGGAAAATATTATAATCCGTTGATTTTAGCACGTCTTGAATCCTGTTTCGAGTCGGGCGATTGGGACGGATTGGCTGTGTATCTGGACGGCTTGTCCCATCGCGAGTTCCGTATGGCCGGTGAAATCATCAGCATGCAAATCATGCCTCGTGTCTCGGATACGGTGTTTTGGGAAGCGTTTCGTTTCCTGTTGGTGCGTAATTCCAAAGCTTTTCTGGTGACTTTGCTCAAGTCCGTTCCCCTTCGGAAGCAAAAATCCGGTTTTACATTGCGGCAAGACGGCTATGTACCGGTAGCGAAGTTCCTGAACGATGCCGGGACGGAATTGGACCGTGCCAAATTCATCCGGTTTATGGTGGAGGTCTTCGGGGAAGATACGGAGGAATTGTCTTATTTATTCGGAAGCCTTCATGTAGATACGTCGCACGAACGTGTGCAATATTTGTTGCAGGGCAGAGGAATGGCCTGTTATTATTTATTATTCCAGTGTATGCGTCAGTTGGAGCATGAACGCGATCTTCTGGTGCGTTGTTGCCAATTCCTGATGAAAAAAGGCGATGCCTTGTCGTTCAATCTGGCCAGCGTGGCCAAGCTGTATTTCGACTTGACGCCGGTGAAGGGTACCTTCTCCTTGCATCTTGCTCCTTATCAATTGGGATGCCTCGATGCTTCGTTCGAGAGTTTCTGTAGGGTCATGAAGAGCATATCGTGAAAAAATAAAGACATCCACCCAAGGGATGTCTTTTATTATGTAATTTATGAATGATAACCTCACGGATATTCTTTTCTGTTAGAAACAATTATTAAAATGTGTAGCTTGTGCCGAGACTAACCTTGGCCACTATGTCATTGAACGGTGACAATACTTCACCACCGATGAAACCGTTTTTCAAGTAATAATGGACTTCCGGTTCGAGTAGCAGGCTCCATTGGTCGTTGATACGGTATTGCGCCACGGCACCGAGCAACAATGCAGGTGCTCCGCCAGGGTTCGCGGCGGACAGAGGACGGGGGGAGGAACCCACTTCGAGTTCGCCGCTGTATATCCGGGCATTGTCCGACATGCACTTGCTGTACAAGGCACCGCCTTCCACAAAGAGGTTGAACTTCCGGTTTAAGTCATATTTTTGGTAGACATTGGATAAATTAAGCATATAGGCCAGTTTGATGTTCAGCAGGTTGTAGCGGTATTGCCATAGTGCGGTGAATTGTTTTTCCACGCCCATGAAATCCACCACATAACTCCCATACTTGTTTTCGTTGAGGGTTTCATACTCTATGGCAGCCTTGAGTGAGACGTAAGGCCCGAGGTGGTAGCCCACGTAGAACTGTCCCGAGTAGTTCAGGGCGAAGTCGCCCACGGTGTTCACCGAACGCATGTGTTTTAGCCCTCCTACTTGTACGCCGGAGAACAGGCGTGGCTCGAAGATGTAAGGGGGCCACGAGGCGCGTTCTTTCCGGTTGGCTGCACAGACGCGCACGCCGAGCGATATGGAGGCCGAAGTTTCGGTGAAGGATGCTTCGCGATCCACATTCACGTATGGTTCGCGGAAGTTGGCCACCACCACACGGGGCTCCACGAAAAAAGAAGTTTCTTTGTCCATGCTGTACAGGAAAGTGGCGGCACCTGTGAAACCGGCGTAGTTGCATTTCAGGCCGTTATCCGTTCCCGGGATGTATTTGGTCAGCCAACCGTATTCGCCTCCCACGGCGATGTTCATCTCAAACGGATGGCGTACTTGTCGCCAATAGGGGAAGAAGTTGAGAGGATTGACCAATCCTTCGAGCCGTCCGGCAAACATGCTGCCCTTGTAACGTGTCTCGTAGGAGGGGCGGGCTTCGGTGGATGCCGTGGTGTTGTAGCTCCAATAATATTCGGAAGCCGTGGCCGAGAGGCGGAGTCCCACGATGGGGTCGAACCACCGGCCCACGGAAATCTTGTAGCCCGTGCCGGTCGTTTTGAAGAAGCCCAAATCGTCGCTGTCATAAAAAGTCACACCTTGTGCCAGTTCGTAGAAAAATCCACGTGTATAGACCACCTCGCTGTTATAAAAGTCATTGGTATTATCCATATTGACCGTCAGGCCGGTTTTCACACCGTATTGTATGTCATACTTTGACACGTTCGTATGGCCGGAATGGTCGGCTTGGTCGGTCAGTGCGGAAAAGAACGGTTCTATGAAGAACTTGGCGTTGCGTCCGAGACCTATACCGACGTTTATACCTGCCTGTCCTTTAAAAATGGAAGCGCGCTCCTCTTGGAAAACGGAATGTATATAGCCCACGCCGAGAGTCGGAGAGATGCGGAATATGCGTCGTTTGTCGTAGCCATAAAGGTAATCGGACAGATGAAATACATAGTCTATATCGGCTTCCCATTGTTTCACGGTACCATTGCCGTCCTTCATGTCGTAGTTCGTATGCAATAGCGTGGCGCGTAGGCCATGTAGCCGGTTGAAGTCATACCCAACCACGCCACCGAAAGGTATCCCGTTCTTCATGGCCCGCTGGCCTTTTGGGGCTACTTGCGAGAAGCCTGTCGTGAATCCTACGTACAGGTGGTCAAGGAAACGGTTGCGGAAAGTATCGCCTTTTTCCACGTAACGGTCTGAGTACAGGTAGTCTAAGGGGTTGAAGTCCACGGTGTGGTCCAATTTGGGTTTGGAGGAGGTGGATACTGCCGTGGAAACTGGTGTTTCCGTGGTTGGCCGTATCGCAGTGGTGTCGGCTGTTTCCGGTGTGGAGGATGTCGCCGTGCTGTCGGGTGTTTCCACAACAGGCCGTACCGCTGTCGCCATCGTGTGCGCCTGTCCCGGTGATATGTACCACAGGCATAGGCATGTGCATATTATTGTATATTTTTCGTACATCATCATGTTTTGTATTCGTTATATTGTTTTGCCTTTGTTTTATGCCATTTTATTCTTTACCAACCGTTTATGTCATCTTGAACCTATAATGCCTTTTTCATATTCATTTCATTCCTCCATGGGTGTTGCGGCGGGTTGTTGTACCGGTATGGCAGGCGGACTGGCCGTGTCGGCACTGTTGGTCTGGATTTCCGTTCCGGATGCCGCTTCGGCAGACGAGGTGGTTGTGGGTGCGTCTCCTGTCCCTATGTCCTGTTCCCCCGTAGTTGCGCCGCCATTTTCGGCATCTCCGGGGATTGCCGGCTGCGCTGCTTGTTGGGGGGCTGCGGACTTCTCCAAATCGGTCAATATCTTGCGGCATTGTTCCGGATCGGCTTTGAGTTTTTTCCAGTATTTTTTGAACGCTTTGCGGTATTCCTTGTTGAATGTACCGTCGTTGAGCATGTATTTCAGGTTGCGCTCATCCTTCAGGCAGCATTGTACCATAGGTAATCCCCAGTCTATACGTTTGTCCCCGAAACTGTTCACCGTGGGGTCATCGGCCGATGGTTCGAAAAACTCATCGAACATGAAATTGTCGTCCATGTATCCCGTCGTGGTGCGTTTAGGAGCATCCAAGTTGAAGCGTAGCTGTGCCTTGAGGTAAAGGGCTCTCGGGTCGGCGGGGGATACTTGTGTGGCATCTTCCAACATGTAGAGCGCAGTGCCCCAGCATCCGGGGTCTTCCTGCGCCGCCAATACGACGATTTTGTTCCAATATGAGGAGTTTGATACGGTATCCATGACCTCCGGGTCGTTCCATTCGCAGTTCAGGCAGCGAAGGAACATTTTCAGTCTGCGATATTCCGGTTTGCCGTCAGGCAGGAGCATTTCCGCTACGCGGTAGGCCGAAGCGAAGGCACCGGCATTGGCCAACATCTTAATGTGAGATGTGACGATGGCTTCGTCGTTGTACCATCCCTGCCAACTTGCGTTGCCGAAGTCGTCCATTTTTTGTTTGTGGTATTCCAGATTTAGTTGCACGTCGATGTAAGGTTTGAGCAGATTGGTGTCTGCCACGCCGCGTTGGGCGTAACACCGGGCCAGTTCGTAGGCTGCCAATGGCCATTGGCGCAGGCCGTCCTCGTCTTTGACCGACGTGTAGGCGGCCCGGGCTATAGTTTCCTTTTCCTTCGGGTCTTTAATCATGCCGAGTAGTTCGTAGAACTCGTAAGGTACTTGTTTTTGCCCGGCGCGGTATCCGGGGTCGGTCTGGTAGAGTTCCCATATCTCTTCACGTGTCTTCACGCGGTTGGTGTAGTATTGGTATTCGATGTCCACGATGCGCAGTTGGGGCAGGAACTGTTGTTCAATGATGCTCCAACACGGCAGTTTGCGGATGGCGGCTTCCTGCCGCCCCATGTCTTTCGTCGTGGAGAGTACGGCTCGCACGCTGGCAGCCTCTTCTTTTAGCGAGTCGGCTTCCAAAAGGTTCGCCACATCAGTCCATGTGGCCACCTTGTGGGTGGTTTTGATTTCGCCCGTGCGGCGGGCATCCTGCAAGGCAGGGAAACGGCTCAATTCGCCGCGCAGGTATTCCGCACGTTCGCGGCAGAGGCGTGCATTGATGGCGTTGCCGCCTTCGGGCGAGGCCGACCCGTGGATGACCGCACTGGTGATGCCCGCATCGGCACCCATATAGCGCGACATGTTGTCTTTGAGTTGGTTCATTTGTTTGAAGTTCAACGTGTCTGTCGGGTCGAGGCGTGCTTCTCCTACCACGAATTTCAAATCGAGCTTTTCGTGGTCTTTGCTGAATTCTGCCCGTCCTCTTCGTGCATAGCGCTCGCGGTTGATGGGAAGCTCGATGAGGCTGTAATCCAAGAAGCGCATGGGATCTTTTACATAGCCTTCGCTCAGGCAGACACTGTCTTGCCGATAGGGGATGTTGGAGTTCATGCCGTATGCCTGAAGGGCATCCACCCGGTAACGCGTATTGCGGTCTACGGGTTCCAATACGAAGTGGATGAGCATGGAATCTTCCACATGGGAATGCATGAACGTTCCTTCACGGTATTTGAATAAGGGGTCGCGGGTTTCGTCGAAGCCCATACGGCGCAAGTTGCCTTTTTGAAACTGTTCGCCGTCTTTCACGAAAGGAACCAGATGGCCCACTACCTCGCCGTTGCTTTCTTCCTCATTCTCGTCCAGGTTCACTTCTTCGCTGATGGGAATCGCCTTGACCACGGGGCTGACGATGATGCGTGATTTGTCATCCGTGTCATCGGCCGACAGGTAATAGTAGAAAGGGCCGACCACCATGCGGTTACCGCACATGTTGGGGATTTGCGGTTCATTCTTCCGCTTGCGTTTGGCGGTTTTGGTCACCGTGCCTATCTGCTTGGCAGCCAAGCAGGTCACTTTGATGTCCATCATGCCTCGCAATTCCCGCTTTACGGGGTCAGAACCCGATGGTTTCACGACGATGTAACCTGTCAGTGGAAGCTGCATCAGGCAGTAGCCGTCTTGGTCGGTTTCAGCCAAAGCGTCGTACTCCGATTCTGATTGTGGGGCATAGGTCATGCCCTTGGCTTCCTCCTCTTGGCATTTCTTCATGAAGGCGTTGGCTTTGCTCGCATTGAAGAAGCCATATACGATGACACCCGGCCAAGGGGCGGCATCCTTGCTGCTCAGGTCTTCTGCGCGTCGGACCGTGATATTGATGTTCTTCACCTGGGCTTCTGCGGGGATATGGACCGCTACGATGAACAGCAGGAACAGCAGGTAGCGTGTAATCATATAGAAATTCGTTTTATACATGGTGATATGCAAGTTGCGGGTTTACTTGATGATATAGGCGAAGGAAACGCCGAGTTTAAACGGGATGAAGGCATAGCCGTGCGCTGTGCGGCGGTTTTCGGAATAATGGTCGTCGCGGTAGTAATGCTTGTGGTCGTAGTAGACGGCACCCACACTCCCGTAACATTCTATGTTCCAATGGGGCGAGAGGAAGAAAGCGTAGCCGAAAGTCAGTCCGCCACCCCAGGCGTCGCCCTTATAGGTCTCGCTGCCCCACGTGATGTCGTAAGACGTGCCAAGGGCTGCCACTCCGATGAATTCGCGCATCATGGGGCGTCCGCCGAACCAATAGCGGAACTCGGGGATGGCACCCGCCATTTTCATGTCCATGCCCCACGGTTTGTAGTTGCCGAATACGGACAGGCCGAAAGTGGTCTTGTTGCCCGTAACGATTTCCATGCTTAAGTTGGGGGTCATCAGTCCATCCCATAGTGCGTCGGTCTTCAGGGCCAATAGCTGCGCTTTCAGTCCGGCTGTTACAGCTACTGTTATGATTGTTGATAAAAGGCGTTTCATTCGTTCTTTTCGATTGGTTTGTTCTTTTTTATTCAAAACATCTTCCGGCGCACACGGTTGCAAGGCATGCGGCCGGAAGATGTGCCGTCGGGCTTTTATGCCAGAAGGGAGGGCATGTCATAACTCGACGGAGGGGCCGTTGACGGAATCCTGCCAATCGGTGAGGCTGGCATTCGCTTTCACTTCTTCTATGTCATTCACCGTGATGGTCACCATGTAAGAGATTCCTTGTCGGAACAGGTTGGTCTCGCTGTCGGAAGCACCGTAAGGAGGCCCTACGGTAAGCCATTCTTCCGTAGTGATGTCGAAGCCTTCTTCTGGGGCTTCCCCCTTTTTGTGCAGCGTGATTTCAAGACGGTATTTCTTTTCCGGGTAGAGCATCAGGCTGCCGCCCACTCTCGTGGCCTGTCCCAAGGTAGTGCCGATGGCTACAGGCTGCAAGTCTCCGTCTTGTGCATCCTTGAGCGTGAAATCTGTCCTTGCGCTGTCGTCCGATGGCTTGATCCTTTCAGCTAGCGTGAGCCTCTTGTCCGGATCTTCTCCCCATGGTTCACGTTTTTCCAAGTCGGCCACGATGAGGTCAACTTTGGAATGCGTATCGAGGATTCTGATGGACTTCACGGAAATCTTGTCGGCATCCTCAAACACGGATTCTTCTTTTAGCGGATCCGCTCCGGGTTTCACCTGGAACTGTAAACGTGTCAGCATGTGCTGCAAGCCGATTAAGGGCATGGCTGCGTCCGCGTTCTCCCGGAAGTAGCGTGCGCTGTAAGCATACTTGTCTTGGAGCGTGGCTCTCCCCCAGATAATGTCCTGCGTGCCGTCTATCGTATAATGTACTGTGGCGCGATGGCGCGGGCCGCCGGAACCGTCTCCGTCTGCCGACGCTTCATACGTGATATGGGTATCCTCTGCATACGGATAGTAGCCGTAGAATTCATACATGTAGAATTGGCTGATGGGGTAGAAGTAGTGCCCGTCCCACGACACGTTGCTGCCTTCCTTCTTCGCTTTCACGTTTTTCATCAGGCAGGAAGCGTAGTTGTCTTCAGGGGCGAACCACGAGATATCGGGTGCGCCGTCGTTTTTCTCCTGTTTTCCACGTGCGAGACAGAACACTCCCATTTTGTCCAGATTGCCGTCATCGTCCACTGTGGCCCGCTTGTCCACAGAAGTGGACACGTCATCCGAATGGGCGGCGAAGCGGATTTCCACTTCGCTGTTGCCGGGTATGAATACGGGGGCGGCCGCATAATCCGACAGGTTTTCGTTGGAACAGCCGGGCAGCAGCGTGCAAGCTGCTGCCACGGCCCAAAGATAATGATGTAACTTCATCTGTCTCTGTAGGGTTTATTAGTTGACGTTTGTATCCACTTCGAGGTCACCACCGTTCTTCCAACCGGTAAGCGTGGCGTCGACTTCAACCTTGGCCATGCCATAGACCTTCACATTGACTGCATAAGAAGAACCAGCGTCGGCTTTTGCGCCTGATGCTGTTCCACCTTTGGTCAAATCGATGGACTTTTCCAAGGTGACTTCACCTACGGCTTCGTGTTCAGGATCATTTTCCTCGAATGTCTGTTCTATGGTAATATACATCGTATATTCTGATTCTCCCGGAGCTACCATCAACGCATGGCCTATCGGTTGTTTTTCATACGTCTTGTCAGGGTCTTCACCGGAACCTTCATTGATTGTGACTGGTTCGAGGTCTGTTACAGCTGAGTTGGCTGTAGTACGGCTTTTCAAATATAGTTTTACAGGTTCTTCTATGACAGGTTCGCTACCGGTAGGAAGCGTCCATTCCAACATGTTCTCCGGTTTGAATGTTCCGTCGGCCAAGTCGTAAGCCACAATCATTTTACCCGTGGTCTTGGATTTTACCGCAATATTCGTAACTTTGAGGCCTACGGCTGATTCTGCTGCGGCTTGTACGGTGAAAGTGAAACGGGTGAGCAAGTGTTGCATGTTGATAGCAGGCTTGATACCGGCACGAGCCGTTTGGGCGGAGAAGCCTAAGTTCTTGCCCTCGTCATCATCATCCCCTGCATTTGTGGCTACACCTGTCATCAAATCTTGTGAACCGTCAATCTTGAACCATACATATTTCATCTTAGCTTCGCCATCCACTAATGAGTCACGTACCATGAAATCTGTATTCACGCTTACGTCCGTTTTATTCGTTTTCCAAACAGGATTAGTGTAAATCGTTGCGGCATCGTCGATGTTATAAGCGAAGAAATCATGTATGCCTCCGTCGGGATAATACTTGGGAGACATCTCGTCTGCCCATGACAGTGCCCCGGATGTTGCACCAGTAGGAGCCGTGACTTTTACGTTGGGGAAATTGACGATTGTGGCTGTCGGATCCTTATGCTCTTCTGTTACCCCGTCATAGTCAGGGTCGTCGATGTTTGGGTCGTCAGTACCTGATTCGGCAGCACTCAAATAAGTCCAAGTGGTGAATCCCCACGGATTAGTCTGGTTTTTGTCAGACTTGGAGCGTTGCATCATCAGAAGGTATAACTTTTCTCCCATCCATTTATTGGCTTCTTGTCCTTCAATGTCGCCGACGGTACCAATCCCACGCTTTTCAACCGACACAGAGGGGCCGTTCAGGGCCAGTTCTACCGGCACCAGTCCGTTGCCAATCCCTATACCGGACGTGCCGTTGGTTACGGCAACGTCGTCGTTGGAACAACTTCCCAACATACCCATGCCTGCTACTAAAGCAGATGCAAAAAATAATTTTTTCATAAAATAAAAATTTTAGTAAAACAATATGTTAATTACACGCATTGTGTCAGCATTGCGTCAGTTTGTATCTTCCTCTTCTTCTCCGACGGTGATGTCGCCTCCCGAAATCCATCCCAGTCCCTTGCCGTCCACGGCCAGTTCTATTTTGCGCGGGCCGTAGACTTTCAACAGTACATCATGCTCTTTACCGGCCTGGAATCCGCTTTCAAGCCGTAAGTTGCTGTAATTGACAATAAAAATGGACCCCGAAGGAATCTTATCCTCCGGATTAGCCGTGAGGAAGCGGTAGTAGATGATTACCCCTAATCGGTCTATGGGAGGAACCAACAGTGGCTTGCCGATTTTGACAGGCTCTTCTTCCGGGTCGCTCACGCCGGGTTCCGGGTCGAACGTGGCATTTTCCCTTTTCAGTGTCGCCCCGAATTCGGTCGGTGTGTTTTCGTTGGGTACGTAGACCGTGTCGCACTCCGCTTCCCATGAAATGCCCGTCCGGGGCGCATTGGTCTCGTCCGTCCAGTCGTGCGAAACGCCGGCCCAGTCGGCGGCTACCGTGAATTGCGCCCTCGTGGGGATGACCAAGGCGACGGACTGTATGCGTATTTCCCGTCCTTGTTGCTTCAGGGTATCGTAAGCTTGTACCAGGAAGTTGAGCCGTGCCAGTTCGTGCTTCACGCGAAGATGAGGTTCGACATGCAGGCGGGCACTTTTCGTGCTGTATACCAAATCCCCGGCATGATTCATGAGATATTTGGTTTCATCATTGTCCGGCAGCCTTTCGGCATCTTCTGTACCGGGACGGGCGTATGCCGACATCAGGTCTTGTGTGCCGTCAATCCGGAAGAACTTGGTGATGCTGCCTTGTGTCCGTTGTTCCGGGGCATATTCTTCTGCATCTCCTTTATAATAAAGGAAGAAATTGTATTTATGCTCCGGGTAAACCGCGCTGTAATACGGCGGCTCGCCATCGGCCCATATCAGTTCGCAGGCGGCTGAAATCCGTGCTTTGCGGTCGTTTACCAGGCAAAGGGGCGCACCGCCCCCAACGGAAGTTTCGTCGGCTGTGAGGTCTGAGGGGCCGTCGTACACATGGTTGCGCGTCAGGAATGCGTAGACGCCGAACTCCGCTGCCATCCATTTGGCACGTTCCTCTTCGTCGTCCCAAAAGCCGAAAGACCCTTGGCCCCGTTTTCCCGTCACTAAAGCGTAGGCCGGGTCGGTGAGCGACAGGGTGACGGGGATGCTGTCCGCTGTCATTTCCGGGTTCGGGTTGTCTGCGTCGTAGACGGGCGCATACAGTCCGGGGTAGGACTCGTTGCAGGCTGCGAGTGCGCAGCACAAACCTATTCCTGCGATGTATCTTTTCATTTCAGTATGTTTGCTTTTCCTCTTCATACGTTTCACACTTCAATTTCAAACGTTTCGCCGGGTATCCACTGGTCCAGTCCGGTCGAGGTGCTGCCACTGTTCAGGATACCGTCTTTGTCGATTTCCAGTGGTGTGCCGATTTCCACTGTGATGCTTCGGCTAGCTTGCCGGTAACCGCCTGCCTCTTCGTCCCATTGCAGTGACTTGCACTCTTTCAAGGTATGGTAGAGGTTGATGCCTGCATGGAACACTTTGGCAGCTTTCCTTTGTGTTCCTTCCTCTTCGTAGTCATAGTGGGTGTAGATGGCAATCTGCAGGATGCCCGGTCCGGTGACCATGTCTTCAGTATGGCTTCGCACGATGCCGGGAATGTTGATGGCGGCTTCACAACGCAACGCTTCCGTCGAGGTGCTATCGGCCGCTGAAGGCAGGGCGGCGTATGCCGGCCTGAACAACAGCTTGTAGGTCTTTTGGGCCAGAATCAGCCCCGTGGTCAGTTCCATGGTGGAAGGTACGCCGGAGATTTCGGCCGTAAGGCTGTCCACTACCACGCCTGCCGTCTTTTCGATGTGGAATGCGAACGACACGTCCTGCGTGAGTGGTTCGGGCGTGAAGTCCACTACCACCTGGCCTGTCCCTTCTTTGTCCAAAGGGACGGACACATGGTCCACCCGGGCATAGAACACGGGGGCACCCTCACTGGAGATGAAGTCGGAGTAAGCGTTGTAATCCTTCCATTCACCATACGCCCCCGCCACTTTCGGATCGTCTACAGGGTAGTGGCGGTAGGTAAGGTAGAGTGGGGTCAGGCCGCTTCCCAATGTGGCTGCGTCGCCTTGCGCGTCTACGATGTCGGTGGCATCTACCAGTTCACCTTCGTCCCATCCGAATGTGGCGAAGTTATATTCACCGCTGCGAACCCATAGGTTGTGCGTTCCGATTGGATCCAACGTGTCGGCCGAAGGCTGCCTTTCCGTCTCGGGCTGCATGAGGATGCCGTTGTTACCGTTTTCTTCGGCGGTTATCCGGAATTCATACCGCAAGATGTTGACCGGACGCACGGCTATTACTCCCATGCTGTCGGGGCGGTTTCCTTGGTATTCCTCTTTCCAATGAAAACGGAAATCCATGAAAGAACGGTGAGGGTGTTCTGCCTGGCATAAGTCCACTTCTGTACATGAAGCCATGGCGCAGAGGAGCGGGAGTGCGGCAATCAGGCTGCTATACGGTTTCATACGCGTCCCTCCTTTCTTGTTTTCTCGGGGATGCTGTGTCGTAGCCTTCCTCTGTCGGCCCAATATCCGTCGGATAGTTTGCCTTTTATGTGAAAATAGGTTTCCACGGGATCTTCTTCTTTGGATTCTTTATTTTTCTTCTTACGTCTTTTTTCTTTCCGGCTTGCTTTCTTCTTGTCGCCAGTGTCTTCGGGCGTGTCGGCTTTGGCGCTTCCGGATGGTGTTTCGGAGGTGCCGTTGCCCGTTGTGGCTTGGGGGGCAGCCGTCACTTGCTCTTCCCCTTCCGTTTTCTTTCCTTTCCTCTTACGGCGGGACTTGCCCTTCTCCCCGGCCTCTGCTTTGGCCTTCTCCTTAGTCACATCTTTTAGTGAGTCGTTCAGCTCCAGTGTGCGGCGGAGCGAGTCGCGTGAGAGTTTCTCAGCTTCTGCTTCCTTGCGGCGCACCTTGTACATGGAGTCACGGATTTCCCAGTTGCGTTGCCGTACGCGTACACGTTCGTTGAATTTTTCTTTTTGCCGGGTATCCCATTCGTCGTAACGTTCGGCTCCCCCCTGTACTTTCTTTCCGATAGAGCGGAAGCGAAAGACGAATGAAAGATGTACGTCCTGTACCACCGGAAAAGGTACGATATGCCGTCCTTTCGAGCCTTGGTAAGTGTAGCATCCGTATTCTTCGTCATAGCCGAACTTGTCGTATGCCGTCATCTTGGCACCGACGGCCAAACCCAGATCCAAGTCTACGCTTCGACCATCCTTGAAAGGATAAAGGGGAACGCTCCACCCTCCGGTGAAGCCGAAGTTATAACTGTCGCCCTGTTTTCCCTTCCTTCCTAAGCTGAAAGTGTATTTTTCATACCCGACGTATAGACCTACATAATAGGCGCGCCAATTTCGGGGATTTGTGAATGTACGTCCGGAGAGCACATTGCGTCTGAAGCGTCTGAAGCCCCAGAGAGGTAAGGAAATGGTGGTGTCTCGGTTTTCTTTCGTGTAGCGTTCCATAGCCCCTCTGATCGAGCCACCCGTACGCCAATACTTCCGGAATTCCACATTTCCTGCTGCTACATTGTACACGATGCGCGGCTGTATGGAATGGTGGGTATTCCAATTATATTTGCCGTTCATAAGTATGGAGAAACGGGTCTTTTCATTGCCTGCCAAGTCAAACTCCACCCCGAGGTTCGGAGTGGCTACTACCCAATCCACGGCGTTGGTCATGATGGACCAACGTTTAAGGAAGGGCACGGTATCGTGTTTTACGTCCTTTGTTCCGGATAAGGATTGCCCGTAAAGAATAGCGGGTGTCAAGCAAACCCACATCAAGAGTGTCCTAATGATCAACTTTTGCATTCAAACAATATCGTACAATTCGGTTTTCAATACTTTTTTAGCATTTTACAAGTCTATCTCTTACTAAGAGAGCGTACAGGCCGCGTAACTCATTATGTTACAGCTATTATTATGGAAAATATTTCGCAAAAGGTTTGCGTATTTTGTTATTTGTTTTAGGGGGGGGTAAATTTTAACAAAATAAATTTCTTCATTTGCTTTCTTTTACCTACTTTAGCAGTCGATTAGTCGCTCTCTTAGTAAGAGATAAACCGGATACATATATTTTTAACCGGTGTTGTCATGACAACTTGTGGAAGGGGAATATCAGACTTCTGTTGTCAGCAAAGTTATATCGGAATTACGTTAATTTAAATCAAACGTTTTTTGCAGTGTTTTGATAGGGGCGTAAAAACTTTGTGGGAACATCCCCTACACAGGGATTTCACAAAAATATCCTTCATCTTTCAGGTTGTATGGTAATTCTCTCATAATATTGATGTTACAATCTGAAGGATGTTTCAGATATCTTTCAGCCATGATTCATTTCAACCGGCTCAGATTGATGAACCGTTTGGCGCAGACTGAAAAATCGTTCGGCTGATACTGAAAAATCGTTCGGCGCAGAACTTTTTATTGCTCTCTGCCATGAAATGGAACTGAAAGATGGCCTATTTCTCCTTCATTTCATAATACATTTCGTGACAAGTAGTTGGTGTACGGCCTGAAGGATGAAAGGGTTTTTCTGAAAAACTCTTGGAAGGGGAAACATGTAATCAGTAAAATGGGAGGAAACGTGTTCCGTTTTCCTCCCATTCTTGTTTATTTCTGCTGCGGTGAGAATATCAGGTCAATGATATCTGCTTCCTTGAAGAACTTCTTGGCAAACTTCTGCACGTCCTTCGGTTGGATGGAAGCCACGAGGGTTTCCATGTTTTTCGGGTCGTTCAGGTTCACTCCTGTCTTATAATATGTAACCAAGGTGGTCAGCCAATAAGTATTGTGCTGTTTGCTTTGTTCAGCCTCTTTCAGCGTGTTCTTGACCACTTTGCTGAGTTCTTCTTCCGTAACACCCTCACGTATGATATTGTCCACTTCCTTATAAAGCAAGGGTTTCAGCTCATTCGCTTTTTCAGGGTCACATTCGAAGGTCATATACATATTATAATTGTTATAAGGTTCGCGTGAGGCTGATCCGCTTACTCCTACGCCGTAGGTTCCGCCTTGTTCTTCGCGGATAGTCTTGGTATAGCGGTTGGTGAGGATATTACCCAGTATGTTGATGGTGTAAGCCTCTTTCAAGGTATATTTCATTTCCCTGTTGAACAGGACTATGACTGTGGACTTCGGAACCTCCAACGGAATTTCTATGTTCTTTTCCACTTTGCCTTTCGGTGCCCTGACCTGACGGTCCACCCACTTCTCATTCCGGTAGAGGGAAGGGAGGGAACCTATGTATTTCTGGGCCATGACCCGCGCCGTGTCTTTGTCCACGTTCCCGACGATGAAGAAAGTAAAATCGCTGGCGTCGCAGATACGGTCACGGTAAGCCTTTTCAATACGGTCGAGCGTCAACCGGTCTACGTATGCGTCGTTGAACAATTGTACGCGCGGATTGTAGTTGGCAGAAATCAATGAGAGAGAATCACGCATGATGGTCTGCGGTTGCCCGGCAATCTGCTTGGCATAGATATGGTTGCGTTCGATGATGACTTTATGTGCCAGAGTATCGAAGCGAGGTTCCATGAAACGGAGGTACATCAGTTGCATCATCGTTTCGAAGTCTTTGGGCGTAGAGCTTCCGTTGACGTTCTCATACAATCCGCTGATAGAGACCTCACACCCGGCCTTTTTACCAGTCAGCAGCTTGCCCAATGCGATTTCGTCGTAGGTTCCCAAGCCGTAGTTCGAAGTGAATTGTCCGGCATTGGATGCCGCAGGGAGGAAATTGATATCCGTATATAAAGAAGAACCACCGGGACTGTAAGCGGCTAAGGCCACTTCGTCTTTTTCATAATCGGCCTTGCGGTAGATTACTTTTGCCCCGTTGCTTAAAGTCCATTCTTCGGCTTGGAATTGTGGCAGTTCCTTCACTTTTGTGATAGTTCCGGCTGTGGGCTCTTTTTCGATGAGGTTGCCTTTTACGCTATTGTCTTCGTATGCAGTTACTTCCTTTCCTTCCATTTCGGCAAGGATGTCCCGGGCCTCTTGTTCCGTCAGGTGTGTGACGCCTTCGCTCGGGCCGCTGATGACGATGGTACGGTTATTCGCTTTCCACCATCTGCGGGCTTGTTGGGATACCTCCTCAGCCGTGATGGTCGGAAGGATTTCCTTGACAGCTTCGGCGTAGTCCTCAATATCAATAATGGCTTCGTTGGTCAAGAAGTGGGATTGCATTTCCTCAGCATAAGCATCGTTGGAAGTTTTGTCCTTGTCTTTCACCATAGATTCAAGGCTTGTCAGCATATTGGCTTTTGCGCGGTTCAGTTCGTCTTCGGTAAAGCCATGTTGGAATATCCGTTCGTGTTCCTCTAAGGCTCCGATAAGGGCTTCTTTTTCCTGATTCGGTTTAGCTGTCGCACTCACGGAGTAACCATAATATCCCCTTGCCATGCCGAAAAAGCCGACCGAAGCTTTTACGTAAGGGGCTTGTCCGCGTTGAATAATCTCTCCGATACGTTCACCCACCATACTGTTGTAAAAGCCGATCATCAAACCGTTTTTCACGTCCTGATACGTGGCATATCCCTTGCCGTCGTATTCTTTGTCGCGGAAGATGCGGATAACTTGTACGTTGGATGAAGTAGCTTCCTTGTCGGTGGCCAGGCAGAAATAAGTTTCGTCATGGGACGGGATTTCAAAAAATGGGCGCGGTTCCGGATTAGGGATAACGGGAATGGACGAAAAGACTTTCTTTATCTTTCCCTCCATATTCTTGATGTCGAAATCTCCTACAATGGCAATGGCTTCCAAGTCCGTGCGGTACCATTTGTGGTAAAAGTCGCGCAGGGTTTCGGGCTTGAATGTCCGGATGACATCCAAATTGCCGATGACATCACGCTCGGCATATTTCGAGCCTTTGTAGAGTATAGGTCTTTTCTGGTTATAGATGCGGGTTGCGCTGGTATTGCGTGTACGCCACTCCTCTGTGATGACCCCGCGTTCCTCGTCGATGTCTTTCGGGTCGAGGGTCAGGTAATAAGACCAATCGTGAAGGATGAGCAGGCACGTGTCCGTCAGGCTTTCGTCTGCCATCGGCACATCACTGATGTTGTACACCGTTTCGTTCTGTGTGGTGTAGGCATTCAGGTTTCCACCGAAAGAGATACCGTGGCGTTCGAGTGTGGAAATCATGCTGTTGCCCGGGAAGTTCTTACTGCCGTTAAAGGCCATGTGTTCCAAGAAGTGGGCTAAGCCGTCTTGATCGTCATTCTCCAGTAAGGCGCCTGCATTGCGGATGATGAAGAAACTGGCCCGGTCTTTAGGTTCTTCGTTATGCCGGAGATAATAAGTGATACCGTTCGGTAGTTTTCCGATTAAGACATTCGGGTCTGCCGGAAGTTTCTTGTTCCAGTCTATGGGTTGTGCATGCCCTATCAGGCTGAGAAACAGGAATGACAGCAATAGAATTTTTTGTTTCATAATTTAAAAGTATAAAATCAGACTGTATGAGCAATCTGTGATTAAGATTTATGATTGTCTTTGTTGCGGATTTCCACTCTTCGGATTTTTCCGCTGATGGTTTTGGGCAGTTCGTCTACAAACTCGATGACTCTCGGGTATTTATAAGGTGCAGTGACTTGTTTGACATGGTTTTGCAGAGTCTTGACCAAATGCTCTTTATCTACATCTTTGTAGTCTTTTGCCAGTACGATGGTAGCTTTTACGATTTGTCCGCGAATCTCGTCGGGTACGCCTGTGATGGCGCATTCCACTACGGCAGGATGTGTCATCAATGCGCTCTCCACTTCGAAGGGACCGATGCGGTAGCCGGAACTTTTGATGACGTCGTCCACCCGTCCTACAAACCAGAAATAACCGTCTTCATCTTTCCAGGCCACATCGCCTGTATAATATATGCCGTCATGCCAGACTTCACGGGTGAGGCCTGGGTTACGGTAGTATTCCTTGAACAATCCCAATGGTTTGCCATGGGTGGTGCGGATGACTATTTGTCCCTGTTCGCCCGGTGCAGCCGATGTTCCGTCTGTTTTGAGTAAATCTACTACGTATTCCGGATTAGGTACTCCCATGGAACCGGGTTTGGGAGCCATCCATGGGAATGTGGCGATAGTCAAAGTCGTCTCTGTCTGTCCGAAGCCTTCCATCAGTTTGATACCGGTCAGTTTGCGGAATGTTTCGTACACGGCCGGGTTCAGCGCCTCGCCTGCAATCGTGCAGTATTGCAGGGAAGAAAGGTCGTAATGCGTCAGGTCCTCCCGAATCAGGAAGCGGAAGACCGTGGGGGGGGCACAGAGCGATGTGATATGGTAATCTTGTATCATTTGCAGGATGTCGGCCGGATGGAACTTTTCATGGTCGTATACAAAAACCGTGGCTCCGGCAATCCATTGGCCGTACAGTTTTCCCCATACGGCTTTTCCCCATCCCGTGTCGGCCACGGTCAGATGCAGGCTGTTTTCGTGCAGGTTATGCCAATAACATCCGGTTGCGATATGCCCGAGCGGATAAGTGAAATCATGAGCCACCATCTTCGGTTCGCCGGTAGTTCCCGAAGTGAAATACATCAGGGATATGTCATCGTTCCGGTTGGGATGTTCCGGTTTGACAAACGGTGCGGCTCCTAAAACGCCTTTTTGAAAGTCTTCAAAACCATGGGGCACGATTGGTCCGGCTGAAACGAGATGTTTGACGGAAGGTGAATAGGGGAGAGCGTCTTTGACGTGGTTCAAGATGACCTCTTCGCCGGCACAGACAATCATTTTGATGTCGGCGGCATTGTTACGGTAGATAATGTCTTTTCCGGTCAGCAGATGGGTGGCCGGAATGGCTACGGCTCCGATCTTGTGCAAGGCGATGATGGAGAACCAAAATTCATACCGGCGTTTCAATATAAGCATGACCATGTCCCCGTGTCCGATGCCTAACGATTGGAAATAAGAAGCCGTACGGTCTGTGTAGTCTTTCAGTTCGGAGAAAGTGAAGTCATGGTGTACACCATGGTCGTTCGTCCAACATAAGGCTATCTTGTCCGGGGCTTCTGCGGCCCATGCATCTACTACATCGTATCCGAAATTGAAGTTCTCCGGTACCTTTACATGGAAATTTTGGATGAAGTCGTCTTGCGACGTGAATGTCGTTTGACTTAAAAATCTCTCCAGCATAATCTTTTTCTTAAAGTCTAAAAAGTCGCAATATGTACTTAATTGGGTACAAAGGTAATAAATAATGGCCTATTTAGTCCTTGTCCCGTTGGAAAAATAATATGCGAATCCGCTTTGCAGTGCATATTTGCCGCCCTGAAGTCAGGCCAAGTCTACTACGGTGATGCCGGCTCCTCCAAACTGTACATGTTCGTCTTTGAAATCTTTTACGCCGGGCACCGTGTGCAGGTATTGGCGAATCAGGGTTCGCAAGATGCCGGATCCCGTCCCGTGCAGGATGCGTACTCTGGATATACCTAATATTATGGCATCGTCTATGAAATAGGTAACAGCTTGGATGGCTTCGTCTCCCCTCATGCCCCGTACGTCGATGTCCTGTTTGAAATTCAGTTTCTTTTCGTATATGTTGTCTTGCGTCTGTTTGCTGACGAAGGTGGCAGCCTGTGTCCGTGCCGGGGCATCGGGGGCTGTGGCCCGTTCCAACCGTTCCGGTTTCACGTTGGTGCGCATCATGCCGAAAGTGACGATGGCGTTCTTTCCGTCTATCTCCTCTATCGTGCCTACGGTGGTTTGCCCTTTGATGCGTACGGTCTCGCCGGGTTGCAGGGGACGGTTGCGCTCTTCCGTTTCCCGTGCGGTTTGCAGCAAGGCATCGGGCTGTGCTTTCCGCATGGCGGCTTCGGATGCTTTTTTCTCTTTCCGTTCGGCCTGTCTTCTTTTCCGTTCCTGCAGTTGTTGCATTTTGCGGGCTATCTTGTCCGCTTCATGTCGTTTTTCGATGTCGTCCAAGGTCTTTTTAAAATCATCCAATTCCTGGCGTACGTTGCGGGTCTTTTCTTTTTCAGCCTGAGCCTCCCTGATGGCTTTAATGGTGTTCTCTATCTTGGCATTCGATTCCCGGAGCAGTTGTTCGGCATCTTCTTTGGCTTTGCGCAAGATTTCTTTCCGGCTGCGTTGCAACTCTGCGATTTCCGTTTCGTAACGGGCTATGGTCTTCTCCATTTCCTTTTCCCGGAGATGGATGTTCTGCCGTTTGTTTTCCCAATACCGCTTGTCTCTTACGATGTCTTGCAGGTACTTGTCCGCGTTGATGTATTCTTTGCCCACCAACTCGGACGCATCGGCTATTACTTCCTCAGGAATGCCTATCTTGCGGGCGATTTCCACGGCAAAAGAACTGCCAGGATTGCCGATTTGCAGTTGGAACAGGGCCTGCATGTGTTGGCGGTCGTAGAGCATGGCCCCGTTCACTACCCCCTCATGGTCCTCGGCGAAGTGTTTCAGGTTTTGGTAGTGTGTCGTGATGATGCCGAAGGTCTTTTTTTGGTTGAACCGTTTCAGGACGGCTTCGGCTATGGCGCCGCCGATTTGCGGTTCCGTGCCGCCTCCGAATTCGTCGATGAGCAGAAGACTGGTGCCACAGCAAGCTTTCATCATGTTTTTCATGTTGAGCAAATGGCTGGAATAGGTGCTCAAGTCGTCCTCTATGCTCTGCTCGTCCCCGATATCGATAAAGATACTGCCGAAAATGCCGGTGCGTGAGTTTTCCCCGATAGGAACGGGAAGTCCGCATTGCAACATGTATTGGATGAGGCCTACGGTCTTCAGGCATACGGATTTTCCGCCCGCGTTGGGACCGGAGATGATGAGAATACGCTGATGTCCGTTCAGTTCGATGTCGAGCGGTACGATTTTTTTCCCGTGACGGGTCAGGGACAGGTATAGCAAGGGATGGCGGGCCATGGTCCAGTCTATCAGCGGCGCCCCTTTGATGTCCGGTGTCGTGGCATCGAACTGGTGGGCTAATCCGGCCTTGGCATGGATGAAGTCTATTTCGGCCAAAAACTCGTAGGATTGCAGTATTTCCTGATAATGAGGCCGGACCTCAGCCGTGAATTCTTGCAATATGCGTATGATTTCACGCCGTTCTTCTCCTTCCAGTTCGCGGATACGGTTGTTTGCCTCCACCACTTCAGCCGGTTCGATGAAGACCGTACGTCCTGTGGAGGATTCATCGTGGACGATTCCTTTTATTTTACGCTTTAAAGCCGGTGCCACAGGAATGACCAGACGTCCGTCGCGCATGGTGGGAGTGACATCCTTGTCCACCATGCCGTCTTGTTGCGCGTTCCGCAAGATGGCGTGCAGTGTGCGCGAGATTCCGCTTTCGGCAGCGACAAGTTCGCGGCGGATGCGCAACAGTTCGGCGGATGCCGAGTCTTTGATTTTGCCGTATTTGTCGAGTATGTTTTCAATGCGGTGTACCAATTGAGGGTAGACGGAGACCCCTTGCGTCAGGCGGCGTAAAGCCGGATAGGGGACGGAGGCATCGTCGGCGGGGCGTCTTTCTTCTGTGTCGTTATCTTCTTCGGTTTCCTTATTGAGAAACCGTACGATGTTGATAATCGTGCAAAGCGAGCGTTTCAGGTCGAACAATTCCGTTTCGTCGAGATAAGTACCTTCTATTCTGATGCGTTTGATGGCCGGGCGTACATCATAGAAGTCCTGTTCCGGAAAGTCCTCTTCTCCTTCCTGAATGCGCAGGAATTCCCGTGTCTGCTCTTGCAATTCGCGCAATAGATGCAAATCCGTCAGGAATTTCATCTGTACGACGCGCTCTATGCCAAGCGTACTCAGGCAGTGTCCCGTCAATAAAGTACGTATCTCGTCAAATCCTATTTTCTGTTCAAAATTCTGTGGATAAATCATATTTCATTTGGGTTAGCGGGTGCAAAGTTAAGAAAAAGCGGCATAAGATATTCTTTACTCGGTTCTTTTCTGGCCTGGCTGTCCGTATAAGGATAGGATGTTTTTAGTACGGAGGAATACTGGCGTGGAGGTTAGCCATCCCCCTCTACATAGAGGAATATAAGTCTGTTTTAGGATAGTTTTAATGTTATTCAGAACACTCTTTGCGAAGAATCAGGTCAGTTTATAAACATGAAGATATTTATTTTGCAATTTGAAAAAAAAAGAAAATGGAAGAAGGATTATTGTTGGTGAATGATGATTTTGTGATATTGCGAAAAAAGGATGTATTCTCGTATGATGGTCTAACAGCAGTGAAGAGTTTTTCCCATTCGGTCTCTGATAAAATAAAAGTGGAATGGGTGATTATTACTATTATTATTTCAGGGGAAGCGGAATGTACCATCAATGGAAAAAATTACAGGGTACAGGCACGCGATATAATTATGTCTTTACCTAATTACGTCTTGGAGCGACGGGGGGAAACGAAGAATTTGTCTGTAAATTGCCTGTGCATTTCTCGTTCTTTATTTCAAAAGAGCATTTCATTCTCTTCTTATAATTGGGATGTAGTCTCATTTTTGATGGCTCATCCGGTGTTGTCGCTTACGGATATGGAGTATACATGTTTATCTTTGTATTACTCTTTAGTATCAGTTAAAATTGGAGATAAAGACAAAATGGGGTATAAGGAATCCATGCGTTGTTTGTTAAAGTCGTTTATGTGTGAGTTGTACGGTGTGATAGGACGTTATATATCTGTTGGTTCGGTTGATTATTCACAGGGGAATAACTTGTTCAAAGGATTTTTGGATATACTTACATCGGTGTATCCCAAACCTCGTTCCGTATCCTTTTATGCAGAGAAGTTAAACGTGACTTCTAAATATTTGTCTTCTGTTTGTAAGGCGACATGTGGCGACACGGCTTCTGTATTGATTCATAAGGCGGTGACGAAAGACATCGCGGATTTGTTGTCTTATTCAAACAAAAGCATTAAGGAAATTATGGTGGAATTGGATTTCCCTTCCCTTTCTTTTTTTGGCAAATATGTGAAAAAGCATTTTGGTGTCGGGCCTAAAGAGTATCGTTCCAGACATTTATCCTAATACGACATCCAGAATCATCATTAGTACGAAACCCATGGCAAAGCCGATTGTCCCTACATTGGAATGTTTGCCTTGGGAAGCTTCCGGAATCAACTCCTCTACGACCACGTAAATCATTGCGCCAGCGGCAAACGACAGCAAATAGGGCAATATGGGGGTAATGTAGGCCGCCAACAGAATCGTCAGGATAGCTCCGATTGGTTCTACGACGCCGCTCAATGTGCCGATGCCGAAAGCGCGCAATCTGCTGTTTCCCTCACTACGCAGGGGCATGGAGACGATGGCACCTTCCGGAAAATTCTGTATGGCGATTCCCAAAGATAAAGCCAATGCACCGGCCATGGGAAGATAAGTGCTGTGTTCCATGGCGGCGGCCAATGCTACTCCTACGGCCATTCCCTCCGGAATATTGTGTAATGTGACGGCCAATACCAACATGCTTGTCCGTGACAATTTGCTGTGCGGTCCTTCGGGTGAGGGGCTGCCTAAATGGAGGTGCGGGGTGATCCGGTCCATCAGCAAGAGAAATGCAATACCTGCTATGAAACCGCTTACGGCCGGGACGACCCGGGTAGCATCTTCCGTGCCGCTCATTTCTATGGAAGGTATCAGCAGCGACCATACGGAAGCCGCCACCATGACACCGGAAGCGAATCCCAATAAGGTTTTCTGTACTAAATCCGGCATTTGCTTCTTCATCAGAAAAACACAGGCGGCACCTAAGGTTGTACCGGCAAAAGGTAATAATAATCCTATGATTAGTCCTTCCATGATTGTATATTTGTCATATTATTCCAATGTAATTTCACCGGCCAGACTGGTATTCATGAGGTGCCTGACTTTTTCGGAGGGCAGGTCATGTCCCAAAAGGAACATCAATTTGGTCAATGCACATTCCGGGGTGCTGTCATATCCGCTGATAACCCCGGCTTCCAGTAACTGGCGTCCTGTTTCATAACGTTCCATCTCCACACTTCCCGACTGGCATTGGGTTATGTTGATAATGATGATGTTACGTGCTGCGGCTTCCTTGATGAGTTTGATAAACCACGGCTTCTGTGGGGCGTTGCCCGAACCGAAGGTCTTCATGACTACGGCTTTCAATCCTTTGATGTTGAAGACTGAAGTAATGATGCTTTCTTGTATTCCGGGAAAAAGCGTGAGAACCACTACATTGGTGTCGAACAAGTAGTGTGCTTTCAGGGGACGGGACGGGTCAGGCCGGCGTATGCGTTCCGGTTTGATTTTGATGTCGATGGCACTATGCCCCAGGCACGGATAATTATACGACTTGAAAGCATTGAATTTTTCTGCATTGATTTTCGTGGTACGGTTGCCCCTCATCAGGTCTCTTTCGAAATAGATACAGACTTCCGGCACCATGGCCGTACCGTCCGGATGTTTGGCCGCAGCAATCTCGATGGCGGTAATCAGGTTTTCTTTGCCGTCTGTCCGCAACATGCCCATCGGAAGTTGTGAACCGGTCAAGACAACCGGTTTAGACAGGTTTTCCAACATGAAACTCAATGCTGAAGCTGTATAAGCCATAGTGTCGGTTCCATGTAGGATGACAAAACCATCGTATTGTCCGTAATTTCGTTCTACAATTCGTGCCAATCTAGCCCAATGGTAAGGTTCCATGTCGGAAGAGTCAATGGGGGGATCGAAAGAATAGGTGTTGATATGATAATTAAAACGTTTCAACTCCGGAACAAAGTTCAGCAAGTGGTCGAAGTTGAAGCTTTCCAATGCTCCTGTTTCCGGGTTTTCTATCATTCCGATAGTTCCACCTGTATAAATCAGCAATACGGAGGGGGCAAAGTCTGTCATATATCCATGGTTTTGCGGTTCATTTGCAAATATAGTGATAATTTCTGGATTTTGAGGTGGAGTGAATCGCTTTTGTTTGTGTTTTCTAAAAATGCTTAAACTTGGAAAGTTTTCCGTTGGAAATTTGTTTCATTGTAAATTAAAGGCGTTCTTTGCAAAAGTTTCTATTGGAAAATAATGATAATACAAAATAATAAGAAAGAATATGAAGTATGTAATTATAGGAGGAGTGGCTGGTGGTGCGACTGCGGCTGCCCGGATTCGTAGGAATACGGAGAAAGCGGAAATCATTTTGTTTGAAAAAGGAGAATATATATCGTATGCCAATTGCGGTTTACCTTATTACATAGGTGGGGTGATTAGTGACAGGGAACGGCTTTTCGTACAAACTCCGGAGGCTTTTGCCCGTCGTTTCCGTGTGGATGTCCGTACAGCGTCCGAGGTGACGGCAATAGACGTGTCCCGGAAAGAAGTTACGGTAAGGACATCGGCCGGTCGGGAATATGCGGAAGCTTACGACAAACTCTTGCTTTCGCCCGGAGCCTCCCCGGTACGTCCTCCTTTGACAGGTATCGACAGCCGTGGAATCTTTACGTTGCGTAATGTACAAGACACCGACCGTATAAAAGATTACGTACGACAACATCAGGTCAGACGTGCACTTATCGTAGGTGGCGGTTTCATCGGTTTGGAGATGGCTGAAAATTTGCAACATACAGGGGCAGAAGTGGCTGTGGTGGAAATGGCAGCTCAGGTCATGGGACCTATAGATTTTTCTATGGCGGCTTTAGTGCATGAACATCTGTTGCAGAAAGGGGTGAAGCTTTATTTGGAACAGGCGGTGGAATCTTTTGAGGAAACCGTTTCCGGAGTGACGGTAAAGTTCAAGTCCGGTATCACGATAGAGACGGATTTGGTGATTCTTTCCATTGGGGTACGTGCTGAGACCTCGTTAGCCTCCGCTGCAGGATTGGAATTGGGAGAGATGAAAGGTATCCGGGTGAATGAGTATTTGCAGACATCGGATGAATCGGTGTATGCGGTCGGTGATGCGATAGAATTTCCTCACCCGCTGACAGGTAAGCCTTGGCTGAATTTCTTGGCAGGTCCTGCCAACCGTCAGGCACGTATTGTGGCCGACAATATGGTGTTCGGCAATAAAGTAAAATACGAAGGGGCAGTCGGAACAGCCATTGCCAAGGTGTTCGACCAGACCGTGGCTTCAACAGGTCTTCCGGCCAAACGTTTATTGCAGTTGGGGATACCTTATCTTTCGGCTACGATACATTCCGGTTCTCATGCCGGATATTATCCCGGAGCCTTGCAGATGGCCATAAAGATTACGTTTTCTCCCGATGGAGGCAAACTTTACGGAGCACAAATCGTGGGTTATGACGGTGTGGATAAACGGATAGATGAATACGCTATGGTCATTAAGCGCGGAGGTACAGTGTACGATTTGATGGAGTTGGAGCACGCTTACGCTCCACCTTTTTCATCAGCCAAGGATCCGGTGGCGGTATCAGGCTATGTGGCCGGGAACATATTGAACGGGAAAATGAATCCGCTTTATTGGAGGGATTTAAAAACGGCTGATTTGAACCGCGTGACATTGGTGGACGTGCGTACGCCCGACGAATATGCACTGGGAGGGATAGACGGTGCGGTGAATGTGCCGTTGGATGAGCTGCGGGAACGTTTGGCAGAGTTACCTCTCGATAAACCTGTGTGGGTGTATTGTGGTGTGGGGTTGCGCGGTTATCTGGCTTCTAATATCCTGAGAGAAAACGGCTATGACGTGAGGAATCTGATAGGAGGACTTAAGACCTATAAAGCGGCTGTGAATCCGGTTCTTCTTCCCGATGCGTCTGAAGGCGTTTGCGTTCAGAAGTCAAGTGGCACATGTTGTGCAAGTCAGGAGGAAAATGTGCCGGTTGCCCGCATTGTCCGGGTAGATGCTTGTGGTATTCAATGTCCCGGTCCTATTCTGAAATTGAAGAAGAGCATGGAACAACTACGACCAGGAGAATGTTTGGAGATACGTGCCACGGATGCCGGTTTTCCCCGTGATGCCGAAGCCTGGTGCCGGGTGACAGGAAACCGTTTTGTTTCTGCCCAAACCGAAAATGGTACATACATAGTCAGAGTAGAGAAAGCGACACCTTGTGCGATGGAGGTTTCACATCCGGACTCGACGGCAAAAGGCAAGACCTTTATCTTGTTCAGCGATGATTTGGATAAGGCGTTAGCCACTTTTGTTTTGGCTAACGGTGCTGCGGCTACCGGAGAGAAAGTGACCATTTTCTTCACTTTTTGGGGATTGAATGCCATTAAGAAGACAGAAAAGCCAAAAGTGGAGAAAGACTGGTTGGGAAAGATGTTCGGCATGATGTTGCCGTCCGATTCCATGAAACTGAAACTTTCAAAAATGAATATGGGAGGCATGGGAGCACGGATGATGCGCCATATCATGAAACGTAAAGGCATTGACTCGTTGGAATCATTACGCCGCCAGGCCATTGAAAACGGAGTGGAGTTTATAGCCTGCCAAATGTCCATGGATGTGATGGGGGTGAAAAAGGAAGAGTTGTTGGACCATGTGACGATTGGCGGAGTGGCTACGTATATGGGGCGTGCCGAAGAGGCTAATGTAAACTTGTTTATCTAACGGCGCGATGGAAAAAATCAAATGTATTTGTGTCATGAGGGACCTTTACCGTTCTCTTGCTTTGTTGGAAACCCGTTTGTCGGAAACATACGGTTTATCATTGAATGAAGCGATGGTCCTGTGTAGCGTTGGGGAAGAAACCGTGATGGCAGGGGTGGTCGTGGAACGTACGGGGCTGACGGCCTCGCATGCTTCCAAAGTGATACGTTCGGTAGAAGAAAAGGGCTTGTTAGTTCGATCCTTGGGAGAGAAAGATAAACGCCAGATGTTTTTTACCCTGACTGATAAAGCCAAGGAAAGGTTGGAAGACATCAGAAAGCATGGGATAGAGATCCCCGATTTACTGCTTCCTTTCTTCCAATAAGAGACGGAACATATCTGAAAATCCCCATGGCCGGTTAGGACCATGGGGATTTTCAGATGTCCGAATTCTTTTCAGAACAACAATTTTACAATGGCATATCCACCGAATACCAACCAGACATAGAGGATGCCGGCCAGATAGAAGGGTTTGGCTCCGGCTTGTTTGAATTTGTCTATGCTGGTTTCTGCACCGAGCGCCGTCATGGCCATGGTGAGCAAGAACGTGTCCACGTTATTGACGAACCCTATACCTGCCTGCAAAGTTTCCTGAGGAATGAAAGTGGCGGATTGTAACAGGGAATTAATACCGATGACGATCAAAAAATAAAAAGCGAACCAAGGTATTGTGATTTTACTCTTTCCGGTTATGCCTTTATTTTTTTGTTTTCCGGAGAGGCATACACTCATGATGACCAAAACGGGTGCCAACAGCATGACGCGTATCATTTTGGTGATGGTGGCGGCATCTGCCACGTTGCCTCCCGCAGCATCGATGGCGTTACCTGCTCCGACTACATGGGCGACTTCGTGCAGGGTCGAACCTATGTATACGGCTATGGCTTGGTCGCTCAAGCCGTCCAACCATCCGGCACGGTACATGATGGGGTAGAGGAACATGGAAAGCGTCCCGAATATCACCACGGTGGATACGGCAACCGCTGTCTTGTGGGCTTCGCAGCGCACGACCGGTTCGGCTCCCAACACGGCTGCAGCCCCGCAGATGGCACTGCCTGTAGAGGTCATTAAGGCTGTCTGGCTGTCTACTTTGAGTAATTTTCCCATTAATATACCTAAAGCCAATGTACTGGCGACGATAATCAAGTCGGCCGTAATGGCCGGAAGTCCTATGGCCAGTACCTGTTGGAAAGTCAGCTTGAAGCCATAGAGTACTACACCTGTGCGCAAGATTTGTTTGGAACAGAACTTGATTCCCGGAACCCATGTTTCGGGCAGTTTGTTGCGTAAGCTGTTGGCGTATAGCATGCCTAAGATGATACCGACAATCAGCGGGCTGAAGGAAAGTTGTTTGACGAATTCGAATTCTGCGATGTAAAAGGCAGAAAACGAAAATAATACGATAAGCAAAATTCCGTGCAGGACTTCTCCTTTGTTTTCCTTGAACATAAATTTATATGGGTTTGGTTATAAACATTTTGTAGGTCTTTCGCGCAAAGGTACGACAAATAATTGTTATGAATGTACGAAAAGGCATGTTTTTTAGGTTGTGGGGATATAAGTTCATATTTCCGCCACGCGGTACCGGTTCCCATAATGCGTATGCACTTTCTGCACCCCTGCGGTCACGAGGGCT
>NZ_CFQRNQ010000021.1:0-63695 GCF_986071375.1 Paraprevotella sp. | reverse complement strand
GGGTAGCCACATGATAGATGTAATACTTTCCCCCTCCCGTCCCGTCGGTTGCAAGATTGGGTTCCACTGTCACAATCGTGGGGTCGCCATACTCGGCGGCCCACAGAGGCATCGTTGAAGAAGTAGCGCAGCACAATGCCATGGCTGCAAGGATTCTGTTCTTCATTTCTCTACGTTTTTAAAGATTAATGTATAGTCTTCCTTTGACTCTTTACACGGTTTACGAACAAAGGCGCGAAAAAGCACAAAGGGAAGAAACTTTTTTTCGTTTTACCCGGAAAAAAACTATCTTTGCCACCAAAAACAATTTAAATTGACGAATATGATCATAGCCGTAGACTTCGACGGAACCATCGTAGAACACCGTTACCCTGAAATCGGACGTGAGATTCCCTTTGCAGTAGAAACATTGAAAAAGCTCATCGAAGACCGCCACCAACTCATCTTATGGAGCGTACGGGAAGGGCGTTTGTTGGACGAGGCCGTAGAATGGTGCCGCCAAAGAGGAGTAGAGTTTTATGCCGTAAACAAGGACTTTCCGGAAGAGGACACCGACAAAAACCGACATTACAGCCGCAAGCTGAAAGCAGACTTGTTCATCGACGACCGCAACTTGGGCGGACTTCCGGACTGGGGTACCATCTACCGGATGATCAAAGAAAAGAAAAGCATGGCGCAACTGTTACAGGAAGAATGGGAAGAAGACCAACCCGTGGCACAAAAGAAGAAAAAGAGATGGTGGTTTTAACCTCCATCCCTTTTTCTTTCCGTACCCTATATATAAAAAAGGTATCAATCCTTATCATCAAAATGGTCCTCACGGAGATAACGACTGCTTCCGTGCCGGGATTTTGATTTACTAGCATGTGACTCCTTACCGTAACCACCATAATTACCATAACCGCCATAGCTGCCATAAGAACCGTAACGGCCGTAACGGCCATAATTACCGTAACCGTAGTAATAACCATACTTGCGCTGTTGCAAGTCTACCCCGTTAAGCACCAAGTTCATCTTCGGCAATTTTCCTTCCTGATGAATCGTATTCACGATATTGAAATTACGTTTGAGAGAATAATCACACCGGCACACAATAAGAGTTGCATCAGCCAAACGCCCTAACAATAAGGTATCGCTCACCAGACCGACAGGCGGAGTATCGACAATCACCATGTCATACCATTCGCGGAAACGTGCAAAAGCATCATCCAAACGTTCCGAAGTAATCAGTTCACCGGGATTAGGCGGAATCAAACCCGCAGGCAATACGTCCAGATTGGCATGCATGCCGGAATTGAATATCTGCTCACGCAAAAATCCGTCCGAACTGTCTTCCCCGGCCAAATAAGTCGTCAGCCCATGATGCCCCGTGACCAGACCGAACAACTTGGCCAATCGCGGCTTACGGATATCCAATCCGACCACCAAGACTTTGCGCCCCATCAAAGCCATACTCATGGCCAGATTGGTTGACACGAAAGTCTTTCCTTCACCAGGTATCACCGACGTGCACAAGAGTACCTTTTCGCTCTTCTTCATGACAAAGCCTAAATTGGTACGCAGGCTACGGAACGTTTCCTCCATCATGTCGTTGGTATTCTCCCGCACGACAATCGCCCTTTTTCCGTCCTTCAATTCCCCGGCCACGAAAATATCGCTCAAGACGGCCAAATCGGTCAGCTTTTCAATATCATTACGTCCTTCGATGCGATAACGCAACAAGTTCAGCAAGTATATCAGTCCGGCCGGAATGGCTATCCCTATCACCAAAGCGATAAGCGCCACCAGTTTCTTTTTCGGAGAAATAGGACGGATAGTACTTTCCGGCGCGTCGATAACCTGCGCCTTGTCCACCGTGGAGGCCAAAGAAATGGCGTTCTCCTCGCGCTTCTGCAACAATATCTGATAAAGTGCCGCCTTTACAGACTGCTGACGGCCTATATCGGAAAGCACACGCTCCTGCGTAGGCGCATTGGAAAGCCGTCCGACGAACAAGTCGTACTGTTCATCCACATTCCGTTTCTGCACCCGCAAGTTGTCATACACAGTAGAAAGAGAATGGCGGATGCCCGGATAAAGGGAAGCAATGGCATTCGTCGCCGATACCACAACGGGCGAGGACTCAGGTGCCGTTTTCAGCAAACGTTTACGCTCCACAACCTTGGCGTTATACTCGGCAATAATGTTATTCAAGCCCTGATCTGTCAGGCCAAGGTTTGCCGGAATAATCTCCATATTATTGGCCGGATTATCCACATACTCTTTCAAGGATTTCACTAAAAGCATCTGCGTCTGCAACTCTATCTGCCGCGTCTGATAGTTTTCTATACCTTTATAGGCAGCCTCGGCATCCGACATCAAGTCTACCAACTGGTTCCTCTTTTTATACATTTCCAAATCCGACTCGGTCGTACCCAGTTCCGCATCTATAATCTTGATACGTTTGTTGACAAAGGCTTCCGTCTTGAGAGCCACCTCATTCTTCACCTCATTGGCATCCTCATTATACACGCGAATCAACTCGTTCATATAATCTTCCGCCCGCTGACGTTGCGTATCGTTCTTCGTGATACGGGCTATTGTCGTCATCTTGCTAATGGGTTCAATGGAAGTAGCCTCCAGAAAAGCCTCTGCCATAAGCGTCGGACGATAAATGTAAACCTTCAGTGAACGGTCATCAAACACACAGGTAGGATCGGGGTTAGGCCGCAAAGACACCCATCCGGACAAGGTCTTCACCCTTACCGGAAGCGTCTTGACATTGGCTTCAAAACGCTCCTCCAACGCCTCGCCTTCTATGTGATAGCCCCCCTCCTGCAAAGGTTTGATTTCCAAAAATACCGGCATGGCCAACGTGTCCAAGTCCACCGAAGACATGTCGGCCAAAATGGGAGATGTACGGTAAAGTTCCTCGTCGCGCACCGTACCGTCAAACGCATAACGGACATAAAGCTTCAGGTTAGTCACAGCGCGCCGCGCCAACGTCTTACTGCTTAAAATTTCCACTTCGTTATCGAAACCGTTGCTGTTCGTCAAGATTCCCAACTGAGAAAAGTCGGCCAAAGCATTCCCTTGCATCCTGCTTTTATAGGGGTCTTCTTCCTTAATCAAGACCTCAGCTCCAGTCGAATAAACCGGAGCCTTGTACCTTAAATATAAAAAAGCGACGAAAAGACAACCGATAATGGATATGGCAAACCAATGCCAATGCAAAATGACCGCATCCAATATCTCACGATAATTAAAATCGGAACTTTGTTCTTCTACAGCATCGTTTGTTTGAAAAGTTTTGTTGGGCATATTATTCTTAATTATTCTCTGATTATTTCCATTCAAGCCACAAAATTAGAAATCTTTGACATACATTCCAAATAAATAAACGAAATAGTTCTTTATTTCGAGCTTTTTTAATTTTCAATCAATTTAAAACAATATATTATTGTAGGATTCCATAAAAATATATACATTCGCAGTCACGTAACCAACCTTTCGAAGAGATAAAATATGAAAATTAAGAATCTGGAAGAATCCGGCATTGTAAAATCCGCCATCATCTGCAACGATATCATATTGCTGATGGCCAGTTATTGGTTAGCCTTTGCGCTGACCCACAGCTTCGCACTGGCTTTCAGCTTTCCATACGCCCTGAAAACAGAACTGCTCATCGGCGCACTGACCATTTTCCCTACTTTTTACATAGCCCCACCCGTATTCCTGAAACACATGGTGTACGGCAATGACATCTTGGGACGTTCAGTTTACACCGTATGCCTGCAAACGCTGTTCATGATAGCGGCTATCAGTCTGATACGGCGGATGAACGTGGCCGGCGAAGAACTCCTCATAGGGGCTTCTTTTTTCTTCTGCCTGCTGTATGCAGAGCGGACTATCGTGCACAATATCCTGAAACACAGCCGTTCGAAAGGGCATAACTTACGCTACGTCGTATTGGTGGGACATCCGTGGAACTTAGAGGACATTTACCATACACTGAACGACCATAGTCTTGGATTCAAGATTTTAGGTATCTTCACCCGTAAAGAACTTCCGGAAGACATGCACCTGAAAAATTTGGGAGACCGGCGGATGGTAATGAGTTACTTGCGCCAACACCAAGAAGTGACAGACTTATACATGGTGCCCGACACCGACTATACGGCAGAAACGGACGAGATATTCCGTTACTGCGAAGACCACATGATTCGTTTCTACGCCCTGCCCGTATTCATGGAGTTCCTGACCAAACGTATGGAATTGTCGCACTTAGGCAGCACCATGCTACTGAGCGTGCGAAACGAGCCGCTGCAAGACCCGGTGAACCGTGGAGTGAAACGGCTTTTTGATATTTTTACGTCCGGGGTGTTCCTATTTACCGTCTTCCCTATTGTGTACCTCATTGCGGGTATCATCATCAAAATACAAAGCCCGGGGCCTATTCTCTTCAAACAAAAACGGAACGGACTGGACGGAAAGGAGTTCTATTGCCTGAAGTTCAGAAGCATGCACGTCAACAAAGACAGCGACCGCCTACAAGCCACCAAGGACGACCCACGCAAATTCAAATTCGGTAACCTGATGCGCAAAACCAACATCGACGAGTTGCCGCAATTCATCAATGTGTTCAAAGGCGACATGAGCCTCGTAGGACCGCGCCCGCACATGCTGCTCCACACGCAGGAGTACTCGCGCCTGATCCGACGTTACATGGTGCGCCATTTAGTGAAACCCGGCATCACGGGATGGGCGCAAGTGCAAGGTTTCCGTGGCGAAACGAAGACATTGGACCAGATGGAGAACCGGGTGAAAGCTGACATCTGGTACGTGGAAAACTGGAGTTTCGGCCTCGACCTGCGCATCATGTGGCGCACGCTCGTGAACATGTTGAAGCACAATGAGGAAAATGCTTATTAATCACATATACATATAATATTATGAAAGGTATCGTATTAGCTGGCGGGTCGGGCACACGCCTCTACCCCATCACAAAAGGCGTAAGCAAACAAATGCTTCCCATTTTCGACAAACCGATGATTTATTATCCCGTATCGGTCTTGATGTTGGCCGGCATCCGCGACATATTGATCATATCCACACCTCACGACCTGCCGGGATTCCGTCGGCTGTTGGGAGACGGCAGCGACTTTGGCGTACGCTTCGAGTATGCAGAACAGCCCTCTCCCGACGGACTGGCTCAGGCTTTCCTCATCGGCCGCGAGTTCATCGGAAGCGACAGTGTCTGCCTGGTATTGGGTGACAATATTTTCCATGGAGCGGGATTCACCGGTATGCTGCGTGAAGCCGTGGCCAATGCCGAACGCGAAGGAAAAGCCACCGTATTCGGTTATTGGGTGAACGACCCGGAACGCTACGGCGTGGCCGAATTCGACAAGGCCGGCAACTGTCTGAGCATAGAGGAAAAACCGGCTTTGCCGAAGAGCAACTATGCCGTGGTGGGCTTGTATTTCTACCCCAACAGTGTGGTGGACGTAGCGGCACATATCAAACCATCGGCCCGGGGCGAACTGGAAATCACCACGGTGAACCAAGTCTACCTGAATGAAAGGAAACTGAAAGTAAAAACCCTCGGAAGGGGATTCGCCTGGTTGGACACTGGCACACACGACAGCCTCTCCGAAGCCTCTACTTTCATCGAAGTCATCGAGAAGCGGCAAGGGCTGAAAGTGGCCTGCCTGGAAGGTATCGCCTACCGTCAGGGTTGGATCAGCGCGGAGAAATTGCGTGAAGTGGCACAGCCCATGCTGAAGAACCAATACGGACAATACCTTATGCGACTGAGCGAGGAGGTTTTCGAGCAAGAATAAACTGATGACAGAAAACTGAGTTTTCGCTTGCCTCTGCACCTACCTTTTTGTATATTTGTACCCTGAATTTAACCGAATAAAAAATACAATGGGTATAATAGCAAAATTATTGGGCAAAGCTCCCCAAGAAGAAACCTCGCGAGTGGGAGGAATGGAGGACTTCATGACCCTCATCCGTGTATATTACCAAGCCGTAATGGCCATGCAAATGGGAATCAGCAATCTGGCCGTACTACCGGACCTGCGCATCTTTAAACAAACGCTGCACGTCCCCACGGTAAACAACAAGCTAGGCATCGGCGAGAGGAAACGTTGCCGCACCATGCTGATGGATGTCTACGGCATGGAAGAAAACTTTTTCAAGGAGATAGATGCCAGCATCAAGCGTAACTGCCGCAATGTGAACGACATCAAGAACTATCTGCTTATGTTCCAGGGATTCAGCCAAGACCTGATGATGCTCATGGGCAACCTGATGCAATGGAAATTCCGCATGCCTTCGATGTTCCACAAGGCACTGCGAGGCATGACAGCCAAAACCGTACATCAGATTATGACCAAGAACGACTGGCGCGATGACAACATACGACGCACTTGCGTCAACATCCGCCAATACCAAATGCGTTTAGGGTACAGCGAAGCATGGATGACCGAATATGTCCACCGCATCGTCCTTTTGGCCAAGAAAGAGCCTAAACCCAAAGACATGGACGAGAAAAAATAAAAAACGCTTGGGACGTTAAACGTTTTTTCTTAATTTTGTAACGAGAAGGCAGAAATGACAGCAGAAGAAGATGCATTATTACGGACATTAGAGGCTCGCGTCACTCAAATGGCGTTGGAATACAAAGCCTTGAAAGACCGTTATGCCGCGTTGTCGCGCATCATGGAAGAAAAAAACGCCACCATAGCCGCGCTACATTCGCAAGTCGACCGCCTGCAAACAGATTATGCCAACTTGAAAACGGCCAAGATGATCGACATCAGTAGCGAAGACATGAAAAACGCTAAGTCGAGATTATCAAAGTTAGTGCGTGAAGTAGACAAGTGTATCGCACTTTTAAATGTGTAAAACATCATGGAAGTAAGCGAGGACTTTACCATAACCCTGAGATTAGGACAGCAACCTTTGTCCATCACCATACGGCGGAAAGACGAGGAAGCCTACCGGGCAGCCGAAAAGCTGATTAACCAACGATACAACAGCTACGCAGCCCAGTATCCGGATCAGGGCAATGAAATTTATTTGTGCATGGCAGCGTTGAGCATTGCGCTCTCGTTGAAAAAAAACGAATTCCGTAACGATACACAGCCATTCGTCGACAGCATGAAACGCATGTTGGACACTTTGGATGAAACCTTAGGGACGAAAGCACAATAAAAACATTCATTCTACAGGAAAAACCACACGCACTGTTTCCCTTTCTCCGCACCATGCGGACGGGGTGAGCGGTGCGTGATTTTTATATTATTCATTATAAACAAAAAAAGATATGGTATTTATAATCTCCGTAGCTTGCCTCATCGTCGGATGTATAGCAGGATTCGCTTTGTTCCGCTATGTGGCAACGGGTAAATATCGGCAAATCATCGAAGAAGCGAGCAAAGAAGCCGAAGTCATCAAAGAGAAAAAACTGCTCGAAGTGAAAGAAAAGTTCCTGAACAAGAAGTCGGAACTGGAAAAGGAAGTGCAGCAACGCAACCAACAAATACAGCAGCACGAAAACCGCCTGAAACAACGTGAACTGAGCCTGAACCAACGCCAGGACGACCTGAACCGCAAAAAAGGCGAAATAGAAACTGACCGCAAACGGTTGGAAAACCAACAGCAAGGACTGGCCCGCCGCGAAGAAGAATTGAAAGAACTGGAAGCTAAAGAGCGCGAGAAACTGGAAGCCATCAGCGGCCTGAGTGCCGATGAAGCCCGTGAACGATTAGTGGAATCCCTGAAAGACGAGGCCAAGACCAACGCGGCAAGCTACATCAATGAAATCATGGACGAAGCCAAGTTGACAGCCAACAAGGAAGCCAAACGCATCGTCATACAAAGCATACAGCGCGTAGCGACGGAAACGGCCATCGAAAACAGCGTGACCGTATTCCACATTGACAACGACGAAGTGAAAGGACGTATCATCGGCCGTGAAGGACGCAACATCCGTGCATTGGAGGCTGCCACAGGCGTGGAGATTGTCGTGGATGACACTCCCGAAGCCATTGTCATTTCTGCATTCGACCCCGTACGCCGGGAAATTTGCCGCCTGGCCCTGCATCAGCTCGTAGCCGACGGACGTATCCATCCGGCACGTATCGAAGAAGTGGTAGCCAAAGTGACCAAGCAAGTGGAAGAAGAAATCATCGAAACGGGAAAACGTACGGCCATCGACTTGGGTATCCACGGCCTGCATCCGGAACTGGTACGCATCGTGGGTAAGATGAAATACCGCAGCAGCTACGGACAGAACCTGTTGCAGCATGCCCGTGAAACAGCCAATCTCTGTGCCGTAATGGCTTCGGAACTGGGTCTGAATCCGAAAAAGGCCAAACGCGCCGGCCTGTTGCACGACATCGGCAAGGTGCCCGACGAGGAACCGGAATTGCCGCACGCCATCTACGGTGCCAAGTTGGCCGAGAAATATAAAGAGAAACCAGATATCTGCAACGCCATCGGTGCCCACCACGACGAAATGGAAATGACTTCATTGCTCGCTCCCATCGTGCAAGTGTGCGATGCCATCAGTGGAGCACGCCCGGGAGCACGCCGCGAAATCGTGGAAGCCTACATCAAGCGGCTGAACGACCTTGAAAACATCGCCATGAGTTATCCGGGTGTCACGAAAACCTACGCTATCCAAGCCGGACGCGAGTTGCGCGTCATAGTGGGTGCGGACAAGATTGACGACAAGCAAACGGAAAGCCTGAGCGGAGAGATTGCCAAGAAAATCCAAGATGAAATGACCTATCCGGGACAGGTAAAGATTACGGTTATCCGAGAAACCCGCTCGGTAAGTTATGCGAAATAAGAGAATATTTCATGAACATGATGCCTTTCCTTTCACCACGAGGGGAAAGGCATATTTATTCAAAGCCGGACATGGAAAAATATATAAAGGCCATAAGCCAATGGATTGACGGAATCCCTTATGAAAAGGCTTTTTGGAACAATGTGTATCGTTGGAAACAGACATTCAACGGAATGATGCAATGGTCAAACTATGGCGAAATCATCGATTTAGAATGTTTTGACGCAAACCGTTTCCTCTCATCCTGCACTTCCTGCAAACCTAAAGTTTTGGACGTGGGATGCGGATTAAGCTATGCAACCGGTAACTATATAGAGATTAATGGTACTAAAACGGCACTTGACCTCCATTACGTAGACCCATTGGCGGATGTGTTCAATGACATTAAGAAAAGGTACCACCGTAACCTGCCGGACATAGAATTCGGCATGGTGGAATACTTGTCGGACTTCTTTCCCTGCCACGACGCAGACCTGATCATCATCCAAAATGCACTCGACCACTCTGCCATGCCCATAAAAGGCATACAGGAAGCCTTCTCCACACTGAAGACCGGGGGCATATTATATCTCAACCATCATCCTAACGAAGCTGAAACGGAACAATATAAAGGTTTTCACCAGTATAACATTGACGAAGAGAATGGCAAACTCGTCATCTGGAACAAAACGGAAAGGTCTATCATTCAAGGTTTACTTGGTGCACACGCAGACATAACCGTAACCCGCCACGAAAACGGACATATAATAGCCATAATAAAAAAACTATCCGAAATACCATCGGAAGAATATCTTTCAGGTCATGACCGCATGCAAATATGCCACGCACTCATGGAAGTGGCCGGTAAATTAAAAATAAGCTATACTTTGAAATCTTCGTTAAAATATACTTTTTATAATTCCGTACAATTCATTGTACAAGCCCTACCTTGGGAAGCGAAGATGAGAATAAAGAAACTTATCAAACAGGCATGAATTTAAAAGGATGCAAAGCAAAAATATCAAATGGATCAATACAGCCCGCGCACTCTGCATGATTTCCGTTTACTTGCTCCATAGTGAATTCTACTATGGAGATGCAGGTTTTTCATACGGTTATGCTCTGACACCGTTCTATGTCAACACATTCTTTTTTATTAGCGGCTACCTGCTTTTCAAAAAATATATGAAAGTTCCCGAAACAATCAGTTTTCCAAAAAAGGAATATCATAAGCTGATAGCCAACGTGATTTTCAGGTTAGTCATCCCCACCCTCATCTTTTCGACCTTAATCTACATCCCCAAAATGATATTCCACGGGAATCCCCTATCTTTCGGGCAATACCTTCATGATGTATGGGGAGGAACCAGTTATTGGTTTACTTCCGCTTTATCCGTCGCACAAATCTTATTGGCAGTTTTGTTACTGAGCCAACGCAGTCATATGGCGTTCTATGTAGTCGCATGCACCCTTTTGTCCCTTTTGGGAATACACCTCCGAGGTATCTTCCCCTCCCCTTTTCCTTGGTACTATCAAACAGGAATGGCTTCTACCTTATTGATGAGCTTGGGGGGGGTATATTTGAGATACGAATCCCGAATTAACAAAATAATATCAAAACCCTACGTTTTCGGAGTAGCAGCTTTCGTATACCTTTACAGTATCATGATTACAAATCCCACACTTCTTCAAAAAACAATACCGGACATCTACATGCATTTATGGGAATATCTGACCATCCTATGCAGCATTATTTGTATCATCACCCTCTCACACTTGCTCCCTCAGGTAAAATGGTTGGAATACATTGGAAAGAACTCCATTATATTTTACTTCTTCTCCGGAGTAATGCCGGCTTTATTCGGCAGCATCATTTCGCTGTTCGCTCCCGATGCCTCGTACGCCCTTACTTTAACCGTAAGTTCCATTGCCCTACTGGCTGTAACAGGGATAAACTTGATTATCCAACAATATTTTCCCTACCTTACCGATTTGCGGAAAATCCTATTTCCCAACCAACAAGCTTTGCATAAGAAATCAAATTAATTTCTTATGCAAAGCCCTACATGCATAATTAATATAATAATATGCAGACTTTATAATCCCTATTTTTTCCACATTCATATAAATATTCCATTGCCAAGAGAGCACGGCTAACTTCCGTGAAGACACGGAAGCTTTCCGCACACGGTATAAAGCGGTTACCGTATTCGTATTACGAGCTATAAAGCCTTTCTTTAAAATAGATAACCATAAAGCGTAGTCTTCATGATGAATCGGCCTGAACAGCACCTTCCCCACTTTCGCAACATCATAAATACCTGTCAGGTTTCCAATCACATTACCTTTAAGCAAACATTCATAAGAAGCCGTATCCGGAGCCTTTATAATTCGACCTGCCCGAAGCCCCTCTTCATTCATCTTTTCATAATTAGAAAAAACAATGGCCGTTTTTTTATGATTAAACAACCGAACCTGTTGTTCCAATTTAGTAGGGAACCAAATATCATCACTATCCAAAAAAGCGATGAAGCGTCCCTTAGCCTGCTGTATCCCTATATTCCTTGGAATAGCAGGAATGCCTAAAGGCTTATAGTTCTGCAACAGATGTATACGGGAGTCCTTTTTCACATATTGTTCTACAATATCTTTGGAATTGTCTGTTGAACCATCATCCACGACAATCAATTCCCAACACGAATAAGTCTGTGAAATCACAGAAAGTATAGAATCTTCTATAAAACGCCCGGAATTATAAACCGGCATGATTACAGATACCATATCCATCGCCATAGACACGTTACTTAGAAAACAAGTAATGTTTTAACTTACCAAATGCTTTTATAGACCTCTTCAAATCAGAAGGATACGCCAACCCGACCCTCAACCTATGAAGGATATAGCTAAAGCGCAAATAATATTTCTTACGAGCCTTGTTACAGAAATCCACCATGTCTTGTGCCGAAAGTCCCGGCAAAGAAAGCACTGTATTATGGGTTCCATCTGCTAAACAATATTTTGCATAGTCCAACTCTATATAACCATTTGATTTAGCCCATGTATATGCCTCTGTTCCCGGATAAGGTATTAAAGGAAAAAACTGTGCCGTATCCGTATTCAATTTCAAAGCCAAATTCAAAGTCTCGTTCATCGTTTCTCTCGTTTCTCCGCAATTACCCACCATGTAACAAGCATGAATAAGCAGACCTGCCTTTTTTGCATCGGAAACATAGCGATAGAATTGCTCCACTTTCGTTCCCTTCTTTATATTGTCTAATATTTGCTGACTCCCGGATTCGATTCCGGGAATAATCAACCGACAACCCGCCTTTTTCATCGCACACATGGTTTCATAGTCCAAATTTACCCGTGCATTGCAAAGCCACTTCAAACGTTTATTAAGCCCTTTGTTTATCAATAAATTACAGATTTCCAGAACCCGTTTTTTATTAACCGTGAAAGTATCATCCTCTATCACGACTTCTTTGACATCCGGAAAATTCTCCGCAATATACTCAAACTCCTTCACTACATTCTCTGCAGAACGTGCCCTGAATATATGTCCATGCATGGTTTGCGGATACACACAAAAATTACAATGGAACGGACATCCCCTTCCCGTAAAAATCTGGATAGAAGGATAAGTAGCTGCCGCAAAGAAATAATCCCTTTCGTTCAGGTTGTTTTTAATAAAAGTGGAAGCAAACGGGATTTCATCCAAATTCTTTATGGAAGGCATAATCCCCGTACGTATAAAAGTCTCCCCTTGCCTCAAGCACAATCCCCTTACTTGCAGAAGCTCTTCCCGGTTCTCAATGGCATCAGCCAATTCTTTTATAGTTTCATCATACTCTCCTATCGCCACTGCATCTACCGCCTTGGAATATCCTAATGTTTCCTCCGCACATGCAGAAGGATGGGTTCCAACCAAAACAAGAAAGGAATGTGGATACATTTGCTTGATACGTCCTGCAAAACTCACGTCACTTTTTATGGAAGGTGTACTGGTATCTAAGACAAACAAAGTATTATCATCCGCCTTATCCGCAAGCAAAGTCAACGTTACTTCCTCATTTAAAGGTTTTGCCGGTGCATCCAAAAAATAGACTTCATGCCCATTCTTCTCTACATAAGCAGCAGCGTATATCAGCCATAACGGATAATATAAAGCACCACTTTTTGTTATTGCCGGACTTCTAGATTCCCTTGAGAATTTACCATATTCTGCCTTAAAAGGCGGGTTTATAAAATAAACTTTCATACTTAATCATTCATAAATACACACTTACCCCTTATTTGTTTTGGCGTAATGCATGCGTTTCAGCATATCTATGCCAAAGATACAAATAATTAATCTTTTTACGCAATCAAAAGCCCAAAAATAAAAATAACAAAACTTGGCTAACCACCTTCCTCCCCCATTATTCAACACAATGTGCTCAATATCATATCTCTTTGCAGATATAGGAGCCACTGAGACTCCTCCCAATCTAAATTCTGCCAAATCAGCCGGAATGTATTTAAAACGTGCTCCCCCCTGATAAGCCCGTGTTAAAAAATCATGATCCATCATATAACGGAATTTCAAATCGTATCCTCCCCAACGGTGATAAGCTACAGCCGTTACAAAAGTACCCTGATGGTCTACATTCACAAAAAACGGCATTAATGGAAACTTCATAGAGGGGATGTCACGCCCGGTAAATCCGGTATCTTTGTTGCGGATAATCACGTTTCCCCTGTAAACATCCACATCCGGTTCATAAAACTTTGCAACCACCTCCAATGCATTAGGCAGCAAAATATCATCACTATTAATGATTACAATCAAATCTCCTTTAGCATGAAAGATACCTTTATTGAACGCATCACTTATGCCTTTGTCAGGCTCGGAACAGAAATACCCCAAATGTTCTTTGTACTGTTCTATAATATCCAAAGTCCCATCTGTTGACCCTCCATCTATAATTACATAATCTATATATGGGTACTTCTGCTCCACCACACTCTTTATCGTTTCCTCCAAAGTATTCACACTATTATAACATATAGTAACGACAGAAATTACAGGATATTTCATAATTTAAATTTTCAAAATAAATTAAAAAGAATAGACAATCTCCCAAAAATGGACACAAAATGGTTTGCACAATCAAGTTCATGTCCGCAAATCAAAGAAACTTTGTTGAAACATTTTTTATAGTTTATCACCTTAAACGTTAACTTCTTGTGTTCTTCCACCATCAATTCAGCATAACCATTCCATAATTCTCTGGCAATAGAAGAACGTATCCTTTCATTTTTCCGTAACCTTCTTATTCTTTCTCTCCACCGGAATAATGAAGAGTTCACTTGTCCAACCGCATTTCGAGAATGTTGGCGATATAGGATATAAGGCTTATCATCAAAACAAACCCATGCACCCAATGCCATTGCAACATCATAAATCCATACATCGTGCATTCTCATATAGCGAGGAGTATACTTCAGTAACTCATTTCTAAGTTTATCGTTAAATACCATCGTACACCCTCCTACGAACTGATACATGAGTGCTTCACCATAAGTCAACAAAGGATGAATCTTTACACTATCCATTGGACACAAATTTTCATCAACCAACTGAGTTTGTCCGAAATACAAAGCAGGTCTGTCCACACAATTTCCAAATTGTTCTAATGCGGCCTTCAATTTATCTTCATGCCATACATCATCTTGATCCGAAAAGGCATACCATTCACATTTGGGAGCATTTAACAACAAATCCCAAAAACTCCGTGCCGGACCTACATTTCGCCCTTCATACCATCGTAAGTTACCGTTCTTTTCCTCTTCAGCCAAGATCTGTTTTGTGCAATCCGAAGACCCGTCATCACGTACCAACAAAGTACAATCTACTCCTTTTTGAGCATAAATAGAAACCAATTGCTCCTTCAAATACATTTGTCCATTATAAGTAGACATTAAAACCAATACCTTTTTCATTTCCCCTTTTTAATTGGCCCTATTACCGTCATCCAAACAACAATATCCACACTATTTTCTTCAGACATTACAAATCATTTCAGTATACGTTTTACAAACTCCATCCCTTTTTCTCCAATTACATTCCCTACTTTTTCTTTCAAAACTTGCTTGACATCTCCAACCAATCCGGTGCTTGTAATCAAACGTAAAGCCTCATTTTCGTCCGTATCACGCGTAAACACCTCAAAAAGGTATGACTTATTAATTTCAGTAGATAGAAAAGTACCCATGTTTTCTAAAAAATCCTCTTTAGAAGAAGCAGATAAATAATTTATACCAAGATTTTTGGCATAATCCCTTACTAATGTACGCGACTGATTGCCATAATGTCCAGCAGCCGCAATATATGGATTCACACCTTCTTTAAATATATAACCAGGATTCAGATAATGAGTAAACTCACAACCTTTACCGTTATTTACCAATAAAACTCTGATATTTTTCCCCCAATGCCGGTTACCTAAAGCATTCATATCATAAAAAAAGGCCAAGTCTCCCAAAACTCCAAAATACAACTTATCAGGATGAACCAAAGCTGCCCCCAAAAGAGAGGAAAGAGTCCCATCCGTACCGAAACCTCCCACATTGCATGCAGAATTCACGGATTTTGGAATCTCAAAAAAATCCCACGATCTTAAAGAAGTTAGAATACCGAAATGTATGGCACACCCCTCCGGAAGTCTGCAAGACAACTGTTTAGCCATCCATATATTTGAAAATGGCAAATCCGGAATTTTCTCATAACATCTGACATAATCATTTCTACATGATTTCAAAAAAGAAAGTGTACCCTTGCCTACATTTCGCTTTTGGCCATACTTCTCAAAGAAATGGGATTCGTCCATGTCGAACAAATAAGTAAGCTTACCATATCTGTCCCGCAATTGTCCATCCCTATTCACGCGCCACACTTCTTGCGCCTTTTCCCCCATATTAAAATGATCACCAGAAACTTCTCCCAGATGTATCATCAAACGAATATCCTGTAAACATGGTGCATTTTGTACTGTCAATAAAGCATCCACCTGCCTAAAATCCCCCTTATAACCACTTGTATGGTCACAAAAACACACAGCATTGTTATTTTCACAAAAAGCATCAATCAAACCCGTCTCTCTTGCTGTGAATGGACGATGTGCCCCAATAAATAGAGCTATCTTACCCTGGGGCAAAGGAGGGAAATCCCCATCATAATCAATTCGTCTGACAACTTTAACATCCGGCAATTGCTTAACCGACAAATCCCGGCTATATGTAGTTTCCAAATTCACATGAGCCGGTCCTCCACCATGAAGTGTCAAAGCCGAAATCGCCTGATTAATACGCAATGCCGCATTTTCCGCATCCTTCGTATCACGTACTGACGGGATATAAGTACTAAAAGTCAGAATATCCTTGGCATGTACACTACGATCCGTAACCTGGTCGTACAAATTCCCTAACCGCCTCAAGTCTTGCGTACCGGTGATTACCAACACAGGCAACTTCCTATAAAAGGCTTCTGTTAATCCCGGCATATAATTACGAGCCGCTGTGGCACCGGTACATGTAAGTACAACAGGTTCACCACTCTCCTCTGCCATTCCGCAAGCCATATAAGCAGCCGATCTTTCGTCCACCGATGAATACATTTCAAATCCTCCATCATACATCAATGAAGCATTCAACATCATATTAGTCCCTCCAGGAGAGGTCACCACCTTCTTTATATGATGAGCTTTTAACAGCTTGACAAGTATCTGTATACCCTTTTCACTAGAATAATAAGTTTCCATATTTCTTATACTTTTTTTCATTCCACATTATTCAAAAGAATAACGTCGACTATAATCATCTACTGTAAGATTCCCCAATCCCCCGGTCATAAAAACAGTATCTCCGACGACCGTTCGTCCCATCCCGCTCACTAAGACTACAGCCATCTGTGCCACTTCTTCAGGTTTGACATAACGTCCGATAGGACTGGAAACCAATGTAATGTCGGAATCGTCATCTAAATTCGACATAGATGTTTGCGTAGGCCCTGGCGCGATACTGTTCACCACAATTCCATGCGGTGCCAAAGATTTAGCCAACCCCATGGTTAATGCCCTTATCCCCCATTTACTCAAAATATAAGGAGAATTAGCCGGTCTGAGACTGGAAGAAGATGAGATATTCAGAATATTTCCTTCTATTTCATTTTCAACCATATATCTCCCGAACAATTGGGATAGAAAAAATGTTCCTTTCAAATTCGTATCAACAACTTTATCAAAATCACTTTCCGTTACATGGGGCATAGCCGTGCTTTCCACACCGGCGTTATTCACCAGTATATCTATCTTTTTTCCTGATAACAAAGTGAGTATCTCCCTTAAACTGTCTTCAAAAGAGCTTACATCCAAATTATCCATACGATAAAAATAAACCCTATTGGGAAATCTTCCATCCAATTCCTCAAAGCATTTTTTAAGCTTTCTTTCATCACGACCGGTCATGACCACGTATGCCCCAGCCTGCAGAAAAGCCTTTGTTATAGCCAATCCAATACCACTTGCACCTCCTGTAATCAAAGCACAACGTCCCTCAAGAAGTTCATTTGGAGATAAGGTAACTACGGTCACATGATGAACAGGAAATCCACCGATAAGAAAGCGCCCTAACCTTTTGAGATATTTTTTCCAACGTACCATATTATTTCTCTATTGAATGAATAAGATAATCCATAGACTTTTTCCGTTCCTTTTGCAAGAGATCTTGTACCAATCCATAATTTACAGGCTTAGCCCAATCCATACCCGTATCATCATATAGCCGTCCTGTAAGCCCGAACAAATCAAGAAAATCGTGAATTCTACCATTCTGAGAGCCTTGCTCTGTATCCTTAAATCTTTTAAACACCACAAAGTCCTTTGATAAATTAACAGACAGGGCACAAGCATGAAATGAATCTGTACATACAACCTCAGCTTCCGCCACATACCGTACAAACTCATAAGGTCCTGCACTTTCATCCACCATTGCATGGTACAATTCCAAACTCCCACTCTCCAAAGACGGTAAAAGAATAATGTCTCGTACACCCAATGTTTTTTGTACTTTTACGACTTGAGACAAGTATTCTTTTCTATTCCCCACAAAGTAACATAGAATATATTTTGATGGAAGTCGAAAAGGAATATCAGCTTTCCGGGAAAAATCCAACCACTGTTGAGATGAAAGTAAAAAAGTAGGATCCAAAACCCGTGAAACATTCTTCCCCAATAAAGATGAAAGATATCGAGCCGTATACCCTTCCCTGACTCCAATATGTTGGAATGAGAACAATAATTCTTTCACCCGGTCTTCATATTTTTCGGGAACACAATTTGTCCCTATACTTGAAGCATAAGCAACCCGCTTCCCGCCCCCTACAAAATCCAAAAACATAAAAGAATCAAAACGATGGCAACAATTCCATATTTGATCACTTCCCGTCATAAAAACATCTACTTCTGACAACAAACAGCGGTAATCAGATAAATTATGAACAATCCTATGATTATAATTCTCTTTATTAAAAACATCCAATTTTTGCTGCTTGACAGTACGAGCACGGAATATTCTCTTCAACGACAAGCCATATCTCCTAATCTGATACAGTAACCAACGGAAAAAAGAGAAAGATGTCCCATTCATAAAAACAAATGGATGCAGGATACATACGTCATAGCCCAAATCCTCCAACTTTTTATGTAGAGCATAAGATTGCAAACTTGTACCAAAATTACCTGTTCCTAGCCAAGTCACTAATGCTATTTTTATTTTCTTATCCATAAAACACATTTATTTTTGACGAATGAAATCACCTTTTTTCGTTCGCTATTGCCCATTCCAATAATCCAAGTTGAAACACAAACCGATATACAACTTGAGACAAAAACATATATAAACCGTTCTCCTCCCTCCTGAAGCGTATTAGCCAAAACAAGAGGCAAAACAAACGAAACAATTGTCACTATAACCCCTCTTCCTACAACCTGTACCACAAATGGACGTATAGGAAAACCAATCTGTCTTTTCAATAAAAAAAGACGTACATAAACCAAATAGGTATAAACTACAACATAAGTAATGTATGCAGCAACAGGCGGAAATCCGAGTTCAAATAATCCATAACTTGCGGGAAGTACAGCACATCCTAACCCACCGACATAAATATAGAATTTCTTTATATTTCCGGTGGCCTGCGCAAGCGTCGTCAATGGTGCCCCTGGCAAATCTACCAAGACCCCCAACATAGCCAATTGCCAAAATAACACAGCATATTCCGGTACCTCCTTCAACCAAACTCCAAGCACAAAATCAGCCTCAAGCACAAATGGGATAAAAAAGAATAACATTAAAATATATGAATACTTCGCCCCCTGTCTCACAATCTTAAAACACGTTACAAGATCATTCTCCGCATAGGTCTTTATAATTTGAGGATTCAAAGCCGTGGTAAAATTTCCTATAAACTGCTTGACCCAATTCTCCGCCTGCCCTGCAATTCCCCTCGCAGCATTGACAACGACCCCGAAAAACATATTAGATACAATATTAACTCCCTGGGTATTGAGTATATATGCTCCTGTACCGAGAAAATTCCATCCGGCAAAACCAAACATTTCTTTCAGCAATTTTTTATCTATGCCAAAACGGTATTTGCATTCCGTAAAATGCTTAGAACAATAACAGCCGTATATAAACCTCACTATTATTGCAGACAATGCAACTAATAAGGCATAGAAAAAAAGCTTATCAAACGATGAAATCACAATAGCATATGCAGCAGACAATCTGAGTAGAGCCTCAATGATACCCACATAGGCAAAAACATTCATTCTCTCGTGAGCTATTATAATGGCGTTATAAGGTAAACTTATCAACTGAACAACAAAAGTCAACAATGAGAATTGCAATACCCAAAAAGCCACATTCAAACGTTCTGGAGGTATCTGCATCCGATTAAACAAGAACCATCCTCCTAATAATTCTGTCAAAAGTACGACCAAAAACGAGAGAAGAAATTGTATATTGACACTTGTAGAAAAAACAAGCCCTAATTTTGCCTTATTATGATTGCCTATTTCAAAAGTCAAATATCTTGTAATAGCATTAGATAATGAAGCTGATATGATTGAAAACATTATTACTACGCCACCGACTATATTATAGATTCCAAAATCGTCTACCCCAAGGGCATCCAATGTTACCCTGGAAGTGTATAAATTCACAATCATGATAAAGAATGTGCGTATATAAAGCATCAATGTGTTTTTGGCGATGCGTTTACTATTCTGAGCCTCTTTATTAGTATCCATAAATAATCATTAAGGAAGCTACACACAAGTACATATTTCCTTCATCTTAGCACCCTCTGCCACCTTCCATTTTTTTCTCCTTTTTGGCAAAGTTACGAAAAAGTATTGATTATCAACATCTGATTTCAAGAAAAACCATTTCCAACCCTTTAGAAACATACCGCACTGACAAAAAGCACTATATTTAAATGTATATGACTTGATTATAGAAAACCCCGATAAACAAAAACACTAAAGCAATTACACCGACAATTGCTTTCGATGCATAATCCGGTTTTATAGTATAATATAAAAGAGGAAATAGTATCACTTCTACCACTCCCAACAACTCACTCAAACGAAATGCAAAAACAGGCAGATTATAAAAAAGTATAAACGCAGCCAAAGACAAAATCTCAACTTTCAGAAGAATAACCACAAACGGATTAAAACGAGCAATCAACTCACACTTCCAAAGCAAAAAATAAGTGATAACTATTTTTACCAAAAAGACTAAATTAAAAACATTTATCTCATCCCATAATCCTTGTTCCTGTAAAGAACGGTAAATCTCCATTTTTTCTTCTATATAAGGAATAGGAAGCATCAATAAAAAATCCATCTTCAAAAAATATATCAGATAGCAAAAAGGTATGATTGATGCATAAAATATATATTGCCACTTTTTAAAAATCTCATTAGAAAAAAAAACAAAACACACAAGAATTCCGGCAGTATAATGAAAACAAGTTGCACAAAAAATGCATAACAAATACCTAAATCGGTCTCCGGTCCTCAAATATTGAAGTGCAAATAAAAAGAAACCAGACGCAACCCCTACCCTTATCTGATTCATACCATGGAGCAAATAATAATTACTCAAGTAAACCAAAAGAGACAGAAAATATAAATCGGTCAATCTTCTTATGGATAGAATCTGAAGTGACAACGCCAATATAGCATAAATCAGAAATAAAAAGACGACATTATCAAACACATAATAGACCAGATAAGACAACAAGACGAACGATATTTCTGTTGTAATATCATAACTACTGTTATAGAGATTCACATAATTAGAATAATCATGGTCTATATCACTCGGCCGAAATCCTGCCACAAGAGCCATTCCCCCTCCTATTAAAATCAATAAAAGCAACTTAATAGAAGAATCGAGTCTTTCTTCTATAAAAGCCACTGACATTATAAAACAAAATAGGAAAAGTATTATGAAAATCATTTTATTCCGGCATCTTCAATTCTTTTTTCTTTAACATCTGTTCTCTTCCATATACATATAAAGAGGAACATAAAAAAGCAAAGAATACACAACCCACAACAATTAACATACGTTTAGGAGAGGAAGGACGCAAAGGCACTGTCACAGAATTCACGACCGTAAAAGATGGAGTTTTTTCCTGCAGTTTGGCTTTAGCGATTTGAACTTGCTGGACCCATTGGCTATAGGAAGTATACGACAATTGCAATTGATTCTCCAAGAAATCTTGCTGAGACATGTAAGACTGTAATACGGCACCCTTATGCGTATCACAATATTCAGAATATACACGTTGAGCTGCTTCGTAATCCTTTTGGCTCTCATTAAGCATTTTTTCAAAATAAACAAGATCATTACGTGCTTTGCTTGTCTTATACTCAATAATAAAATCTTGTAATCTCTGTTTGACCGAATCTGTCATCGTCGCAGCCACAAGGGCATCTTGTGCCGTAAAACCTATTGTGATTACGCTTGTTTTTTTGTCTACAGAACAAGATATATTATCCGAAATCATTTTACAGATATTAGATTCATCCTCCGTCAACCAAAAAGAATCTGTTCCTTCTGAATTAACTTGCTCTTCTTTTTTGGGGAAAATACTCTTAATAAAAGAATTTATATAAGAAAAACCGGCACTCCACCACGGGCGTTCCTGATGCACAGCAAAATAATCATATAATGTAGTCTTTATCTCTCCGTCCGCTGTTTGAACTTTCACATCAAACAGCGACACAAGGAAATCCGTAGAATTCAACACGTCTGGATAAATCTCGGGATAAAGAGCATCTCCATTCATACTACTACCCAAATTCAGTCCAACCATACTCGCTAAAGAGCCTATATTACCAGACAAGGATGCACCCGACGATATTTCCGGTGCCAAAGTCACGGTGGCGTTATATCCACGTGGTATACTACATACATATATAACAGCCACAACTGAGACTATGCCACAAATCTTAGCAATACATAATCTTTGTTTGAATAATACTTGAAAAATTTCTACCAAATCTATTGGCTGAGGTTCCTTTTTTGGGTCCATAATGCATTATTTAAGTATATTCACTAACGTTGCAATCATTGTAGCAATTGAAGCCGTAGAGGTCCCTATCGTCATCATCTCCTGTGGTGTCATCTTATTACGCTGTGGTTTAGTCGGAACCACAATCTCACACCCAGGCTGGATGGATTTGCTTGAACGACGTCCTAACTGCTCTACAGAACCATTCATATAAATGGTATACACACGGGACTTATGCGCACGGTCGGCATAACCTCCAGCGCGTTTAATATAGTAGCTGAGCGGTTTTCCTTTCTCATAATTAATGGAAATAGGATACATCACTTCCCCACTGATCTTTACCGTATTCGAAAATTGAGGTACCACCAACTCATCCCCTTCACGCAAACGCACATCGTCCAAACTTCCCGGATTCTTCATCGCCTTCTCTAAATTAATGGCAACAGGATAAGTATCCCCCAAATCCAACTTCAAATTCAAAATTGAATCTGCTTGCGCCATATTAAATTCTTTTTCCGAACGCAAGCTTTCTTCATAAACTTGTATTTGGGAAGCCTTCATAGCACTTTCACGTTGCTTTTTTTCTTCTTCTGTCAACAAACGTTGCAGACGGGCTCCTTTTGCATAAGCCAAAGAAGACAAGCCTCCAGCCGCCTTTACCAAATCACTCAAACGATAATCTTTATTATCCATGGCATAACTTCCGGAAAAGTTCACGGCACCACTCACTTTCACATTGCGCTGTTCCGAATAAGCCGGACTTTTACGCACAAAAACCTCATCGTACGGTTGGAGATGAAAGTCCTGACCGTCACCCATCACCAAACCGTCACGGAGAGAAAAGCTATAAGTCTCTGACAGTTTCTCATCATCGGTCACCGCATCCGGATTCTTGATACGGCGGAACACATCGACTTTCGCCATGGAGGCTGCCTCCGTAAACCCTCCGGCCTGAAGTACAAGGTCTTCTATCGTCGTATTGTCCGCATACTGATAGATACCTGGAAAATTAACCTCACCATCAATTGTCAATGTCCGCTCCCCTTTCATATCCAACGAACTTGGAATAAACAAAATATCATTCTTACGCAAAGGGATATCGGCTACCGTCCCGTCCATAATACCTTCCACATCCACGGATAAAGCTTCCATCGTCAGGTCTTCCTTTTGACGGTGCATTACAGCCCGTTTAAGAAAAGCATCTTCACGCAACCCATCGGCCGCTTTAATCAACTGGCGTACAGTCTTGATGCTCCCATCCATCTGATATTGTCCGGGATGGAACACAGCTCCGCGTATTTCTGCCATATTGGAAAAACGAGGAATAACCGAATCAACATATAAAGAATCTCCGTCTTTCAATAAAAAACCGTTCATTTCAAACTCATCCACCGTATACACGGAATACTCTCGTCCGCTTTTACGTATCAGACGCACATTATCCGTATAAGCGTCCCCGGCAAACCCTCCGGCATAATCCAAAATACGGGAGACGCTTTCGTTTTCTTTCATTTCATAAAACATAGGACGCTTCACCTTGCCCCGTATATTCACCAAGCATTCGTACGGCCCTACCACAATCACATCGTTATCCGCCAAACGGATATCCCCCTTTGTATTCCCGTTCAGAATGTAATCATAGACATCGATGGTTGAAACCACACGTCCCTGACGGAATACTTTTATATCGCGTAACGTCCCGATCTCACTGATTCCCCCGGCCGCATACAACGCATTGAAAGCAGAAGATAAGGCACTCAACGTATAAGTCCCCGGTACCATCACCTCACCCATCACCTGTACTTGTATAGATCGTGTCTCCCCAACGGTCAAGGTTATGTTGGAATTCGCATAAAAACGACCTAATTGCTTTTTAACATAGTCGTTAGCCTCTTTTACAGTCATTCCGGCTAATGCCAAAGGCCCAACCCCCTCTATTGTCACAGTTCCGTCGGGCGACACCGTCCCCTCGAAAGTAGTCTGTGAAGCCCCCCATACGTCTATAATTACAGCATCACCGGCTCCCAGGCGATAGTTTGCCGGAGTCGGTATATTCATGCTCGGCTCAAAAGTCAGCATTTCATTATTGAAGATATTACGGCCAAAGACTTGACGGTCGTCTTCCTTGAAATAATTACGATAATAAATCAATGAGTCTATATCCATAAACCCTATCTCTTCGTTGAGTTGTTGGCCCTTCAGCGTTTTATCCTCTCCATCCTTTATTTCACGTCGCGAACGAACCATATAACCATTCTGTTTCTGGCGTTCATCCCGTGTCTTTTCTTTGTTGGTCCTCAAGCGGGACGTTCCACTTTTGGGTTGTGTCGTTCCGGTCAAGTCCAAAGCTCCGGGCTGCTTTTGTTCTGCCTCATATTTTTTACGAATACGCCGCAACTGATCTACCGTTACACCTTTTTGAAGCAATTGGGAAACAATATATTGTTGGTCTTTCCCTTTCTCCTGCTGTTCCATGACATAACGTACCACCTGATCGTCCGACATGGATTGAGAAAAAATAAATTGAAACCAAAAAAACGCCAAACAGGCTAGCAATATCCTCCTTGCCATATACATCAAAATTTCTTTCCTTTTAAAATAAAAACGACAGTGGTCAAAATAATTTTTATATCTAAAAACAACGAACGCTGTTGCAAATATTCTAAATCCATTTGCAAACGAATCAGCATTTTTTGCATCGAATCCGTATATCCATTATATAAAGTTGCCATGGAAGTCAATCCCGGACGCATCAAATAAATATAATCATAATCAGGATTCTCCTTTCTAATCAAATCAATAAAGTAACGCCGTTCAGGACGAGGACCCACAAACGCCATATCCCCCCGAAAAACATTCCACAACTGAGGTAATTCATCCAAATGATGTTCACGCAAAAATCTACCTACAGGAGTTAACCTATCATCCCCTTTCTTCGCTAAACAAGGTTTCCCGTCCTTCTCTGAATCAACTCTCATTGTCCGGAATTTCAATATATAAAAAGGTTTTCCCTTGTACCCTATTCGTTCCTGTCTAAACAATACAGGTCCATCACCTTGCCTTTTTAATAAAAAATAAACTAATAAAAAAACTGGAGACAACACTATCAAACCCAACAAAGCAAATATGGTATCAAGACCTTTTTTAATGGCTCGTTCCACCCAATTCATCCCATCACAAATCTCCATATTGACAGACATCTGACTCATTTTCCAATTCATTAAATCTAATTTATCTAAGTATAAAACTCCACAAGAGTGAAATTATTGCAAAATAACGATATTTTTTTTTCTCTCACAAGTAATGACTTAACCGTGTAGAAAAAATAAAGAACCGGAGAAAAAATAACAGCATGTTTATGCCTTTATTCAAAAGAATATCTTATCTTTGCAATTCAAACATCCGGGGTTGACATGGATTTGACAGCAGGATGGAATGGTACGTAAGCACGCAGAGGGTCGGTGATTTCCTCTATAATCTCAGTTACCAAGAATTTATCTGGCGAAAACAACTACGCTCTCGCTGCGTGATCGAAGTATAGTAGATTACCTTTATTTCGGCACCAGGTGCTGAAACGAGACATCACTCGGAAGCTGTGGCTCCGAAGCATTCCGGAAAAGTGGTGCAGCTAAATCGGAGATAGTCGTCCGCGGCCTTGCACGGACGGTGAAATCTTAAAGGATAAGGCGTAAATGGGTGGCTCGGGTCTTGTTTGCGCACGAAAACCGAAGGCCGGGATAAGCGTGTAGAAAGCGTATGGTTTCCCTGTTTGGACGAGGGTTCGATTCCCTCCAGCTCCACAAATTTGAAAGCAGCCCGTCATGCAGTATGCGTGTCGGGCTGCTTCTGTATTAATCACTCGATATGAAAGAATTAGCTTTAAAGTACGGATGCAATCCGAATCAGAAACCCTCGCGCATTTACATGACCGAGGGCGAACTGCCGATTGAAGTACTCAACGGCCGTCCGGGGTATATCAACTTCTTGGATGCCCTCAACGGTTGGCAACTGGTCAAGGAACTGAAAGAAGCCACCGGCATGCCTGCCGCCACGTCTTTCAAACACGTGTCTCCTGCCGGGGCAGCCATCGGCCTCCCGTTGAGCGACACGTTAAAAAGAATATACTTTGTGGATGACGTGCAAATTCCCCTCACTCCAATCGCTTGCGCATACGCCCGTGCACGCGGTGCCGACCGTATGTCAAGCTACGGTGACTTCATCGCACTGAGCGACACTTGCGATGCCGCTACCGCCACCCTCATCAAACGCGAAGTCAGCGACGGAGTGATTGCTCCGGACTACACGGAAGAAGCACTCCAAATCCTGCGCGAGAAACGCAAAGGCACTTACAACGTCATCAAGATAGACCCGGACTATGTTCCCGAACCGATAGAACATAAACAGGTGTTCGGCATCACATTCGAGCAAGGACGCAATGAAATCAAATTGAACGACCCGGCTTTGTTCGAGAACATCCCCACGGCCTGCAAGACGTTTACCGACGAGGCTAAACGCGACTTGATGATCGCCCTCATCACCCTGAAGTACACGCAAAGCAACTCCGTATGCTACGTGAAAGACGGACAGGCCATCGGTATCGGAGCCGGACAACAAAGCCGTATCCACTGTACGCGTCTGGCGGGCAACAAGGCCGACATCTGGTGGTTGCGCCAACATCCGAAGGTGATGAACCTGCCGTTCGTGGAGAAAATCCGCCGTGCAGACCGAGATAATACCATCGACATTTATATCAGCGACGACTATATGGACGTGTTGGCCGACGGAGAATGGCAGAAATTCTTCTCCGAAAAGCCGGAACCGCTCACACGCGAGGAAAAACGAGCCTGGATTGCACAAAACACTGGAGTGGCCTTAGGGTCGGACGCATTCTTCCCCTTCGGCGACAACATCGAACGGGCGCACAAGAGCGGCGTACAGTTCGTGGCACAAGCCGGCGGTAGCGTACGCGACGACCATGTAATCGAGACTTGCGACAAGTATGGCATCACGATGGCTTTCACCGGCGTCCGCCTGTTCCACCATTAATCCCACGGCACACTTATGGCAAACTTTGGAGGAGATGACATCGACAAGGTAATCACGGGAGGAATCGTGTTTTCAGGGGGTGCTAAAAAGACTTCTGGAAACTCAAAAAACAAAGTGAAAACCAAAGCCAAAAAGAAAGCTTACATCACGGGAGCGCATGGTTCCGGGTCGGCAAAAATGAAGGCTGAAATCCGCCGCCGCAGAGCCAACCGGCATAAAAAGTAAGGTTTCCTGCCCACATAGACAGCATTAGAAACAGGTACAAGTAGTACGGATTTCTTATCCCCACTGCTTGTGCCTGTTTTTAATTTATATTTTTTACACAACTTTCACAAGCCCTTATGCACATTTAGACTAATGCTAATCATAGTATGTTGCGCGAAAAGTTGCCATGCCTTATCTTTGGTTAAAATATGGAGAAAGAAAACATACTGATTCAATTTGGGCAAAAAGTCCAACGGCTGAGAAATGAAAAGGGGCTTTCACAAGAACAACTTGCCGAAATAGCCCACGTACACCGTACTTACATCGGAATGATTGAGCGTGCGGAAAAAAACATAACCTTGTTAAACATAGAAAAAATAGCCAAAGCACTAAAGGTAAATATAAAGGATTTGTTTGATTGACATGGGAAGTTTAGACAACCGTTTTAGGAGGAAATGGCAAGACTATGGCGGGCACAGTGCTGCCATGGCCGAACATTCATTTTATAGTGTATTCGAACTGCTGTTCCAAGACACAGAATATGTGTTGGATACGCAGCCTACATGTTTCAACACTATATATGTAAACGTTCCACTTCCGTTAGAAGAACAGATGGCCATATATACTCCTCCTTCCCCCATAAAGAAACATGGCATACAGCCTGATTGCCTTATCCGCAACACAAGGACGAACAAGACCATATATGTCGAACTAAAAAGACAAGACGGATGGGTGGAAGGAAAACCAAGATCAGCAGGCAGGGGCAATGCACACGAAAGGCTGTGCAAGTATTTTACGCCAGGACTCATAAAATTATTAAGGGATGCAGGCCATATAGCAGAACCATCATTACCTTTTTGGATTGTTTTCCAAGGGGACATAACAAGGGATCCTTGTCGCGTCAGGGAAATAACGTTTTGGTTTGACAAGTTCAAAGAGAATTATTTCTTTTGGAGGAACACAAAAGATGCCGAACTACTGATAGGACATTTCGAAAAATTCATAGCCCCTCTATTGGAATAGGGAAGAGGAAGCATAGTCAGCTTCCTTTCCCCTATATTGGTCACTCCCTTTCGTAAACCTCCCTTACATCTAATCCCCAAACGTCCCAACCCGGATTACGACTGCGAGCAAAAAGCTCGATTTTTCTTTGTGTTGGAAACATCAGCTCTATGTTATGGAGTACTTCAAGGGGTTTCTTGCTGTGCTCCATCCTGGGTACACGGATTAATTGTTGAATGTTCCTCGCACCTCTCGGTTGGGGTATCGTCCCCTTTTTGAAAATAAGGCAAAGTTCGCAGTTGGACAATGTATATCGGCCGGGGTTATGGTTCATCTTGTCCCACACGAAGCCTACCGTCTTATACTCAAACCCCCATGCCTGTCCCAATTCGATGCCCTGCGCAAGATGAGGGTTGGTCACCCACATAAACAAAAGGCACGAATCGCTAGCAATTTCATTAATCGGAATCTTTTTCATTTCTTTTGTTTTAAGTGTCGGGTATTTGAAATTCGCCGCACTAATGAATATGTCGCGTTTCCAATCCTTGTTTTCCGCCTTAATGGCCGACTTATCGAATTGCATTTTCCCCCCATAGTCCCATGGCGGATCAGCATATATTATGTCATATTTCCCTTCAGGAAGCTGTGGGTAGAATTCGGGCAAATCATTATGAACGATAAGCCCCTCCTGCTTGGGGGCATAAATCCTGTAACCTGAAACATGCCTTCCTTTCCCTTCACTAAAGTTTAGCTCCTCCTCTCCAAATAGATTCTTCATTTCTAATCATCAATAATTCATCAAATAATAGTATATAAGCAAAAACATACGGATTAATTTCCAAACGGAAAAAATTAGTATTATTTCTTTCGTACAGAGATGCTTCCGTTCGATTTACGAGTAAAGGTGAGTTTGTCTTTCCTCAACACATGCCGCCCGTGGTCAAAAATGTAATCACTATTGAACGGCACGCCATTCACCCGGACTTCAAAATGACAATGCTCCGTCGTAGCCCTACCGGTGCGCCCCACGGTGGCTATCACGTCACCGGCTTTCACCCGATCACCTACACGAACCAAATTCCTGGCATTATGACTGTAACAAGTCTCCAGACCGTTGGCATGGCGCACTACCACCATATTCCCGTATGCAGAGTACTTTCCGGAGAAGCGGACTATCCCGTCGAACACCGCCCGTATCTTGTCGTGCGGTTTCGTCTTCAGATCCGTTCCTGTATGGTTCTTACGTGCCCCACCGTAGGGACTGATCACCTTGGCACCAAGCAGCGGATAACTCCACTTCCCTATCCGGGACAAGTCTATCGTGAACGAGGAAAACCCGTCAAACAACCCAGGTGTAGCCACACCTACATGTTGCCTTTCCATGGCTGAAAAAGGACGATCCAAGTCCACCAATTCCGACACCCGAAACCAGTCGAAACGGGGAGGACGTTCTTCAATCTCGCCCGTTCGGTAGAAAGAAGCACGGACATAACCGGACTCATCCAGACGAAACTGCATGGCATCGAACTTCAAACTACCATCGGGACGAGCCAGCGTGGACGGGCTCATCGGCACGCCGTTCACCATCAGGGCGAAATAGGTATAGACCACGCCATGGTCCGCACCGGCTAATGCGATAGCCTGCCCGGCAGAAACATAATCGCCGGACTCCACCAACGTCTTGGCGTGATGGGCATACACCGTTTCCATCCCGTTGGGATGGAGCACCACGACCGTCTTTCCTAAATCCGTTTTACGCACCAAGCGTACCAGGCCCTGCATGGCCGCCCTGACTTCGTGCTTTACCTCAGGTGACATGATATACCAACCGATGGGGTCATGACGAAAATCGGGAGTAAACAACACTCCGCCCTCCACCGGAAAACTCCAACCGTCGCGTTCCATATCGGCTGAAGTCACGGTGAAATAACCGGTGCCGTCGAACAATCCGGCTGTCGGGATATGAAGCATACGCCGTTCCACGCGCGAGAAATCCACCCGCTCCTTGCGGCTGCCCGTAAAGGAATACAAAAGTGCCAACAACAAAGCGAGACACAAAATAGAAACACGCTTCACCATATATCCATATTTTTTAATCAGTCCGTCAGAAAAATACCGTTCAGGATGCGCCCCGAACGGATGCCCAAGCGACGTGCGGAGAAGAAACGTTCGGAATGGCCGTAAGTACACACTCCGGCCAAATGAATCCGTGCAGAGGGCACACCACAATCCTCCAACAAGCCCCGGTTGGCTTGCCACAAATCAAGGTGCCATTTTTCCATCCTGTCACTCCCGTCTCCGGCGACAGGATATCGCCTCGCCATCTCCTCCATCGGGAAACCGGCCGTGCGGAAAGCTTCATACACCTCGTCACCCACCTCGAAAGCTTCCAAGGATATGCCAGGACCGATGGCCGCCTCCACATCCTGCGGACGGGTACCATACGCGCCTGACATCGCATGCAGGACGGCTTCCACAATGCGCAACACCGTGCCCCGCCAACCGGCGTGCACGGCGGCTACGGCATGATGCACCCGGTCGTATATTAATATAGGTATGCAATCGGCGGTAGACACCGACACGCACACCTTCGGCACGTCCGTCATCACGGCATCCACTCCTTCAAGCGTAACCGCCTTGACGGCATCGGCCTGCATAAAAAAAGCCTCATCGATACGACGCACCCGTGCGCCATGTATCTGATGAGGTATAATCAAACGGGATGTCTCCAAACCTAAAGACTCGCACAACAAATCACGGTTGAGCCGCACCATGCGTTCGTCGTCCCCGCAATAGGCATTGGCATTGAAAGAAGCGTATGCTCCCTCGCTATAACCTCCGCGACGCTCCGTACTAAAAGCACAGACGCCCTGTCCCAAATCGTATGTCAGCAATTCCGGTCCACCCATCTTCCGGAACTATTTTTGAGGTTCGTCGTCCCAATCCTCTTCGTATTCGAAATCGTCAAGGTCTTCTATCTCCTCCTCGTCCACAAACTGGATATCTTCATCCTCGCCCATGGCTTTCAGCTCATTCTGCAGGAATTTCAAATCCTTGTTCTTATGCACGATCTTGCTTTGGCCGGTAATGGCCTGAAGTTTATTGCTTTCGCTGTTCAGCTCTTTCCATAACAAGTCTTTCAACTCGGCTATGCCCGTCCCCGTGACCGAAGAGATAAACACATGGGGCACGTCGGGCAGGTTCTCGGAAAGCATCTGTATGAGCTCATCGTCCAGCAAATCGCTTTTCGTAATGGCCAACACCCGCTGCTTGTCGAGCATTTCGGGGTTGAACGTGGCCAGTTCGTTCAACAGTATCTCATATTCTTTCCGGATGTCCTCCGTGTCGCCGGGCACCATGAACAACAACAAAGAGTTGCGCTCGATATGGCGCAGGAAACGCAGCCCCAACCCTTTTCCCTCGCTGGCTCCCTCGATGATGCCGGGAATATCGGCCATTACGAACGACTGGTTGTCGCGGTAGGACACGATGCCCAAGCTGGGTTCGAGTGTCGTAAAGGGATAATTGGCTATCTTGGGACGGGCGGATGACACGGCACTGAGCAAAGTGGATTTCCCGGCGTTGGGAAACCCCACCAAACCGACATCGGCCAACAGCTTCAATTCCATGATGACCATCATCTCCTGCATCGGCTCCCCGGGTTGGGCATACCGCGGCGCCTGATTGGTGGCCGTACGGAAATTCCAGTTGCCCAAACCGCCCCGGCCTCCTTTCAGCAACAACACGAGCTGTCCGTCCTCCGTCACGTCGCAAAGGTATTCTCCCGTCTCGGCATTATAGACCACCGTTCCGCACGGCACGTCTATATACTTGTCCTCGCCGTCCTTGCCCGACGACCGGGCTTTGGAGCCGTTCCCACCATGGCCGGCAAAGACATGCCGGTCATAACGCAGATGGAGCAACGTCCAATAGTTGCGGTTGCCGCGAAGGTAAACATTCCCCCCACGGCCGCCGTTTCCGCCGTCCGGTCCGCCATTGGGCACGTATTTTGCCCGGCGCATGTGCGCCGAACCGCGCCCCCCCTTGCCCGAACGGCAGTATATCTTCACATAGTCTACAAAATTGGATTCTGCCATATAAATTATTTGTTTGCAGCGTCTATCGCTTCAAAGATTTCCGCCAACATCTGTTCTTTCGAACCTTTCCAGTTGAAAGTATGGCGCAAACCCTCTTTCTCGAACCACTCGGCCAAAGGAGCCGTCTGGTTACGGTACACGTCAAAACGCTTCTTGATGGTTTCTTCATTGTCGTCGGCGCGTCCCTGTTCGATGGCACGGTTCAGCAAACGCGCCATCAACGTCTCTTCGTCCACCACCAACTCTATCATCATGCCCATGTCGTCCTTGCGGTCGGCCAGCATCTTCTTCAAAGCCTCGGCCTGCGCGATGGTACGGGGGAAACCGTCGAATATCACCCCTTGGCCTTTCGTCTGTGCATCGTATGTCTTAGCCAAGATGTCAATCATCAGCTCATCCGGAATAAGCTGGCCGTTGTCAATATATCCCTTGGCAATCTTGCCCAGCTCCGTACCGTTCTTGATTTCTCCGCGCAACACGTCACCGGTAGAAATGTGCCCCATGCCGTATTTTGCCACAATCTCGTCACTGTAAGTGCCCTTGCCTGATCCCGGGGCACCGAAAATAATAATATTCTTCATCGTTCTTATTTTGTATTTGGTTGAAACAATCTTTCTCCTCCTTTCCCGGCAATAGATACTGCCAACTTATTCCACGACGGTGTAAATGTCACGGGTGTTCCTCCCGTAACCGTCATAATCCAACCCATATCCCAAAATGAAATCGTTGGGAATGGAGAAACACTTGTACGGAATATCCAAATCCACTTTCAAATTACCGGGCTTGAGCAACAAGGTGCAAATGGAAATGGAACGGGGATTGTACTTCGCCAACATTTCTGTCACGTATTTCATCGTCAATCCGGAATCCACTATATCCTCCACAACCACGACATCCCGTCCGGCGATATCGGCATTCAGCCCTATCATCTCACAGACGGAACCGGTTGAAGACGTACCCACGTAAGAAGCCAACTTGACAAACGATATCTGTGCAGCAAGCCTGATTTCCCTCATCAAATCGGCCGCAAAGATAAAAGAACCGTTCAATATGGCCAGAAAAACAGGCTCTGTCCCGGCAAGATCACGGTTGATTTCCCCTGCCACCCGCTTCACCTGTTTCAATATCTCGGATTCAGGTATTGATACGGCAAATTTTTTATCCTTTATCTGAAGTGTTTCCATATCTTTTTGCTAATTTTGTGCAAATATAGTGCAAAACCAAGAGAATACGAAAGAAAACGAAGTTTTATTTGTCATGAAGATACTCACCTCGACCCAGTTTAAAGAATTAGATAAATACACCATCGGGCACGAACCCGTCTCATCCATCGATTTGATGGAACGTGCCGCAAAAGCGATTGCAGCCGAACTGAAAAGCCGTTGGACCACCGCTACCCGCTTTATCGTGTTTGCCGGTCCGGGTAACAACGGCGGTGATGCCTTGGCGGTATCCCGCCTGCTCTGCAACGCCGGGTATACGGTACAGACGTATCTGTTCAACATCACGGGACGTCTCAGCGACGATTGCCTGAACAACAAGAAAAGACTGGAAAACCTGGCCGGACTGATGTTCACCGAAGTATCTTCCCAATTCTCCTTCCCTGAAGTGGACGCAAAAGATGTCATCATAGACGGACTGTTCGGTACCGGATTGAACAAGCCTTTGGACGGGGGCTATGCCGGTCTCGTGAAAAGAATCAACGCCAGCCCGGCCAAAGTGGTGAGCATCGACATCCCATCCGGCTTGATGAGCGAAGACAACACATACAATAATCCGTCGGCCATCGTCCGTGCGGACCTGACCCTGACCATCCAGCTTCCTAAACTGGCCTTCTTTTTCGGCGAGAACCAGAAATATCTCGGTGAAGTGAAGCCCGTGGACATCGGGCTTTCCGCCGAGGGATTGGCGGCTATGGACTGTAGTATTACGGTAATAGAGCCGGGAGAGGTGAAAAAGATACTCAAACCGCGTAACCCTTTCGCCCACAAAGGCAGCATGGGGCATGCCCTGCTCGTCAGCGGACAGTACGGCATGGGAGGCGCAACCATCCTCGCGGCAAAGGCTTGCCTGAGAAGTGGAGTGGGCAAACTGACCGTCCACACGCCGGACATGAACAACAACATCTTGCAATGCAGTGTGCCCGAAGCCATACTCAGCCATGATTTGTCCGACATCCGGGTGTCGAAAGCCATAAGTACCTACGACTACAACGCTCTGGCCATCGGTCCCGGACTGGGCACACACGAAGAAACGGCAGAAGCGCTGCGTACTTTCATCCGTAACCATCCGGGCGAAATGGTACTCGACGCAGACGCACTCAACATCTTAGGCAACCATCCGGAATGGATTCCGGAAATCCCACAAGACACGATTCTCACTCCGCATCCAAAAGAATTGGAAAACCTCGTGGGAGCATGTACCGACAGTTACGACCGTATGGCTAAAGCCCGCGAGCTATCCATCAAAATGCAGTTATATGTCATCGTGAAAGGACACAACAGCATGATTTGTACACCGACGGGACGCGTTATCATCAATCCCACGGGCAACGCAGGCATGGCCACGGCCGGAAGCGGTGATGTGCTGACCGGTATCCTTACGGCTTTACTGGCACGGGGATATACGGCCAATGAAGCTTGCCAGTTGGGTACCTATCTCCACGGCATGGCCGGCGACATCGCACGCGAAAGGTTAGGCGAAGAAAGCATGATTGCTAGCGACATCATCGACGCACTCCCCGAAGCCTTTAAGAAATTAAAAGAATAAACACTGATAAAAATAAAGTTTATGAAAGCAAGAACCCTGTTATGCGGACTGGCGCTTTGCACACTCGGTGCCGTCGCACAAACCGAAGTAAGCCCGTACGTACCCGGTGCCACGGTGGAGGGCGTAACCTATTACTTGCCCCGTACAGCCCTTCGTTTGGTCGTCGTGGCTGAAAAGCAAGTCTATACCCCCGGAGAATTCAGCAAATATGCTGACCGCTATCTCCGTTTATCCCAAATAATTCAGGAACCTTACACGAAGTGGAGTATAAAAAGTATAGATATGGTACCTTACGGAGTACCCGATCCTCAAAAAGTTTACAGCATACAGCTTAAAAAGAGAACCGTAGCCCCGTTGGTAGGCCTCACTTCCGAAGGCATCCTCCTGTCCATCAATACCGACGGGGAAGAGGAACCGTTGCCGGCCATACCGAAAGGAAATGATGCTCCTAAAAGACTCAATCCCAGAGATTACATGAACCAGGAAATCCTTTCAGCCGGAAGCAATGCCAAAATAGCCGAGCTGACGGCCGAAGAAATCTACGATATCCGGGACAGCCGCACGGCATTGATTAAGGGCGAAGCGGACAACATGCCGAAGGACGGCGCCCAACTCAAATTGATGCTCGACCAATTGACGATGCAGGAAACCGCTCTTACACAACTGTTCAAAGGCACAGTGGACACCAGTACGGAGGTTTTCACCATAGAACTCACACCTGCGGAATTCACAGACCGTATGGTGCTGTTCCGTTTCTCGGAAAAACTGGGCGTAGTGGATAATGACGATTTATCCGGAGAACCGGTCTACCTCTCTTTGAAAAACATGAATACCCTCCCCCAACCCGTCGTGGACGAAAAGGCTGCCAAAAAGAAAGGTAAGATGGAAGAAGGAGTATATTATAATGTACCTGAACGAGTGGCGGTCAGCGTATTCAATGCTTCCAGAGAGTTCTGCAAAGGAGAGTTCCCCATGGGCCAATTCGGCAATGTAGAAATCCTGAGCAATGTGCTCTTCGACAAAAAGACCACCACACAAGTCACTTTCTACCCTAGCAACGGAGCTATCAAACAACTGACGGACAACGGCGAGGAAAATTGAAAACCTACTAAACATGCAATAAGCATGAAAAAGGGCTGCCCGAAAGCAGCCCTTTAACTTTTATACGCCGTACGACCGGATTACAACTTGTTGTCAGAACCCAAAACGTTGACAATCTTGTGCTCGTACAATTTCTTCATGTTGTCGCGAGCCGGACCCAAATATTTACGCGGGTCGAACTCTGCCGGCTTCTCAGCAAATACCTTGCGAACGGCAGCCGTCATAGCCAGACGAGAGTCTGAGTCGATATTGATCTTGCAAACCGCACTCTTGGCAGCCTTACGCAATTCGTCTTCGGGGATACCGATAGCTGCTTCCAACTTGCCACCGTATTTGTTGATGGTATCTACTTCTTCCTGAGGAACAGATGAAGAACCGTGCAGAACAATGGGGAAGCCCGGAAGTTCCTTCATTACACCGTCCAATACATCGAATGCCAAAGGAGGAGGAACCAAACGGCCTGTAGCGGGGTCAACGTGGCACTGTTCGGGTTTGAACTTATATGCACCGTGAGAAGTACCGATAGAAATAGCCAAAGAATCGCAACCGGTCTTGGTTACGAAGTCAACCACTTCTTCAGGACGAGTGTAAGTGTGATGTTCAGCCACAACGTCGTCTTCTACTCCGGCCAACACGCCCAACTCACCTTCTACAGTTACGTCGAACTGATGGGCATATTCAACAACTTTCTTCGTCAAAGCCACGTTCTCGTCATACGGAAGGTGAGAACCGTCGATCATCACAGAAGAGAAACCTGAATCGATACAGCTCTTGCAAGTCTCGAAAGAATCACCGTGGTCAAGGTGCAACACGATTTGGGGATTGGCGCAACCCAATTCCTTTGCATATTCAACAGCACCCTGAGCCATATAGCGCAACAATGTAGCGTTGGCATACTGACGGGCACCCTTAGAAACCTGAAGAATCACCGGAGACTTGGTCTCTACGGCTGCTTGAATGATAGCCTGCATCTGCTCCATGTTGTTGAAGTTGAAAGCAGGAATGGCATAACCGCCATTAATGGCTTTTTTGAACATCTCTCTGGTGTTCACCAAGCCTAAGTCTTTGTAATTAACCATATCTTTATAATTTATAAAAAGAACAATTCATTTCACTCTTTTTGGTAGGGCAAAGATAGACATTTTTCTTCAAATCCATACCTACCGCCTGTATCTTTTAAGCAAAAAAAATCCCCCGAAGCGTATTTTACCGTTTCGAGGGAGTGCTTGCAGTGTCATTTCATCTCTTTCACCAAATATACCACAACCGGAAGGTGGTCGCTATAACCGTTCAGCCACACTCCGCCGGCATGCGTACGCTTGGTATTGCCTTTGTATCGCCCTTCGGTTTGGAACAGGTAATTACGCGAGAATATCTCATGCTTAAAGAACTTCAAGGTCGAATAATCCTTCTTGCCGTCCAAATTCAATAAATTGGGAGTCATTACGATTTGGTCGAAAAGATTCCACTTGCCGTCGTACATCAACGTGCCCCGTCCTTCTTTAGTTAGCACATTCCACCAAGGATTATACAAATCGGACTCGCCCACATCTTTCATTTCGCGTTTGGCTCCCAAAGCTTTCGCCATACTCGGACTGAAAGGATCGTCGTTCATATCCCCCATCACAATGATTTTCATTCCCGGGTTTGCCTTGCTGATACTGTCTTTCAACATACGGACCTGTTTCCCGGCACGCTCCCTATAATATGAAACCGCAGCACGGCTAGGCCAATGGCATACGATAAAGGCCACGTCATCTCCCGCCAGTTTTCCTTGTACGGTCAGGAATCCACGCGTATGATAGGCACTGTCCTTTGCCTCATATATATAAGGTTGCAGGAACGACTTTTCCGGTGTAAAGAAACGGGGATTGTATATCAGCGCACAATCTACGCCACGTCGGTCCGGTCCCTCGATATGGACGAACTTCATTCCACGTGCCTTCAAAGGCGGTTGTTCCACCAAATCCTGCATCACACGGCTATTCTCAACCTCAGACACTCCGATGACAGATGCACCGACATTGGGCAACTTGTCCGTCCCCATCTCCGACAACACCGTGGCCATGTTCTTTAATTTGGAGAAATACTTCATTCCGTTCCATTTCATAGCCCCGTCCGGCAGATACTCGAAATCATTTTTCCCCTCGTCATGAATGGTGTCGAAAAGATTTTCCTGATTATAAAACCCAACCGCATACATGCCGAATTTCTTCTCTTGGGCACGAGCTGCCGTAAACAGCAACACGAACAAGCCCATAACCATAAACATTCGTTTCATAAGATGTTTTTTTAACGTTTTGTTAATTCTCTATTACAAATATGGCTTTTTTCGGCAACCGAGCCAAAAAAAAATGGCAAAAAGTTAGTCCGGGATGGCTTTAATTTGAAAATTATGTGTTTCTTTGTAACAACAATACAATAAATCTACGAGATATGGGGAAAAAGACAACTTTGATTCTATCGGCATTCTTCGTGTCGGCCTTGCTCCACGCACAACAGGCAGATACTCTGGCCGTGCTCCAACAACGGGCACAGAACGAGAATGCGGACTTTTCGTTCACAGAATCGCAACTCAATGAAGATGACGATGCGGGCCAGACCGTCTCGGCCATCACAGGGGTCGGCAACGACCTGTATTTGTCTGAAGTGGGCTATCTATTCAGCCCCATGCGTTTCCGCCTGCGGGCCTATCAGAACTCCAACAACGACATGTTCATCAACGGCATCCAGTTCAATGATGCCGAGCGAGGCGTATTCAGTTACAGTTCTATCGGAGGACTGAACGACGCGACCCGTAATCGTGAAGGCTCCCCGTTTTTCCTAATGAACCAATTCGGCTATACGTCGGTGGGAGGAGCGGATAATATTAATGTACGGGCCGGACAATACGCCGCAGGCCACAAATTATCTTTGTCCGGAACCAATCGGAACTATCGTGCACGAGGCATGTACACCTACTCTTCGGGGCTGATGAGCAACGGATGGGCCTTCACGGGTTCTATCGGTTACCGTTGGGCTAATGAAGGATTCGTAGAAGGCACGTTCTACAATTCGTTCAGTTACTTGTTAGGGTTCGAGAAACGCTTCAACGACCGGCATAGTTTGAGTTTCACGACCTGGGGTTCTCCCACTGAACGCGCCCAACAGGGTTCTTCCACAGAAGAAGCTTACTGGTTGGCCAACGACCATTACTACAACCCCAACTGGGGTTACCAAAACGGTGAAAAGCGTAATGCACGTGTGGTAAATTCTTTCGAACCGACGGCGATTGTCACTTGGGATTTCGACATCAACGAACGAACCAAGCTGTCTACATCGTTCTCCGGAAAATACAGCATGTACGCCAGCAGCGCTTTGGGATGGAGCGGAAATGCCGCCGACCCGCGTCCGGATTACTACAAAAAGTTACCGAGCGGACAAATCAGCGGCAACGTATTCAACCAACCGTTGAGCGACGAGGATGTGGAAACTTGGCAGAACGCATACAATTATTGGACGAGCGCAAAGTCCCACCGCCAACTCGATTGGGATGCCATGTACTTTGCCAACGCCCAGCAAAACACGTTAGGGGGCGAAGCCTTATACTACGTAGAAAACCGTCATAACGACCAAATGGCCTTCAACTTCGGTTCCACCCTGAAACGCGACATGGAAAAGTACGGCAATATCACAGCCGGGTTAAATGTCAGTACCACCAAAGGCATGCACTACAAAACCATGAAAGATTTGTTGGGTGCCAACAAATACACGGACGTAGACAAATTCTCCGTGCGCGACTATGGCTACAACTCCAGCATGATTCAAAACGATTTGGACAATCCTAACCGCCTGATCGGTGAAGACGACAAGTTCGGCTACGACTATAATATATTCGTCAACAAAGCCAACGTCTGGGCCAACTACCAATTCGACAAGAGTTTCTACAGCTTGTTCTTTGCTGGACGTTTGGGCGGAACGACCATGGAACGCGAAGGTTTGATGCGCAACGGCCGTGCGGCCAACAACTCAAAAGGCAAGAGCGGCACAGCCAAATTCTTGGAAAGCGGAGCCAAGGCCGGGGCAACGTTCCGTATCGGAGGCAAACACGTGTTCAACGTCGGGCTTGGATATGAAGAAAATGCACCGTTGCCTTACAATGCATTCATCGCCCCCCGTTTGAAGAACGACTTCGCCACGGACCTCACCAACGAAGAAGTAATGACAGCCGAAGCCAGCTATGCGTTCAACGGTCCCATCTTCGCTTTCAAAGTCAGCGGCTACTACACGCGTTTCAACAATGTGACCGAACTCGACCAGTTCTACAACGACCAGGAGTCGCGCTACACTTACCTGTCGATGACCGGAGTCGAGAAAGAATATATGGGAGTAGAACTGGCTGCCAGCGTAAAACTCACGTCAAACCTGACCCTGAAAGCGTTGGGCACATTCAACAACGCCGAATATGTGAACAACCCGAACGCCAATCTGACTTACGAAAACGAAAGCGAGACTACGCAAGATGTCGTGTATATCGACGGAATGAAAGAAAGCGGAACTCCGCTCTCTGCCTACAGTCTCGGACTGGACTACAATGTGAAAGGCTGGTTCTTCAGTATCAACGGTAACTACTACCACCGCGGATTCATCGACTTCTCCACTTACCGCAGATTAGGTAAGGTTTTGGGTGTGTCAGCCGGTGAGAACGGGACCGTAGGTGAAGACGGCAACAAGGTAAGCGTAAACATCCCCGGACAGGAAGAGTTCGATGGCGGTTTCATGCTCGACCTTTCCATAGGCAAATACATCCGCCTGCAAAAGGGCCGCTCTCTGAGCATCAACCTGACGCTGAACAACGTGACCAACAATACGGACATGAAAACCGGAGGATACGAACAGAACCGCGATGATGCATACGACGACGGCCGCGAGCGTCCTTACCAGTTCTCACGCCACTCTAAATATTACTATGCACAAGGACTCAACGGTTTCCTCAACGTAGGATTCCGCTTCTAACCTCATTAAAACGAACTTGAATATGAAAAATATTAAATTATTGCTCGTCTCCATGTTGGCAGCCGTTTTCTCCGGCTGTATGGACCACCATGACGACCCGACTAATTATACATACGGAAATCCCGCCGTGGGAGAAGCCAATACGACTATCGCCGACTTAAAGACAAAATATGCCGGCATCGTCAGCAGCAACAAAGCGGAAGAAGTACAAGAGGACCTGGTCATCTCCGGAGTCATAGTAGGCGATGACGAATCCGGTAACATCTACAAGAACCTGTATGTCAATGACGGAAGCGGTACTTTAGTCGTGGGCATAAACGCCACCGGACTGTATGCGTTCTTGCCCGTAGGACAAAAAATAGCCATCAACTGCAAAGGGCTTTATGTAGGCGGCTACGGCTCCATGGCCCAGTTGGGTGCCTTGTACCAAGGCAAGATAGGCCGCATGCCGGAATACACATGGAAGGACCATGTCAAAGTCATCGGCCAACCAGACCTATCTTACCCCGAACTGGTTCCTATGGAAATCGACGAAGCCTGGCTTTCTTCGGCCAATAAAGCCGACGCTGCATTCTTTGTCAAGATCAACGATGCGGAATTTGTAGAAGCCGACGGACTGACCCAATATGCTCCGGAAGCAGAAGGCGACGGAGGAAACGGTGTAAACCGTACCCTCAAAGTCGGAAACACCAACATTCCTTTCCGCACTAGCACTTACGCCAACTTCGCCACGAATTACATGAAGATGGGAAAAGTGGACGTCACGGGATTACTCACCCAATATAACGGCGAATGGCAACTCACCGTACGCACTTCAAGAGACATTCAATAAAAAGCATTCACCAACAAAAACGAAACAATATGAAAACCAAAAGTTTTATCAGCTTATTATGCCTGACATTAGGCGTGTTCCTGTTCCAGGCATGTAACGACGTCCCTGCTCCTTACGACATACCGGGCAAGGGAGATGCCAACAGCATATATGGAACCGGTTCCAAAGAATCTCCCTACACCATCAAGGGGGCTGCATTGAACCAAAACGGCGGTTACGCGTGGGTAAAAGCCTATATCGTAGGTTACATCCCGACTGGCGACAATACTTCTTCCACGATTTCCGACATCGTATTCGGAACAGAAGGAGCCGGCACTACCAACATCGTGATTGCCACTTCGGCCGACAGCAAGGACATCAACAACTGTATGGCCGTACAGCTCCCGAGCGGCGACGTACGTAACGCACTCAACCTGCAAGCCCATCCGGAAAACTTAGGCAAGGAAGTCATGCTCTATGGCACCATGGAGAAGTACTTCGGCAGCGCCGGGGTGAAAACCGTTACTGCCGCCATCCTTGACGGACAGGAGATAGGTGATGTCCCTGAAGAGCCGGGAGACGCCATCTTCAGTGAAACGTTCGCAGAGGGTATGGGTGAATTTACAATTAACAACGTCAACATACCGTCTGAAATGGGTAGCGAAGTGTGGACCTTCGACAGTTACAAATACATGAAAGCCACATCGTACATCAACGGTGTAAACTATGCCGCCGAAAGTTGGTTGGTATCTCCTGCTATCAACTTGACGCAAGCTTCGGCTGCCACCTTGACTTTTGATTATTGTGCCCGTTATTTCAACGACTTGGAAAACAACATGACCGTATGGATTACGGAAGCATCCAATGAAAACTGGCAAAAACTTCCTGTAGAAATCAAAGATTGCAGTGATTGGAACTTTGTTGATTCTAAAGACATCGACCTGAACGCCTACAAAGGCAAGAGCATCAAGCTTGCTTTCGTCTACAACTGCACGGACAAAGCCGGTACATTTGAATTGAAAAATATTCTGGTTGAAGAGCGTAATGCCCAAGCCGACCAACCCATCACAGGAGAAAACCTCCTCAAAAACGGTGGCTTTGAAACTTGGGAAAACGGTGTGGCCACAGGTTGGAAGTCAAGCAACAGTGCAGGAAATGCCACCGTTACCCAATCTACCGACGCCCATGCAGGAAGTTATTCTGCAATGATAGAAGGTTCTACCGACGCTAACAAACGTCTCGGCAGTTCGGAAATGACACTGAAAGCCGGTACTTATGTCATCACGGCTTACTTCAAGGCCGTAGATGCCAACGCCAGCATCCGCTTGGGATATGCAGTCAATGAAGCAGACGGAAGTATCGCCGGAGGAGATAGCTACAAATATGGAGCATACGTTAATGACATTACCAAAGATACATGGGTAGAAGCCACCCACGAATTCACATTGGAGGCAAATACCACAGTAAACTTGGTGGTCATGGTCGGCAAGAATCCCGGACAAAGCGTCCTCATAGACGATTTCTCCTTGCAAACTAACGACGGGGGAATCATCGAAGGAGGCAATCCGGAACAACCGGAAGAACCGGGAGATGCCATTTTCTCCGAAAGTTTTGCTAACGGCATCGGTAGCTTTACCACAGCCGACATCACCGGAGAACAAGCCTGGAACGCAGACACCCAATACAAATGCATGAAAATGTCGGCTTATGCCAACGGAACGTCTGTAAAAAACGAAGACTGGCTGATTTCACCGGCTATCGACCTGGGTAAAGCAAGAACACTGACTTTCGAGCAAGCTTTCGGCCCTTATAACAAGAGTATGGACAACGCCAGCCAACTTTACACCGTATGGGTATCCAATAACTATTCCGGTGACGTGACAACTGCCACATGGACACAAGTGACCATCAACTATCCGGCAGAATCAGGATGGGCCTTCAGCGATGCGCAAGCTACGCTACCGGCCGTAGGCGCACAAGCATATTTGGCCTTCAAATACAAAAATGCCGACGGTGATGAGACCTTAACCTGGGAGATTAAAAACGTGACCGTCAAATAAAATAATTTATCATCCAATCTATCGTGGGGGATGTGCCCGGACGGCACATCCTCTTTTCATCTTTAAATAAGAACAATGAAAAAAAGAGCCATCTTACTCTATTTCTTAAGCTCAGCCTTCATCCTCACCGCCTGCAACGACGACTCTTCCGATGGAGCCTCAGGCGACACCACGAACCAAAACGCCAACCCTTCGGTCATCCCCAATGCAGCCAATCTCGAGATGCCGAGGTTGGACGACCAGACAGGCGACATTTATTCCCATTACGTGACCTACAATGGTACGCGAGTATTGAACTATACCGTAGATTGGCATAAAGAAAAAAAGCATTCACGTTGGGTGGCTTTCATTTTTACCAATACAACGGCGGGCACTTCCTGGAACCGCAACAACTGGAAAGGCACAGAATGGAACGGCACCGTATGGGAGGGGGATCCCTTCCAAGCCGACCCGGATATTCCGGCCGGAGAGCGCACGGAACTGGAAGACTACCGGGGAAGCGGCTACAACCGGGGGCACCTTTGCGCCTCGGCCGACCGGCTGTTCTCCAAAGATGCCAACGGGCAAACCTTTTACCTGTCCAACATGAGTCCGCAAATGGGACGGTTCAACCAGGACGACTGGGTGGACTTGGAAGGTCAGGTACAAAACTGGGGGCGCAACAGTTCCTTTCGTGACACGCTCTTCGTCGTGAAAGGCGGCACGATTCTCGACGGCCAGATTAAAGCATACACCCGAAGCGGAATGCCCGTCCCGAAGTATTATTTCATGGCCTTGCTTTGCAAGAAATACGCAGGTGGACAAAACACTTACAAGGCCATCGGATTTTGGGTGGAACACAAGTCGTATGGCGGTAACCCCGACCTGCGTAGTTGGGCCGTAAGCATCGACGAACTGGAAGAGAAAACGGGCATCGACTTCTTCTGCAACCTGCCCGACCGGATAGAGACACCTGTAGAACAAACTTATAATATAGAAAGTTGGAACGGATTATAGCCGAAAATATTCCGCAGAAAGTTTGGTGGTTCTGAATAAAAGGCTTAACTTTGCACCTCGTAAATCAGACCATTACACATATAGTTACCAACTATAAGTTGAACTGACAAAAAATTATAAGACAATGAAGAAAGATATCCATCCTGAGAATTATCGTCCCGTAGTGTTCAAGGACATGAGCAACGGCGACATGTTCCTTTCACGTTCTACTTGCAAAACGAGCGAGACCATAGAATTTGAAGGCGAAACCTATCCGGTAGTGAAAATTGAAATTTCCAGTAGCTCTCACCCTTTCTACACAGGCAAGAGCAAGTTGGTGGACACGGCAGGTCGCGTAGACAAGTTCATGAGCCGCTACGGAAAGAGCCGCAAATAAATCGGGATTCCATATTTTATCGAAAAGATAAAAAACGGTGTGGTGACAACAGTTTCCACACCGTTTTCTTTTGCACAAAAAGGAGACACACCGCAGAATGAAGTCGCATTTTTTCGCCATTTCCTACCCCTGAGGAATAGGCTTCAAAAGACCGTGATTTCATTCTGCGCCAAATGAAAAATCAATCACAGCAGAACGAAAAATCAATCACAGCCAAACAATTTTCCGTTTGGCGCAGATTTTTCCTAAAAGATATAATCAGCTAAAATACAATATTTTAATCTTCAACTCGTACAAACCGCTTACCTTGCCACCCATACACGACAGGACGTAAAACTTTCTTCATACGCTCCGCCTCATCCTTATCCACCTCGCCGGGCTGCAAAACAAAAGTCAGCCGCATATCGTCCGGTTGCAGGGAAGCCGTCACAAAGCGCATGTCCTGCAAATGCTGCAGACGTGCCACTTCCTCCTTGTCCACCGAATCGTTCGTTTCCCAAAAATCGGCATACACCGGACGGGACATCCATTTCTCTTCAGGCAATGTTTCCCAATCCGGTGTGTAAAGGGCTACCTTCGTCTCTGCCATCGGTCCGGAATAAGTACGTGCCACACAAATATAATACAACGTGTCCTCCGACGGCAAAAGCTTCATCTCCACCCGGCAATTCTTTGTCAGCTGCAATTCGAGATAGTCCACCGTGAGAGCTTTCAGTTCCGTGTCGCCATCGAACCGGTTGTGCACTTTGGCGGCCATGGTGTTCTCGATGAAGTCGATACAATCCAAACGGTTATTTTTCGTCATGATGCCCAACACGCTGTCGGGCATGGCGGCAAACACGTCGCGCATCTTCTGCGCCTGAAGAGCCTGTCCCAATGCCAACGTTATGATAAGAGGTAAAAAACGTTTCATACATCCATTTTATTTTACGGGCACAAACTTAGTCATTTTTATCGACATTCCGCGCCTCGCACCTTATTAATAACATCTCTTCACGTTAACGGGAACCCAAATAAAGGAACACCATCCCGAGCAAGACCAACACCAAGTCCACGGCCTTGCTCTGCAAGTTCTTCTCGCGGAAAACCATGGCTCCGAAAAGGAACGAAACGATTACACTGCCGCGGCGTACCATGGAGACAATGGAAATCATGGCACCGTCCAGGCTGAGTGCATAAAAGTAAACGAAGTCTGCCGCCGACAGGAAGAGCGAAATCGGAAGGATGCACCAATCCCACCGGAAAGGCGTGGTCTGCTTCCTGCGCGGCCACCATAACAGAAGCATCATGACGCCCATCATCGCCAACTGGTAGAGATTATAATAACTCTGCACCACCATGCGGTCCAACCCCACTCCCCCATTCTCCGGCGAGGCCATCAGATATTTGTCGTACAAGCCGCTCACGGCTCCGAGCACACTGGCCAAGACGATGAAATAAATCCACTTGTCATGCCGGAAGTCGATACCTTCTTTCTTGCCGCTCCGGCTCAACATGAAGAACGACAGCACAGCCAAGGCCACACCCGCCCACTGATAAAGGTTCAACCGCTCGCTGAAGACCAACAGCGCACCGACGAGCACCATGACGGGGCGTGTGGCATTGATGGGCCCCACTATCGTCAACGGCAAATGCTTCATGCCGAAATAACCGAATATCCATGAAGAAAGCACGATGCAGGACTTCAACAGGATGTACTTCTGCGCCCCCCAGTCGGTCGGGGGGATATAAAACAAGCTGCCGGTGTCCGTCATTCCCCATGCCGAACCGAGAATGAACGGCAGGAAGATAAGGCTGCAAAACAATGTATTGAGAAACAAGACGGGAATCACAGCATTGCCTCTCAACGACTTTTTCTTGAACACATCGTAAAAGCCCAACAGGGCGGCGGAAGTAAACGCCAGAATCAACCACATATATCTCTTTCTTTTCCGTTTCTACTCTATACCATGAAACATTTGTCCGGATAGGCCACATCCACCAAGAAGAGGGCGTTCCCCGGCATGGACTCTCCCGCACGGCAACGGTCTTTTCCTTCTATCACCGCCCGAAAGCCTTCCGGCGTAAGCTTGCCCCGCCCCACTTCGACGAGCGTACCGACGATGGCACGCACCATGTTGCGCAAAAAACGATCCGCCTGGATTTCAAAACGCCATTCGCCTGGCGCAAGCTCCGTCCAACGGGCTTGCATGATACGGCAGTTGTTGGTCTTCGTATCGGTATTCACTTTGCTGAAACTGGTGAAATCGGTATAATCGAACAATGCAGCAGCAGCTTCGTTCATCTTCCCAAAATCGAGCATCTGGTACAGACGGCAGGAATAAGCCCGCAAGAACGGGGACTTGCCGAAATGCAGGTAATAATGGTAGGTGCGCGACAAGGCATCGAAACGGGCATGTGCATCGGCTGCCACAGGCACCGTCTTGTAAATGGAGATATCCGGCGGCAACAGGCGGTTGAGCTTGTCCGTCAGCCACCTTCCGTCAATCCGTCGCACAGGGTCATCGGCATACTCGAAATCGAAATGAGCCACCATCATCCGGGCGTGTACTCCGGTATCCGTCCGTCCCGCTCCTGTGATGTACACGGGCTGCCGCAAGAGGGTGGCCAAGGCTTTCTGCAACACCTCTTGCACACTGATACCGTTGGGCTGAATCTGCCAACCGTGGTAACTCGTGCCGTCATAAGCCAAATATAGAAAATATCTTTGCATCCGTCTGAACACTTTCACAAAGCCAAGGTTATTGCGGGAACAAGTCACAAAACCCTTGCTTGTTAAATTGATAGTACATTTCGATACGTTCCGGCGTATCGTTTTCAAGCAACAGAAGAAGTTCTTTGGCAAATTCAAGCGTTGCAGAACCGTTGGCTGTTACAATCCTGTTATCACTGACTGCCGGCGTATGGACGTAACCTTCGAGATGGGTATAATGGTCTCCTCCCCAAAGCTTAAGTTGCTCCAAACCATTCCCGGTGTGCCGGACATGATTAAGGAAACCACATTTAGCCATGAACGATGCGGCATTACATATCGCCCCTACCACCTTGCCTGCCTCAATGGCCTTACCGACAATCGGTGCGACTTTCTCTGCAACCGGTGTAGTCCATCCGAAACCGCCAATCAGCACCAACGCCGCATAGTCTTCAGGCATCGTGTCAAATGAATAATCCGGTATGACTCGGAATCCGCCTATCGACTTTACCGGCTCTAAAGTCGGAGCCACAACTTTATTAACATATTTCGGGTTCTCTTTCAAGGCAAACTCGTCGGAAGCAATGGCTTCTGAAAGATATACCATCTCATGTGCCGCATAATCGGGCAAAAGGACATATAGGACTTCCTTATTCATATAGTCGTATTTTCGTTCAACAGTATTTCTGCAAAAGTACGAAAAATGCAGTTTATGCAGAACGACAAGAGACTCTTTTTACCCCTTTTCAGTGAAATAAAAACAGTAGCTGTTTATTTTTCCTCTTTCTCATGAGCCTTGCACCCAAAAGAACAATACGTAACGAAACGCCGCTTTGGCTGACTCGCTACGTATTACTCCAATGTATCATGCCGGTATGTGTTTATTTCACAATATAATAATCCGGCCTCAAACCCTTCAACGCATCTTTACGCTTAGCCTTACGTAGCCAAATGCCGCCCAAAGTGTACACATCCACCCACTCGTCGGGATTCTCCACCCGGATTTGCCGCACACCGTCGCCCGTACCGTAATCGCTCATCTGTATGTCGTCCACGTTGATTCGCTTCGAAGAGGTTCCCGTCACGCTGAACTTCAACCGCACAAGCCCGTCTACGTCCAATTTGTAACCGTAACGCTTCCACTCTCCTTTGTTGAAAGCTATATCCTTTGCCACAGGCAGCCACGTCATCCCCCCATCCAAAGAATAGTCCACACTGAGCTTCACGCCCGTATCCTTCTCACCATACAGCCCGGCATAGAACCACAAAGAGTCGCAACCCTCCGTCTTATCCTCCATCATCTCCAATTCTGTCGTGACACCAGATTTGGCCTGCATACGCACGCTCCAATCATCGTTTTTCCTGTCGTCCGCCAAACCTCCTATCAAGGTCTGCGCCATCCGCCACTGCGCGGCCACACACGTCACCTGGCCTTCCTTATAACTGTTTTTAAAACCGGTCTCGAAGGTCTCGAAAAATGCCTTTTTCTGATCCACCTCTCCCGAAAGGCTCACGATGATGTCTTCCGCCCCAGGAGTGGACAGCACCATTTCGCCTTCTGTCATCCCTTCCTCAGGCATTGCCCCCATGCGCACCATGAGACGTTGTTCCGTGCCTTCCACAGATGCCTTTGTACTCCATTCCTTACCGTCTTCACTCACTTCAAACGGAGCCTCTACCGTGGCTGTGGTCACATACTGGTCTACGCCTAAAGCCGTGACCGTCACTGTCTGCGGGGAAGAAACCCGTCCGGGCACAGACGTGAAATGCAATTCAGAAGCATCGGCCGTAAACACAGGCGTGACCTCCGGCATACGGACTTCCACCTCGTTGGAAACCATCGCCTCTCCGCCCTTTCCGTCCGGAAGGCTTACCGTATAATAATAAGTCGTAGCGGGAAGTAGCCCTTCCACTGTGGCGGAAACGCCTGTCAATGTTTTGGGATAGCCTTCAAGCATCTGCTGACGGCCGCCCTCATCCTTTGTATAGACAGCCAACGTGTAATCCAATCCCTCTCCCATGTCCATCCACGAAGCAGTAAATCGTTGGGCATTCACCGTACAAACCACATCACGGGCCGGATAGGCAGGAATACCGTCCACATACTCTACTCTCAGGGGATTCCGGTGCTCGAAACCGTCGCCTTTCAACAGGAGCACAGCCTCGTGCACCCCGGCTTCGGCAGTACGGCAACGTACCGTCAAGGTCACACCCCGGACGATTTCGCCTTCCGTCAGCTGCGTCTTGTCCGCCTCAAAACCGGACTGCCCGAAATCCAAAGCCAGTCCTCCGGGCAGGTTACGCCCCCGAATGGTCAAACGGCCCTCCAATCCCTTGGACAAGGCTTGCAGACCGAAATCCACCGTCTCCCCTTCTCCGGGCACAAACAACTCGGGGGTCGTAGATGTGCGGTCGATATAAAAAGCATAATCCGTACTGTCTCCCCAAATATAAGAGGCCAACTGCGGATAATCCACAAAGGGATTACGGTTTCCCTGAATACCGGACACGACTTCGTTACGCTCACGTTCCACGTCGTCCACAGGGTCGGCTTCGCTCCACGCTAACAATAGGTTGCTCACCCAAGGCCGCAAAGTCGGATAACGGTTTTTCTCAACCATCAACAAACCTTCTGTCGTCTGCCACAAATCAGCATAATCCTCATAACAAGTAGCCATATAGAAGTAAGTACGTGCAAAATCTCCTTTCCACTCATCTGCCGGTTCCCATACCGTAATCAACGAATCCGCACGATAAGACGCGGATTTCCCGACACGGGTCACCCCGTTGTCGAAAGCGGGCGTTTCCGTGACCACTCCAATCGGGTTGTTGCTTTTCCTCCCGTTGGCCGTTCCGTCACTGGGAAACAGGTTAAACAAATCGCAATAGGCGTTGTTCACCGTATGCCCCCACCAACTGTTGGCAAAAGAATGCTCGATGTTCATGCCTTCCACGGCATTCAATCCGTTGAACCCGCGAACGACGTTACTGTAGCGGTCGCGCACCGTTCCGTCCGGCATACGGTCGGTCACGACAAAGCCCGACCAGGTATAACCTTCGCCCTTCCCGCCATAGTCCAACACGCTCTCCGGCTGTATCAACTCATGAAGCGCGGTTTTCAACTCCGACTTCTTCAGCCCTTCCACCGGCCTGTAATAATCCTCCTGTCCGTAAGCCATCAGCCCACAGCACGCAAGGCACCAGAATTCAAGTAGTAACTTCCTCATAACTATCAGATTTGCTCAACAACAAATATACAATAAAAAATAATCGGCAAGCATAATCCAGCATAAAAAATCATATAAAATCTGTATCTGGCACAGTCCTCCACAAAAAAACAACCAAACCCGAACTTTCCATATAAAAGTTCAGGCTTGGCTGTTTTTACGCTTGTTTACGACAAAGCTTATTCAGCCACAGGTTCCGTTGACTCCGGTGCCTGATCAATAAGTTCCATGAACTGATCCAACTTCGGCGTAATGATGATTTGCGTCCGGCGGTTACGCATCTTGCCCTCCGGAGTGTCATTGGAAGCCACAGGGTTATACTCACCCCGTCCTGCAGCCGTCAAACGCTTTGGATCCACCCCGTATGTATTTTGCAAAGCCTGAACCACCGAGGATGCACGCAATGTACTCAAGTCCCAGTTGTTGCGGATATTAGGACGTGAAATAGGATCGGTATCCGTATTACCCTCAATCAGCACCTCATACTCCTTGTAATCCATGATGATTTTGGCAATCTTGCTCAATGTCTCACCGGCGCGCTCGCTAATTTCATAACTACCCGACTTATACAGCATATTGTCTGCCAAAGATATATAAACTACGCCTTTCAACACCTGTACATCCACATCTTTCATTTCCTCACGGCTCAGCGAACGTGTCAAGTTGTTGGTCAGCACCATATTCAAAGAGTCTGACTTATCCTTTGCCTCCACCAACTGTTTGATGAACTTATTGGAAGCATTGATTTCGTCTACCAACTTCGAGATATTCACATTGCCTTGAGAATTCTGTTGGATACTCTTGTCCAACGAACCTTGCAAGGCTGCGTATGAAGCTTTCAGCTCGTCGTTCGCCTTCTGCGCCTCGGCCAAACGCTCCTCTAAACTCTTGGATTTCGTACCGCAAGCCACCAGTTTCATTTTCGTATCCTGATAGGACTTGTCCAATTTGTTATAGTCCGTCTGTAACTGCGCATACTGTTTCTTCGTCACACAACTCGAAAACACCAAAGTTCCCGAGAGGAAAGAAAACATAAGAATCGATTTGTTCATAACCATATATTTTTTAAAAGTTTATCCGTATTTATAATAAAAACGACCGCAATTTACGCAAATTCAGACGAATCCATTTTCCTTATTATATAAGTATAAGATTTCCCACTATTTTTTAAGAAAATACAACTTGCAATTATTCGCGCAGATACTCAGACATGGTATTCCGGAATATGTTCCCATAAAGGGCTTCATTGTAGACCGACACATGGGAACCCACAGTGTTGCGAGCCAACTTGTAATACAAATCACGCAAGGAAATCGAAGGATTGGCATCAATCGTCTCCTGAAAAGCACGGGTAAAACCATTGGAAAGCCAGATGTTCATTTCATAATCCTGCACGTCGGCTTTCGAGGTCTCACCGGCATTGGCTGCTGTCATGAACACGACACCGGGAACCCCTTTGCAAGCTTCGGCCATACTCCCCCCGTAACAAGCCTCCAAAGCCACGAACATTTTCCGATAGTTCCCACGCTCATAAGCCTTCCGTATCATCTTACCCAACTGCTGTCCCCGCAACATCTCATATCCTTCTCCCCAATTCAGCCCATTATACACACCATGCCCGCTCCAAAACAGGAAAACATTGGTATGTTCGTCTCCCGTCACCACATAAGGCGTACGGCCTCCGGCCTCCCCCGCAAGGATAGCCTCCAAATCTTCCGGTTTCAAATCATCCAAACGGTAATCAATGCGTATCCCGTCATACACATTCCCACCATCCCGGTGCACGCGGACTACTCCCGGATACAAATTCTTGGGATTCCAGGCAATGTCATCCTCCGCCACCAAAATGATATGGTCGTCATCATAACCGTGACGTTTCATCAACTGGTACATGGCATACACATCCGCCTGATGACGGTAATTCGCCCAACCTTCGGAAGCCGCCACCAAAACGCACCAATTATGCCGTAAGGAAGGATATGCGGGATCTATCGCGTTTTCGTCAAAACTCTCCATCCGGGATGCCGCCCAGTTCCATCCGGCCAGTGTGGAAGAAGTCCGCCTGCTGCCGTCCGTAGACAAATAATCCCACGTATGGAAACCGTCTTCCGGCGTATAACTCCAATGTGCATAAGTGGAATGAAGGACGGAAGTATATTTCTCCTCATCGAAATCCCAACTGCCGGTCACGCCCACCAGATTCGGATAAACACCTGATTGCAACAAAGCAAAAGCCTGCCGCATGTCATCTGCCATCCAACCGCCATCATAGGCCGCACGCCCGTCTACCACACGCTTCAGAGCCTCATTCAGGCCAGACTCCGGCTCCCATTGCAGGGCCGTCAGACCATAAGCCAAGAAGACCAGTGCGTCATACAGATGGGACTCGCCATTCAAGGGTTCATCCCCATATTTCACCTGATAAACTGTGGGAAAGCCGGAAACAGGATCAGCCGCCAAAGCCATTCCTCCCCAATTCAGCCCCGAAGTCAAACGTCCTGCCAAGGTCGGAGCATAAACCATGTCTGAGCAAATCAAATTGATACCCCTCAGTTTCCATTCAGGATGAATCCGCACCAAACTGTCCAACCACACGGCATCTTCCGTACGGGACGGTGCGAAAAGCAAAGTCTGGAATACATCGTCATGCCTTAAATCCTCGAAACGCGCATTAATCTTATCCAAAGCCACGGCCATGTCCTCCGGTGTGGAATAGGTATAATTACCTTGTGACATCAATCCCAATTCTACAGCCTGGAAAGTAAACCAATCTATAAAACTTTGCCCATAGTCATCTTCACGGGAAAGGAGATACACATTTTCAGCCCCGTCCATCAACGCCTGGGTCAGCATCACCTCACACTGACCTATGTCCGATTCGGACAAAGCCCACAGGAAATCCTTTCCGGCACAACTACGTTGCAATTCCACGGACGAGGCTGTTGGGAGTATCAAAGTCTTACGTCGTGCCCCGCAACAGGCGGAAGCCATACGGGCTGACGATGAATGATAAGGTCCTATCACGGCTGCCACGTCCGAATCGGCAGCCACAGCCTTCAGATAGTCCTCCAAATCAGGAGCATTTTCATCTTTCCACTCCACTTTGAGCTTCACTTTCCGAGACAATCCCCTTTGAGCCTTTTCCAAATCCTCCATGGCCCAAGATACGACTCTCTCCCAACGGCTTTGGTTCTCACCGGGCATGACCACGGCCACGCGGTATTCTTTCACCTCTGCCCCGCTGCCTTGTACGGCAGGTTCGTCCTCGCAAGCACCGCACAGCCCGCATGCCAGTGCAAGGATGCCATATTTAATGCTTTGAAGTTTCATATTCCTTATCTTTTTCAACGGCCTCCGTGCGGCAAGCCTCTACCATCGTGGCCATATTATTATCCGACAATCTGGGACTGACCACGATGTCCACCCAACCGGAAGACAGACCTAACGTCTGGCTCACAGGCCATTCTTTGCCTGCCACCCAATCCCCCAAATACATTTCCATCACCCCGTCCATCTTACGGATGACCGAAAAGAACACGGCCGTAGTGATGGAAGAGCAATCCACATCCATCCCGATGGTCGGTGTCCAAAGCACCTCACGGGAATACCGGTACACCCCGGCAGCCGACCCGCCCAACAAAGGATATACCATCCAATAACCCTCGCCTATCCGGTCCAACATACGGTAAGCACTGTCGGGCATGGCAAAACCTTCATAACCGTCAGCCAAATAACAAGTACGGCAAAAACGACCGCCTTGGGCATAAAATCCATCCGAATAGCCCCTGATGGCTTCTTCCAACACCGGTTCATCAGGCATGGCGGCCAACACCAATGTGGAATCCAACAGTTCGGAATCCCCGGAAGACAGTCCAACCACACTTCCAGCCCAATAGCTTACACCATACATGGAAAGATTGAACGTATATACCCCTACAGGATAGTCCCCCCCTTTCGTCTCGAACAGCAAGACTTTTCGATGGCCAAGCGGCCCTCCTTTCAGGGAGGGAAAATCACGGTATTCGCTTCCGGCCAACACCAACAGGTCGTTCTTCCCCTCTTTCTCCGGCTCCGCCAACCAGTCCTCGTAATCCTGCAAAGCCGCGTCAATGGACAAGGGGGTCTTCAAATGGAACTCCACCTCATCGCCATATACATCGAGGAAACGGCACACGCCTTCGAATATCTTGTCATTATATCCGTTGTCTCCCAATCCATTGGGACTGCAAATCAAGGTAAGCCTCCACTTTTCCAACCCTAAAGAAGCATCGTCCGGTCGCCAGGTTTCATCTCCCGAACAGGCCACCAAAAAGCATCCGCCCCAAACAAGCCACAATAGCCTATGCAGATTCTTTCTCATACATCACCTGCGTTTAAGCTCATAACGGTTATTGTCAAACGCCCCATAACTAAAGTGCCTCATGGAACACAACAACAAATATACTCCTGGGACGTTGTATTCTTGTGTATCTATATATTGCAACTGGTATTTTTCTCCAAACTGTCCTCCTACATTCTTTAACCTGTAACCATAGAACCAATACTCATGCCAATATTCAAACCACGCCCAATATTCCTTCACTGTCGTGGTCATATGAAACCCTTTTTCGCGCATTTTGTTGTCAAAATCATCCCTCTGCCAATCCGAACCGGACAACACATCTTTGTAAGCTTCATCCATTTTATGGGGACGTGTGGAAGTTTTTTCTGTGCTTTTCCTATTATGGAAACACCCTGCTTCCGTATAGTCAGGAAAAGCCAACAGCAGGCGAGCCAACAAATCATCATGCTTGGTAGTATAATAATCATACAATGAATTAAAATCCGCCTCAGAAGGGACATTGTAATAATTAACAACCTTACCACCATCAGTAGCCATTTCATCCTTATCATCATTACTATCATAAGACCAACCTCCGTCCAAGGTAAACAAGACTCCGTCCCTCCCGGTGTCATAACTGGCAATACAGACATAATAACGGTTATCTATTTTGTCATACAAAATATTACCTTTGGCATAAGGCGAACTGGCATTGTCGGGCCACAGCGTGGCAGGTATGAAATACAACTTGGTCATTACAGGCAAATCCACCAAATTGATGGTTAATGTAGCCAACGCCCCATTATCGCCACCTGGAGCAAAAACAAGGCTTCCCTGTTCTTGTAAATCCACTTCCAACACCCCGTTGAGGTCTACAGGCTCATTCGTAGTCCCCAATATGGAAGAACGGAAAAACTCCGTGGCTTCTTCCAAGTCGTCCATGCCCACGCTGAATTCCGTAGGCCTCGTCACATCAAGCACCTCTCCTATCTTAAAATCATAAGTGGCACTCCCATTCACGCTGTCCACCTCGCATAGGTTTTTGATGATTTGTTGCGCCTTCATAAAGCGTTCCCCCTCGGGGGTGGGTACCAATGGGTCTTTACCTTCCTGTGAAGTTTCATCCCCTTTCCCCACTTCTTCCTCTTCATTACAGGAAACAAACAGTCCAAGTCCGATTACCACATAACAAACTATCTCAAAATAATGCCAGATTCTCATATTTCCTCCATATTAATAATTAACTTCGCTCGTATTCCAAAAGAATTCATAATCGTCTTCCATGACCATGCGGTTCTTCAAATTGTCCGTACAGTCACGTCCCAAATCAACCCCGGAAAGACGGAATGCCTCTTCGCTACCATTTATCTCTTCGCGGTAGTTATCCACCTCTTCCGGCACAGACGTTTGCCAACGCCAGTTCGGCAAATCGGAAAACTCCTTATCCGTCGCCAAATAAAAATGTCCCAAGAACTTACGCGTCTGGTAATAGTATTTCCCTGTCAAAGTCCCGTCAATGCCGATACTTCCGGGCCATTCATAACCCAATACAGGATAGGCTTTCTGATATACCGTATTTTCGGTGGACTGCACCTCCAAGCGACCTGCGGTGAGGTAAAATTTCCCCGAAGGAAGATCCGGCACCGGTGTCACGACAAAACGACCGTGATGCCATGCCACACGGTAGGCGCGTCCCTGATACACACAAAGCCCTCCCGTCCAATCCATCGTACGGCCATATATCGGATAAGCCACGCTCACAGCTTCGTCCTTGCTAATCTCCGGCACCCACTCCCGGCACACCGTAGCCACATAACGGCCTGCCGAAATGATGTTTACCACGTATGGCATCTCCACGCTCGTTTCCTTTCCCCCCATCTTGCACTGCACGGTATCGAATGACATGGGAAAAGACGCATTGGCAAAATGGTTGAACCCGAACACTTCGCTCAAACGGGAAGCCGTCCCCACGGCACGGGTCTCCACAGATTTCGCCACTTCGGGGTCGGGTATCAAATCCCATATCGGGCAGACTGCCATATCGACCATCTCCACATTGTTGCCTGCATAGTTATCTTCGTCATACTGTATGCTGCTTTCCCATTGTGCCAACAATTCCGGTTGCACCCGTGCATTGTTGAAGTCGGGATTGATTACGGCCTCGTTCAAAATGGAAATCCTGCCTCCTGACACATCCATACGGCTCTCCGCCGCATTGAAGACATCCTTGAAATTATAATTACTGCCTTCCGACTTCATTTTCTTGAAAAACAGGGCTATCGTGTTTTCACTAAACAACCCTTCTTCCTCGTAGGTGTCGAAGCTTTGTTGGGAGACCGACACATGTAAATCCAACTTTCCTCCCAAGGTAGCCGACTGCACGACATGGGTTCCGAACCGTACGAGGAAAGAATCCAACGCCATAATGTCCGATGGATGGCGGGACAAATCCTCGATGGCCTTACGGAAACTGTGCGTCAGAAGCTCCGGGTATTCTTTCACATAATATTTCAACTTTTCCGTTTCCAATGAACGTATGCCTTTAGGGGATATGTAAGACGTGCTCACATAAAAGTTCTTCTTGTTGACCACTTCAAATACGTCCATTGTCTTTTTCAAGGTCCCTTTGTAAAGGATTAAATCGGCACCCGCTTCTGCCTCAAGCTCCACGCTGTGCACATAATCCGACAAACTATACCCCGACGAGGTTACATAGTAGATGGCATGCTCATAATCAGAGTTAAGCAACCGGTCATTCTCCTTTTCTTCCACTTCTTTCAACATCTGGAGGTTGATTACCTGGCTCATTACGCTGTTAAAAGAACATTTCTCGCCATTATACCCTTCAAAGGAATAACCCACGCCATAATTCCGGATTAAACCTTTGTCAATGGCATCACGCGAAGTTTGGTCACGGCTTTCCTGCACCACGGTATAACATTCCGTCCGCCCGTCTGCCAACCTCAATTTAAGGTTTCCGCAACGGTGTGTTTTCTCATCATTCTGCTCCAAATACAAATAAGATTTTCCTTCCTTTGGGACAAAAGTCAGGAATCCTCCTTCCGTTTCTCCTGCCACGACATCGCGTACATCCACCTGTAACTCACGGTAACCTTCCGTTCCATCAAAGATAAAGTCTGCCATGGGAACATGGTCTTCACTTCCGGAAAACATCGGAACTTCTGGCAAGATGTCCTCAGAACAAGCTGCCAACATCCCACCCATACATATGCACAACAATATTTTTCGTATCATTTCTTTTCCGTATATTTAAAGTTGGACGAACGGAACAAACGTACCGGATAGAAATTATCATTTGCCGACTTCAAGGTTGTCGTGCGCAACTGGTAATCCGGTGTCAACACCAATGCCGCACCGGTCTGTCCTTCGCCCTTGCATGCGATAACACTATATTCATTTACATAATGAAAATCAAAAGAACCCAAATACTTGTCATCGTTCATGATGTCATACACTCCATAAAAACCGTCAAACTGCGCATCGAAACCACTCAATTGCCCTTTGAACAGTACCTTTGGATTTTTATACACATAATTGCGCAAATTCATAATGTCATCAGTCTGGGGCAGATACCACTTGTCTACTCCAATAAATTCCTCGTTCATGCTCCTATAAGTAGGATCTATTACACCGAAAGTATTGGTATAATACCTATTCCCATCGAATATTTCATTCACCGTAACATTGCTGTATTCGTCATCCGGGTCGTCCGGCTCCCCCAAATAAATGCTGTGCTCCAAATTAGCACGCAACCAGTAACCCACACCGATCTTCACGAAGGGCAAGCGGTCCGTCACGTTGTCTATCAACACGCAATAGGCATCTTCCACCGTGATGCCCCCATAAGACACTCCCGCATTCATGTCATTTAAATAGAGGTTACCATTAACATAATACAATTTCGTGATTTTATCCGTCAGCCCCATACCGTCTATGGGGTTCACATAAACTAACCCTCCTTCAAAAGCGATGTAGGAAGGAGGATTACCCTCTCCATCCCCAAGGAATATTCCACGGTTCAGGTTCGGCGACCCTTTCACCAAAGGATACATCACCGTAACCCTACGGTCTGCCCGGATATCCGGCACGTATTCATGGCAAATCTCTGCCACCGGTACTTTCCCGTGATACACCACCTTCACCAAGGTTGCATCATCCCCTGTGTCGAAACGGAGCATCCCGTCATTCAACTCAATCATGCAGTTATCGCCCTGCATGATATCCTTGTCATAATCATAATTGCTCTGCTTGGAGATTTCTTCCACCCGTTCGCGGATAAGACGAGCCAGTTCCGGCTCAAAAAACACCCATATCGGTAAAGTCGTACATCCTACAATGGTCAACCGTTTACGCAACTCCGCATCATTACGGTAATCCCCCTCCAAACTGTTCATCCAATCAGAGAGCAAATGTTGGTCTATTTGGCTCTCATTGCTAAAATTCTCGATGGATTTCCGTATTTTCTCCACACATTCATTTTCTCCTGCCCGGATGGTAAAAGACTTCGAAGCACTGCAATCCGTGGAAATACTGGCATCTATCCGCGAAGTCTCTGCCGAAGGCTGTATCTTGCCATACACATATTTCGTCCGCATTTCCGTATAGGTTTGCACGTCCGCCACTTCTTTCTTCTGAAAGTCTACCATATACTCTATCATCCCTCCTAAATCGGCAGAAATAACAAGATGCGTCCCGAAATCCTTTAGCAACCGGTCTACATTTTCAATGGTGGGGTCATTCATGATTTTCTCGCGTAGTCGGTTAAAAGCCTCAGAATAAATGTCCTTCCCCCCGTTGGCCAAATACAGTAGCCCCGCCTCGTCCAAATAACGTGAAGCCACAACCTTGGACAAACGGGAATACCCATAGCACCGTTCTTCCACAGTCGAATAATTATTGGTCTTCACAAATTTGCCTACGGTCTTTTTCGACCCTGACAGGTTGCTTTTCTCTCTTTCCTGGGCTTCCGTAAAGGTCTGGGACAACTCGTCAAGCGAATACCCCGAATATATTTCTATTTTCTCATAGCTCCGGTTATCCTCTTGAATGAAATTGTCTCCCAATTCTGCCTCATACTTCAACAACTTGTTATAATCCAGAATCGGAGCCACCAGGCTATTCTCACTCATAAAATCCTGCAATATATTGTATCCCCATCCCACACGGAAGTCTTGTGTCAATTCTCCTCCCGACAAGGCATTATCCTCCACGTCCAACCACCCGCACTGGTATATGGAAATCCCCACAAACTGTTCCGGCGAATCGGCATAACTCACCCTGATTTCAGCCCTGCGCCCATTATCACCATCATTGGTGGCGGCATAAAACTCTAAAATACCGTCTTCTGCCAAAGTATCAGAAGTGAGAGCCACCCAGTCAGCCATACATTCCACCACACATTTTTTGGGAGAGCTTATGCTCACATCATAGTACCGCCCCACGCGCCCCAAACTTATCTCAGACTCGCTGACCTCTATTTGGACATCGGGTAAAACCAAAGCATCTTCATGCTCCGAACAAGAAAACAAAACCATGTTTGCCAAAATCATGGCAAACATGGAAATCATGGACAAGCTCCTCACTTCACTTAATATTCTAATTAGTAATTACTAAAATCCACTATTGCTTTAGGATTATCCTTGTATTTCTTTACGATATAGTCCTGTACGATTACGGCAACCTCGTCGTCAAAGAAGCTCCATATCGGTGTCAAAGTCATTTCCACGACTTCGGCCGTATTATTCTTTTTATTGGCTCCGTCCATCACAATGCTATTCGCCCAGTCTGTGGCCAATTGATTCACTTCCGCGCGTTTGACAGCCATCGTACTCGTCAAATATTTGGCCATCTCTTGCCCCTTAGCTACCTGCCCGCCTAACATGGTCAGCTCCAAATTGGAATGGGACAACAACATCTCACCTTTCCGGATATAATCCGCATGTGCTTCTCCCGTAATGGAAATGGCAGCTTGTATGGACAGACTGGCATCACCTTTTATTCCCATATTGTCCGCTACATCAAAACTATCTGCGTCCAACTTCATTGTCATTTCACCTCCTAAAGTAGTTCCTGTCACTACCACAGGTCCATAAGTCGCATCCAACTTAACTAAAGCCGCATCCAATTGTGCCTTATTGGCTGACGGATTCTCCGCCAATTCATTAATTTTGTCTCTCAAATTAAGGAAACCGATACTCAACATTTGCCGCTTTATTTTTGCATCCTCTTCTTCAGCAACATAACCTAACAAATCCGCATATCCCAAAGACGCTTCATACACCGGATAACGGCATCCCATCCTGTAAGTCACATTCGCATCGGCCACTTTCTCCCCACTGATATAAGCACCGGAAATATCCAGTTTAAACAAACCGAAAGATACGCCAATCTTCAAACTTACATTGATTGAGTCTAACTTATTGTCTATGGAATCATAACTTATAATCTTCACATCAGATGCTGCAATGGGGGCTTCTGTATATAAGCCAAGATCCGCATAAGGGGCATCTTCCCCATTAATAAGTTTTTTCAAGCCCGTCATTTGCACAACAGACTGCTTGACTTTTCGGTTTATGATGTCATACCCTTTACCGATGCCCTTATTATTAAATACATCATAAAATTCCACATCGTCATTTTCCGGCATGCTTTCACCATTCAACAAGTTAGTCTGACTCACCGGTATCTGGACTTTCGTGCCATTTTCAGTAACCAAGACCAAATTATCCGTACGGCTCTCTTTTGTCCCATTGTCTTCTATATAAAGCTCAACGGAAGCATCCCCCTTACCGGTTGGTGTCAACACGGTAATCCATTCATTAGTTTCAGGAACGGAAAGCGTCCATGCCTGCCCTTCCTCCACGTGAACGTTTAGTCTATAATAGCCGCCCAAACGATCTATATCCAATCTCTCCTCTCCAAAACCGACATGACTACCATGATTTTCATTTTCGTCATCACAAGAGGAAAGCGCATAACACAAACTTCCACACAATAAAGTAAAAAACAACTTTTTTAATAAACCTTTCATCTCTAATATTTATTTATTAATACAATCCTATAAAGCCAGACATCTATAAACAGCTGTCTAAAAAACTTTTATGAGATGTAAAGATACAACATACTTTCAATAAGTCAACAATTACCCCCCCCCTATTTTAACTCTTATTTTATTAATTTATAAAATAAGAAAAAACCATCCTCACACAAATGAAAAATTCCCCGCGCAAGGCTTTTGCCTTGCGCGGGGAAAACAAATTAAAAAGGCGGCTACCTACTCTCCCACCTTGCGGGCAGTACCATCGGCGTGAGCGGGCTTAACTTCTCTGTTCGGGATGGGAAGAGGTGGAACACCGCTGCTATAGCCACCAAAATATGGCAGACATATCACACTGTATTGACTTTACTTGTTTACTGATACAAAACACACGCATCATAAAGGATATACCCCCGTAACCTGAGGCATGAAAGCTTTCGGGCTATTAGTAGTGCTCGGCTTTGGCGTCGCCGCCTTTACACCT